>JAJDXW010000215.1 GCA_022823045.1 Gammaproteobacteria bacterium
CATCATCCCGACGTTCTCTTACTTGCACAGGGCCCGCATGAGATCGAGGATCTGGGCCTGGATCGAGACGTCGAGGGCGGTCGTCGGCTCGTCGGCGATGATCACGTCGGGCTCCGCCGCGAGGGCGAGCGCGATCACCGCCCGCTGGCGCATGCCCCCCGAGAACTGGTGGGGGTGCTGCTTCACGCGGAGCTCGGGCTCGGGGATCCCGACCTGCCGGAGGAGGTCCACGGCGCGCCGCCTCGCGGCCGCCTCACCGGTCCCGAGGTGGAGGTCGATGGTCTCGACGAGCTGCTGCTCGATGGTCTGGAGGGGGTTCAGGCTCGTCAGTGGGTCCTGGAAGATCATCCCGATCCGCTTGCCGCGGAGCTTGCGCTTCTCCGCGCCTTCCAGGTTGTCGATGCGCCGCCCCGCGAGCCGGACCTCACCCGCGGTCATCTCCCCGGGCGGCTCGAGGAGCCCGATGACCGCGTTTCCGACCGTCGACTTCCCGGCTCCCGATTCTCCCACCACTCCGAGGATGTCGCCCGGCTCGACGGCGAGCGACACGTCGTCGACGGCGACGAGGCTTCCCCGGCGGCTCGGGAACTCGACCCGCAGGTTCCGGATGTCGAGAAGGGCCATCGCCGTCGCCGTCGCCATCGTCCCCGCCGCCCTTGTCACCTGAGCTTCGGGTTCAGGGCGTCGCGGAGCCAGTCCCCGAGCAGGTTCACCGCGAGCACCAGCACCACCAGGGCGAGCCCGGGAAAGATGGTGATCCACCACTCCCCCGAGAAGAGGAAGTCGTTCCCGACCCGGATGAGAGTACCGAGCGAAGGGGTGGTCGGCGGCACCCCGACCCCGAGGAAGCTCAAGGTCGCCTCGGTGATGATCGCGACCGCGAGGTGGATGGTGGCGATCACCAGCACCGGCCCCATGACGTTGGGAAGAATGTGCCGGAGGAGGATGGCGCCCCGCCGGATGCCGATGACCCGCGCCGCCTGCACGTACTCCTTGTTCTTCTCGACCAGGGTCGAGCCCCGGACGGTGCGGGCGTACTGCACCCAGCCGGAGATCCCGATGGCGAAGATGAGGACGTAGAACGCGAGCTCGTCGTGGTGATCGCGGGGCAGCACGGATCGCGCGACGCCGTCGATGAGGAGCGCGATCAGGATCGCCGGGAACGAGAGCTGCACGTCGGCGACCCGCATGATGAAGGCATCGAGCCGCCCGCCGACGTAGCCGCTGACGAGCCCGAGCCCGACCCCGAACACGAGGGAGAAGATCACCGACGCGAAGCCGACGACGAGGGAGATCCGGGCTCCGAAGATGATCGTCGACCAGACGTCCCGGCCCTGGTCGTCGGTCCCGAGGAGGAACCTCGTGTCCCCGTCTGCCATCCACACCGGCGGGAGGCTCGCGTCGAGGAGATCGATGCTCGCGAGGTCGAAGGGATCGTGCGGAGCGACCCACGGCGCGAGGGCGGCGGCAAGGAAGATGAGGGCGGTGATGGCAGCCGAGACCACGGTCACCGGCGAGCGGGTGAAGCTGTACCAGAGGTCGCTGTCGAGGGCGCGGCGAACATGGTCGCCGAGGCCGGTCGCGCGCATGGCCGTTGACATGATCCCTGCCCCGCTGCCCGTTCTACTGCCCGTTGGCCGTCGCCTTGTCCGCGCGAAGGCGCGGGTCCACGACGAAGTAGAGGATGTCGACGACGAGGTTGATGGCGACGAAGAAGAACGCGATCAGCACCAGATACGCGGCCATCACCGGGATGTCGACCTCGCCGATGGCCTGGATGAAGAGCAGTCCCATCCCTGGCCACTGGAACACGCTCTCGGTGATGATCGCGAAGGCGATGATGGAGCCGAGCTGAAGCCCGGTGATGGTGATGACCGGCACCATCGTGTTCTTGAGCGCATGGCGGAAATGGACGGAGCGGGCCGGCAGGCCGCGCGCATGGGCGAACTTGATGAAATCGGTCCGGAGCACCTCCAGCATCTCGGCTCGGATAAGCCGCATGATGAGGGTCATCTGGAAGAGGGCGAGGGTGATGGACGGCATGATGAGGGACTTGAGGCCGGACCCGGTCAGGAACCCGGTCGTCCACCAGCCGATGGCGACCACCTCGCCCCGGCCGAAGGTCGGCAGCCAGCGGAGAATGACCCCGAAGAAGAGGATGAGCAGGATGCCGATGAGGAACGTCGGCAGCGATACCCCGACGAGGGAGAGGGTCATGAACCCGCGGGAGAGGATCCCGTGGCGCCGGAGCGCGGTGTAGACGCCCATCGGGGCTCCGACGAGCAAGGCGAGGAGCGCGGACACGAACGACAGCTCGAGGGTCGCGGGCAGCCGCTCCGCGACGAGCTCCCTCACCGGGCGCCGGTGCTGGTACGAGAACCCGAACTCCCCAATCGAGGCGTCGCGGACGAAGCGCGCGAACTGGACGATGAAGGCGTCGTTGAGGCCCAGGCGCTCGCGAAGCTCTTCACGCTCCTCGAGGGTCGTGTCCTGCCCGACCAGGTTGTTGATCGGGTCGCCGACGTAGCGGAAGAGGGCGAACGCGATGAGCGCAACGGCCAGCATGACCACGATGGACTGGAGGAAGCGCCGAAACAGGAAGGCCGGCATTCAGCTCGAGATCCTTCGGCCTGCCGGCGCGCTTCTCTCGCCGATCTTCGTCGCGCGGGTGCCGGCGGCTTGCGGCGGAACCGGAGGCGGCGCTCGGAGCGCCGCCGGGGGGCGGGTGGGGGCGGTCATCGCCCCCACCCGCGTCCCGGGGTCATTGCACCGTGACGTAGCGCAGATCGAGCACGTTGTCCGGGCGCTGGACTAGGTCCACCTGCTCCGACACCCCCCAGGACAAGGGCTGCTGATGGAGCGGAATGTGGCCGACCTCCTCCTTGTGGATCCGGAACGCCTCCTCGATCATCGCCTGGCGCTTCACCTGGTCCGTCTCGGACTGGATCATCGCCGCAAGCTCGTTGATCCGAGAGTTGCAGTATCCGCCGAGGTTGAACGCGCCGATCCGGTCTTCGCCGCCCCGGCAGGCCATCAGCGCCGAGATGGGGTTGTGGCTGTCGAAGGTGGAGGGAGTCCAGCCGAGCAGGTAGAAGCTCGTGTCGTAGTCGTTCTGGGCGAGCACCTTGCCGAAGTACTTCGACTTGGTCTGCGCGAGGAGCGTCACCTTCACCCCGATCTTGGCCAGCATCGAGGCCACCGCCTGGCAGATCCGCTCGTCGTTGACGTAGCGGTCGTTGGGGCAGTCCATGGTGAGCTCGAAGCCGTCCGGATAGCCGGCCTCGGCGAGCAGCTCCTTCGCCCTCGCGACATCGTACGGCGGCCGATCGTTCATCGACTCCGTGAACCCATTGATCTGCGGGGCGACCATCAGACCCGCGGGCACGCTCGCGTCGCGCATGACCTTCTTGCGGATCGCGTCGATGTCGATGGCATGGATGAACGCTTGGCGGACCCGAAGGTCCTTGAGCGGGTTCTTGCCCTTGACGTTGGAGTAGAGGAGCTCGTCGCGGATCTGATCGAGTCCGAGGAAGATGGTCCGTGCCTCGGGGCCGGTGAGCGGCTTGACACCCTCCGCATCCGCGAGCCGCTGCCAGTCCTGCACCGGCACCGGGTAGGCCATGTGCACGTTCCCCGAGATGAGGGCCGCGACCCGGGTCGCGTCCTGGGAGATGGGGGTGAAGACGCCCTCGGTGACGTTGCCCTTCATCTCGCCCCAGTACTCGGGGTTGGCGACGAGTACGGTCTTCACCCCGGACTGACGCGACTCGAGGGTGAAGGGGCCGGTGCCGTTGGCGTTCAGGTTCGCGTAGTTGCCCTCGTCACCGCCCTTGACGTTGGTGACCTCGGTGGCGTTGTTCCGCTCCGCCCAGCCCCGGTCCATGATGTAGAAGATCTCGAGCTGAAGCGGAAGGATCGGATTCGGCGCCGGGGTGACGAGGTCAATGGTGTGGTCGTCGACGATTCGCGTCTCCTGGATGAGCTGGGCGACGACCTTGAGGTCCGAGCCCTCGGAGCGAATCCGCTCGACGGAGAACGCGACATCGTCCGCCGCGAGGACGGAGCCGTCGTGAAACTTGACCCCCTTTCGGAGGTGGAAGCGCCAGGTGTTCGGCTCGACGTTCTCCCAGCTCTCCGCAAGGGCCCCGACGAGCTCCATGTTCTCGTCGCGCGCCACGAGGCCCTCGTAGATGCCGCGCTGGAATCCGAGGGTCATGGTCTCGAACAGGCCGTGGGGGTCCATCGTCTGGACGTCCCCCTGAAATGCCCATCGAAACGTCGCGGACTGGGCCGGGGCGGTGGCGAGGATGCTCCCGAGGGCCGCCCCCGCGGCAATTGTCTTCAATCCAACACGCATCATGCCTCTCTCCCTGCTCCGGGACGGTCGGTTTCGGTTTGGCCGGCGCGCGGGTCCACCCTTCGGCCGGGCTCGGTTCCGAGGCGAAATCGGGGGTGCGAAGGCTAGCCTTTCGACCGGGGGGCGACAAGTGGACGCGCCCCGCGCGAATTCACCAGGGACGCCGCGCAAGGTTCTCGCACCGAGCTCCTGATCGGCATCGAAATCGACGAGTCGGTGGGATTCCACGAGTCCGCCAACCGGATGTTCGGTTCCACGGCCGGCTTGCAGGCGCTCCGAACGCGCGCGCTTCGCTGCCCGAGTCCAGTCGTCTCGTGCTTCTCATGGTGCCGGCGCCACCGATTTCACGCCTCTTGTCAACGTGGAGGGGATGACGCGCCACGGACAGTCCGCGGCGAAGCCGGCGGCCGCGAGGGCCGTGAGCTCGTCTTCCAGAGGAAAGTAGAAATCTTCCTCCTCCCACTCCCTGAAGTGCTCCCAGGCGCGTTCTTCCTCGATACCGCTGGACACGAGGTGGGCGGCCCAGGTTTCATATTCGGCTTGGCGCTCGGATGGATCGGCCGGCATCGTGACGTCGGCGTTCACGAACAGCCCGCCCGGGCGCAGAGCATCGTGGACCGTGTCGTAGAGGGCCCGCTTCTCGCTCATGGTGGGCACGTGGTGCAGGGCGAGGGAGGCGGTCACCACGTCGCATTCAGGTAACGGGCCCTGGAACGCCCGCTCGGTGAACCGGACTCGCGAAGCGTAAGGCGCGAGCCGCTCCCGGGCCTGGTCCAGCATCTCCGGATCGATGTCGATCAGCTCGACCTGGCAGCTCTCGCAGCGCTCCAGCACGGCCAGGGTCAGGGCTCCCGTGCCGGCCCCGAGGTCGAGCACGCTCTCGGGATTCGCCTCCGCGATGATGCCCGCGGCCAGGGAAAGCATCTCCTCGTAGGCGGGCAGAAAACAGCGGATGCTCCGGTCGTAGTCGTCGAGTTCAAGGCGCAGGTGGTGGCGCACGGAATGGCTCATGGGCGGTTTCTCGCGGATGTTCGCGGGGTGCGATGCGGCCTGTCGTCAGTCGATGGTGGCGCCCCCGTCGATGACGAGATGGGCGCCGGTGATGTAGGACGCCTCGTCCGAGGCGAGGAAGAGAATGCCGTTCGCGATCTCGACCGGCTCTCCCATGCGCTTGAGCAGCGTATCCTGCCCGAAGAGGCGGCGGCCCTCTTCCCGGTCGATCCCGATGAAGTCCATGTGCCGCTCGCTCGCCTGGGTGTAGATCGGGCCGGGGCAGACCCCGTTGACCCGGATGCGGTCGTCCGCGAGGTCCATCGCGAGGCAGCGGGTGAGCTGCATGACGCCGCCCTTCGACGTGTTGTAGGGGACGAAGCCCGGCTGGGCGATGAAGCCGCTCATGGAGGCGACGTTGACGATGGCGCCGCCCCCGGCGGCGCGCATGTGGGGCAGCACCGCCTGCACCGTATGGGCGTAGCCGAGCACGTTCACTCCCAGGACCTTCGCCCAGTCCTCCGCGGACACTTCCTCGATCTTCCCGAACACGAAGGCGGCCGCGTTGTTGACGAGCACGTTGACGGAGCCGAGCTCCGCCACCGCCGCCTCCACCATCCGCTCCACCGCCGCCGCGTCCGCGACGTCCGTCCGGTGGAACGACGCTTCGCCGCCCGCCCTTCGGATCGCCTCCGCGGTTTCCTCCCCGGCCGCTTCGTCGATCTCCGCGACCATCACCCTCGCCCCTTCCTCTGCGAAGCGGATGGCGGTGGCGCGGCCGATCCCGGCCCCCGCCCCGGTCACGATGGCGGCCTTGTCCTTCAGTCGCATGGCGGTTCTCCGGATGGGAACGGGGCTAGCGGCGCGCCACCGAGCCCGGCGCGTCCGGCGGGAAGCCGCGCCCGCCCCGGGAGTCGGTCGAGATTCGGGGGGCCCCGCTCACGGCGAGGCGGTCTCCGCGGCCCCGTAGGCCCGCCTCGCGTTGTCCGCGAACAGCCCCTCTTGGTCGGCCGGGTCGAGGTGCGAGGCGAGGTCCCGGAACGCGGCGAAGAGGCGAGCGGCGGGCCATCCGACGTGCTTCTCGACCGGGAAGTTCGAAGCGAACATGCATCGCCCGGGGCCGAAGAGGTCCATCGCGCGGCGCACCGAATCGCGCACGAGCGGGTTCCGGTCCCACTCGCCGTCCGCGTACGAGAGCATCGAGATCTTGATGTGTACCTGCTCGAGATCGGCGAGAGCCTCGAGCCCCTCCCAATAGACCTTGCCCTCGCGCAGATCGGCCAGGGTCGGGCTCCCGAGATGGCCGATGACGATGGGGATCCCGGGATGGCGCGCGACGAGGCGGGCGGCCTTCCGGAACTGGCCGGGGTTGAGTTGAAGGTCGAAGGCGAGGGAGAACTCCTCGAGCCGGGCGAATCCCCTTCGCCACGCCGCCTGATCGAGGAAGTCCCCGCGCCATTCGTTGCGGGGCCACGACGGCTCGTGGTTCACGATCTGCCGGATGCCGCGGAGCCCCGGGCAGCTTGCGAGCTCGTGGAGAATGGCGGGAAGGTCCGGGTCCTCGAGCGGCGCCGAGGCGACGATGACGTAGTCGAGCGGCGAGGCGGCCAACTGCCCGGATACCCACTGCGCCTCCGCCACGCAAGATCCGGCGAAGGGTGGCCCGTCCTCCTCGACGTGGCAGACGCTCACCGCCTCGACGAGGGCGCCTCCGGTGAGCTCGAATCCCTCGATCGCGAGGTCCGCCTCGTACCGCGTCCGGCCGTAGACCGGATCGCCATCCACGGCGGCGAGCTGGCTTGGGTCATGGCCGCTCATCGTTCCCGGGGAGACGTCCCAGAGGTGGAAGTGCGGGTCCCAGAGCTTCATGCGGACGAACGGGCAGGGACGCGAGGCGCCGGAAGCCGGCGGCTCGCCGCCGCCGGCTTCCTCGTCGAAACGGTCCGGGAGACGGGCTCCCGCCGGCAACGGGCCCTCAGCGGGCCGCCGCCTCCACGTTGTCCTTGTTGTAGACGGAGAACGGTCCCATGAGAACCCGCAGGCCCTTCTCCCGGGTCGGGTCCTTGTGGATGGTGTAGGTGCCCATGCGCCCGGCGTTGAAGGTCTCGCCTTCGACCCCCTCCATCTGCCCGGTGGCGATGAGGTAGGTCACGTAGTAGGTGAGGTAGCCGAGGTCGACGAAGCTCCAGAGCGCGAATTCCGGGGCGCAGCCGTTCATCGTGTAGCTCACCATCTCCGCGGGAAGACCGAGACCGCTCACCTTGATCTGGTCGCAGAGGTCCTCGTCCTGAAGCGCCTTCGACGCGGAGACGATGCCCACCGACGTCGGAGCCATGATGAGCTTCATGTTCGGGTACTTGTCGATGAGGGCAAGCGCCTGGTTGTAGCTCTTCTCCGACTGGTCGTCGCCGTAGACGATGTCCACGAGATTGAGCCCCGCGTACTTCTCCTCCTTGAGAGCTTCCTGCATTGCCGCGTTCCAGGAGTTCTGGTTGGCGGCATCCGGCGTCGCGGAGAGGATCGCGAAGTCGCCGCCTTCCTCCCCGAGGATGCTGAGCGCCATGTCGGCCATCACCACCCCGGTCTCGTCGAAGTCGACCTGGGCGACGAACACCTGCTCGCCCTCCGCGGAGGGGATCTGGGAGTCCCAGGTGACGAGGGCGAGGCCCTTCTCGCGCGCCGCCTTGGCGGCGGGGACGATTTGGTCCCCGGAGTTGTTCGAGAGCATGACCCCGTCCTGCCCCTGGGTGGTGGCGGTGGTCACGATCTCGATCTGGCCGGCGACGCTGTTTTCCGGGGTCGGCCCGATGAACTCGAGGGTGCCCGGGTTCTGGAGCTCCTCGTGCGCTTCGCGGGCGCCATCGTGGGCCTGGTCGAACACCAGGATGCCGATGAACTTCGGAACGAGCACCAGGTTGGCCTCCTTCCCCTTCTCGGCCATGACCTCGGCATGGGCGGGGCCTGCGCCGAGGGCTGCGGCTACGGCTGACAGGGTAAGTAGCTTGTTGAATTTCATTTATTTCTCCTGAGGTCTGGGCTTCGGCTACGGCGATTCGGCTGCGGAAGGGGCGGCCCGTCCGTCCGACTGCCGGTGGGGATGGCCGGAGCGTTCAGCGGAGGCGCCCCGGGCGGGCCACGTGGGCGAGAAAGCTCCGCACGTTCGGAATCATAGCGGACAGGATCAGGAGGATTCCAATGACCCCGGTCTGCAGGTGCCCGGTGATGTTGCTCAAGGACATCCCGTTCCGCAGGTACAGCACGATGAGGATCGACAGGACGACCCCGTACACCGAGCCCGCGCCGCCGAAGATGCTCACCCCTCCGAGCAGCACGATGGTGATGATGTCGAGCTCGAAGCCTAGCCCCATGTCGCCGCGGACCGTGCCGAGTCGGGCCGCGAAGAGGATGCCGGCGAGCGCGGAGAGAAAGCCGGACGTGGTGAAAAGCAGCATCTTGACCCGCGCGACGTTGATGCCGGAGTAGCGGGCCACCTCGAGGTTGATGCCGATGACGTAGACCTGTCGGCCGAACCCGCTGTACCGGAGCACGATCACCGCGAGCACCAGCAGCGCGAAGAAGAGGATGAGGGACAGCGGGAACGGGCCGATGAGGGACTGCTGGCCGAGCGCCTCGAACCACGCCGGAAACTCCTTGATGGAGCGGTCCTCGACGAGCACTCGGGCGAGGCCCCGGAAACCGATCAGCATCGCGAGGGTCACCACCAGGGACGGCAGGCCGACGACGGTGATCCAGAACCCGTTGAAGGCACCGCCCGCGATCCCGATAAAGAGGCAGACGATGAGCGCCGCGGGCATCGGGACGCCCTGCTGAACGAGCCAGCCGAGGGCGCAGGCGGAAAGCCCCATCATCGACGCGACGGAGAGGTCGATCTCCGCGTTCAGGATGACGAAGGTCATGATGAGGGCGACGATGACCTTCTCGATCGAGAGGGCGAAGAGGTTGACCTGGTTCTCCGTGGTGAGGAAGGACGGGGAGGTGAGGGCGTTCATCACGATGATGCAAAGGAGCAGCACGGCGAGGAATCCTTCCCAGCTCCGCACCCGTGCCCCGAGCGCGGCGGCGAACCGGGCGCCGGGCGACGGCCGCGTCCCGCCCAACACCATCGCGTCGGGGGAGCCCGGGGAGCGGGACTCGCGTCCGTCCGTCCGTCCGTTCACGGTGCGCGCCTCCCGCGATCCCGGACCCGGCTCACCGGTCCCGCCTTCGCCGCATGAGCACGCTGTCGACCGCGACCGCGGCCAGGATCAGCATTCCGAGCAGTGCGTCGCGCAGGAACTCGCTGATCTGCAAGGAGCGAATGAGGCTGTTCTCGAGGAGATCGATGAGGCTTGCCCCCAGCACCGCGCCGAGGACGCTGCCCGAGCCACCGAAGATGTTGATGCCCCCGACCACGACCGCCGCCACCGATTTGAGCTCCTGCCCGATTCCTGCCACCACCGTGATGTTGCCGAACCGGGCGAGGAAGAGGAATCCTGTGAGCCCGGCGAGCGCCCCGCACAGGACGAAGGCGATGAACACCAGCCGCTGGGTGGGGAACCCGGCGTTGCGGGCCGCTTCCGGGCTCGACCCGATCGCGTAGAGCCGCCGTCCGAACGAGGAGTAGCGGAGCAGGAGCTGAAAGAGCACCGCTACGCCAAGCATCACGGCCACCACCACCCGCAGGTGCAGGCGCTCGTAGCTCACCACGTTGAGCCGGGGAAGGTCGATCAGCCATTGCGGAAGGTTGACGGTGAGGATGGTCTGCGCATCGGAGTACTCGACAAGGATCGTGCGAAAAAGAGCGAGGGTGCCGAGGGTGACGATGATTGCGGGCACCCGGCAGTACGCCACGAGCACCCCGTTGCACGCCCCGAGCACGGCGCCGAGGCCGACGGCCATCGACACCGCCACCAAGGGGTGGATGTCGTTGTCGAGCGAGAGCTGCTGGCCCACGAAGTAGGCGGTGAACCCGACGATGGACCCGACCGAGAGGTCGATGTTTCGGGTGAGGACCACCAGGGTCTGGCCGATGGCGAGGATCGCGAGGATCGCGACGCTCGCGGACACCCGATTGAAGAGTCGCGCGCTCAAGTAGTTCTCGATGACGAGAGAGAAACCGAACAGAACGAGCACGATCAGCAGGAGGAGCACGCCCTCGCGCCTGGTTTCCGCCCGAAGCCTCATGGGGTCTTCCCCTCCGCGGCGCCCGCCTCCGCCGTGGCGCCGCCCTCCCCGGTGGCGAGGGACATGACCGCCTCCTGGGTGGCCTCGTCCCGCCCGAGAATGCCCATCTGTCTCCCCTCGCGCATCACCAGGATGCGGTCGCTCATGGCGAGGACCTCCGGCAGGTCGGAGGAGATGCAGAGGATCGCCATCCCTTCCTCGGCGAGCTCGCGCACCATCGCGTGGACCTCGGCCTTGGCCCCCACGTCGATGCCCCGCGTCGGCTCGTCGAGGAGGAAGATCCTCGGCCGGGTGTTCAGCCACTTGCCGAACATCACCTTCTGCTGGTTGCCGCCGGAGAGCTTCTCGACGAGGTGCATCGCGGAGGGAGCCTTGATGTCCAGCCGCTGCCGGAACCCCTCCGCGGCCGCCTCCTCCCGGGGGCGATGGATGAGGCCGAGCCGGGTCAGGTACCGGCGGAGCACGGGCAGGGTGACGTTCGCCGCGATCGAGAGCGGCATGGCGAGCCCGAGCTTGCGCCGGTCCTCGGTCATGTAGGCGACACCGAGCTGCTGGGCGGCCCGCGGCGAGGTGATGCGCACCTCCCGGCCATCGATCTCGATGCGGCCGCGGTCCGCTGGCTGGATGCCGAACAGGGCGAGGGCGACGTCCGTTCGGCGCGACCCGACGAGTCCCGCGAAGCCGAGGACCTCGCCCTCGTGGAGGTCGAAGTCCATCCCGGAGAACACCCCCTCCCGGGCGAGTCCCCGGACGCGGCACACGCGCTGGCCGATGGCCCGGGTCGAGCCGGCTCCCCGGTTCCCGTAGAACTGGTCGACCTCCCGGCCCACCATGTCGCGGATGAGGAGGTCCCGCGTCACCTCCGCGGCGGGGCGGGTCGAGATGTGCTGGCCGTCGCGCAGCACCGTGATCCGGTCCGCAATCTCGAACACTTCCTCGAGCCGGTGGGTGATGAAGAGCACCGCCACCCCCCGGTCGCGGAGCTGGCGGGCCACCCGGAAGAGCTGCCGGACCTCGTGGTCGGAGAGGGAAGCGGTCGGCTCGTCCATGATGAGGACCTTGACCTCGAGCGAGATCGCCTTCGCGATCTCCACCGCCTGCTGCGCGGCGAGGGTGAGCCCGCGGGCCGGCGCCCGCACGTCGAGCCGTACCCCGAGGCTCGCGAGGAGGTCCTCCGCCTCCTCGTACATCCGCGGCCAGTTGACGAACGTCGCTTGGTCGCGGTGGGTGATGAAGATGTTCTCGGCGACGTCGAGGTCCGGGAAGACGAGGGGCTCCTGATAGATGGCGGCGAGCCCGTGGGCCTGGGCCTCCTGGGCGTTGGCGAGGTGCACGACCCGGCCCTCCACCCGGACCTCTCCCGCATCGCAGTGCTCGACTCCGGTCAGGATCTTGATGAGGGTCGACTTGCCGGCACCGTTCTCTCCCACGAGGGCGTGGATCTCGCCGGGGTGAAGGGCGAGCGACACGTCGTCGAGCGCCTGCGTCATGTCGAAGCGCTTGGCGAGGCCGCTCACCTCCAGCACCGGCGCGGCGGTCGCGGGGGTCCCGCCCGGCGCCCCCCCCGGTGCGGGGCCGGCCTCCACCGCGGTGGAGCCGGATGCGTGCCCCCCGTGGGCTCCGGCGCTCATGCCTCGCCCGCTCTTCGCAGAGACGGCGGTGATGCCGGCGAGGGCATGGACGGCCGCGAAAGCGGTTCCCGGCGTCCGCGCCGGCAGGTCGAGAGGAGCCGCTGGCCGCCCATCGTCCCCGCTCAGTCCATGTGCCACTGGAGCGGCAGCAGGTAGGGGAAGTTCCGCGCCGGGTCGACTTCGATCTTCATTACCGGCGCCATGTACTCGGCCCAGCGTCGGTTGACCTCGCTTTCCCCGAGCCGGGCGATGGTCTCTTCGAGGTCGTCCGTCTCGAAATACCCGAACAGGGTGAGGCCGTGGCGGAAGATCGAGTAGTTCCGGACTCCCGCCTCGCGCAGGGCGTCCAGCATCTCCGGCCAGATCTCGTCGTGCCGCCGCTTGTATTCCTCCTCGTAGCCGGGACGTACCTCCAGCACCCATGCGTATCGATGGCTCATGCTCGGCCCTCCTTCGACCGGAAAGTCGGGCGGGCGCGGCGCCCCGCGCCCGCCCGGAATCGGCACTGCCAAATCCGCGTCCGCGTCCGGGTTCGCGACCGCGGCCGCGGCAACGTGACGGCGGTGCCTCCGTTCGCCCCGTGCGCCCGTTCGTTCATCCGCACGCTACCGTTGCGCCCGCGTCCGCGGATGAGTACAGGGCTTCCAGGGCCTGGACGGTCCGCAGGCCCACGAGCTGGTCTCCGCAGTTTCGCGCCACCTCGCCGCGGCAGATTGCGACGAAGCGGTCCACCGCCTCGCGGGTGGTGTAGGAGCCGAATCCCTCGCCGCGCTCCATCCGCCGCTCGTCGTCGGAACCGTCGTGACATTGGAGCGAGAGTCGTTCGCGGCCTTCCTCCACGTCGAGGAGGAGCATCCCGTCCTCGCCGTAGATCCGGAGGTCGAGCTGGGGCGCGCCGTGCTTGGGGAGGCCGGCTGCGCCCGAGAGGGTGCCGATGGCCCCGCCCTCGAATCGAAGGACGGCCGCGTCGAAGTCGTCGACGGCGGTCCTCGAGCGGTGGACGGCGGCATGGACGCTCTCGGGCGCGAGATCGGTGACGAAGAAGAGGGCCGCGAGCGCGTGCGAGAGCTGCCCCCAACCGTAGCCCCCGGCGCGGCCCGGGTCCGCCCAGGTGGAGGGCGGCGGGCGAAAGAAGTGCTCCGAGGTCTCGAGCATCGGCTCCCCGCCGAAGAGGTCGAGGAGGGCGGAGGACATGTGGAGCGCGACATGGCGGACGGCCCCGATGCGGCCGGCCCGCACCCAGTCCGCGGCCTGCTCCATGTACGGGGTGTGGTTGAGCCCGTAAGGGGTCATGAGGGTCCGGTCGGACTCGCCGGTGAGCCGCGCGAGCTCGCGGGCATCGGCGGTCCGGGTCGCCATCGGCTTCTCGACGAGCACGTGGCATCCGCGGCGAAGCGCCTCCGCCGCGTGCTCGAAGTGAGAAACGTGTGGCGACGCGACGATCACGCCGTCCGGGCGGCGGTCGTACACCTCGAGGTGGTTCTCGGTGACGTGGGGCAGGTCGAACTGTTGGCGAACCCGCTCGAGCTCCGCGGCGCCGAGCCGGCAGGCCGAGACCAGCTCCGCTTGGCGGTTCTGCCGGACGTGGGGGATGTGATATTCGCAGGCCCACCACCCGGCCCCGACCACCGCGATGCGCGCTTGCTTCTGCATCCCTGCCACCGGGAGCTGCCAGATTCCGCCGGACAGTCTAGCCGCAACATTACGCCGATTTCCTGGCTCGCGGACGCCAATCTGCTCTTCGTCGCGGACCGTACTCCCTCAAGCCGCTTCGACAGCGCTTGGCGCCAGCCCGGAAATCTCACCAACTTTCGTCGCGAGGGTGCCGAGACGTTGCCGTGGCTGGCCGCACGGACCGAAAGAGCGCTTTCACCAGCGCGAATGCGCTCTTTCGGTCCGGACACCGCGTGGTCTGCGAGGCGGCGCGAACGCCATTCCACGCCCCTTCCCTCGCTTCTCGAAACTTTACGCTGCCGACAGACTGGGGCAACGCGAATGGCGGAGGATCTCCGGCATGTTGGTTGCTCGTCGTTGTCGCCCGAGCGTGCACCGTTGCCGGATGGCGCGGGGCGATGGGGAATCACGGTGAGCAAGGTTCTCGCGCCAGCGGTTCCGCCGTGGGCATTCCTGTCAAGGCCCTGCGCAATTCTCGCGATACTGTCCTCGGGGGCGATGTTCGGCTTTTTCTACGCTTGGGTCTCGTCGACCATGTGGGGTCTCGATGCAGCGGACCCCAACGTCGCCATCTCCGCCATGCAGGCCATGAACGCGAGCGTGCGCAACCCGGTCTTCGCACTCGGCTACTTCGGAACGCCGCTTGCCCTTGCAGCCGGCACGCTCGTGGCGTTGAAGAGAGGAGAGCGCCGCGCCGCACTTGTCTTCGGGTCGGGCGGGCTGCTCTACGTCCTGGGCGTGGTGCTTCCGACGAGCATGTTCAACGTCCCGCTGAACGAGATGCTGGCTGCGGTCGAGGCTCCGCTTGCCGTCGGTCGTGCAAGGGAAGTCTGGCAATCCTACTCGGCGCCGTGGCAGTTCTGGAACTCGGTTCGTGCGGTTGCCGCGGGATCCGTCCTGCTCCTTGCCGGTGCAGGCGTCCCGGGTCTCGCGCGATCCCGAGGGGAAACACCTCGAGTCCCGGAGGCCGACGGCTATCGGGGTGGCGTCCCATCGGTTGCAGTGCGGCGCCAGACGGAGGACGTCTGACCGGTGATTCGCCGGAAATCGCGGTTGAAATTGCTCTTGGTGTTGAATCCCGAGTCCAGCATCGCTTCAGTAACGCTCGCCCCTGCCTCAAGCGCGCGGCAGGCCTCGCGGATCCGATAGCCGTTGACATGACGGGAGACATTGCCGCCTGTGTTCCGGTTGATCGCAGCAGAGAGCTGCTTTGCCGGCACATGCAGCGCGGGGGACAACCGACCAAGCGTCAGCTCGGGGTCGAGATAGAGCCTCCGGCTTTCGAGGAGCGCGTCGAGGCGGGCCACAAGCTCCTCGTCCGCTTCCGGGTCGTCGGAGATGGAGCCGACTCCCCGGGCCGGGTCGCGCCTGCCTCGTCCGAGGCTCTGCACAAGCACGAGGCCGCCGACTGCGAGCAGGGTGAGCGAGGACCACAAGGCGACGATCCAGGGCAGCAGGTCCGAACGGCCGCTGAGCGCCGCCGCTGTGAACAGCCGGGCCGTATCGGATCTCGGAGGGAAACTGGAGCGAAGCCTAACCCGACTTCGCCAACTCGGCACCTTGGGAGATGATAAGGCATTGATTTTCTGTGATCGGACCCCCAAAGGTCGGCACTACACGGGGCGACCGGGAGGGCCCCAACGGGGCTTCAAGACAGCAGCTTGGGCGCGGGTTGCTTCGGCAACTTCAGGTGCAGTTGACGCAGGAGTAGCTCGTGCTCGCGGTTCGGCTGGGTATGGCGCGGCAGCATCAGATGGCGCCCGTCGGTGGTCGGCACATGGATGTCGACCATCTGCAACGTGGCGAATTTCTCGACGATGGCACGTGGGGTGAGGCCGGGGGCCTGTGGCCGGGCGAGGTTCTTCAGACTCGTCTTCTACAGTAGAAAATTAAATGTTTTTGGATGTCAATGAGTTATCGGGCACAGAATATGCCTTGGCACTACATGCCAATGCACAGTGCGATTCTCAACGGTCGTTTTCAGTGGCTTGGTTCAGCTCCCGGGGTCTCGACGTCGATCTGGCGCACAGTATTGGGCAATCGGACCCCGACGCATTGCGCAATCTTGCCGGTGACCCCGACGGCGTTGCTGCGCACCGCGAAGGTCTTGCCATTGTAGGTAATCGTGGTTTCGGTCAGCGCATTCAAATCGCGCAGGATGTCATTCCACTCGCCGCTCACGCCGGCTTGGTCCATGCGACGCAAGAGTTCGTCGCGCAGCACCAGCGCGAGGAACGAGCAAAAGACATGCCCGCAGATGGTGGCGTCGGTCTTGTGGAAGATGGGGCGAGTGTCGAGCAGGCTCTTGGCGGTGCGGAAGAGTTGCTCGACCATCCACAGTTGTTTGTACCGTAAGGCCACCTCGACGGCGCTCAGGTCGGTGTTGGTGCGCAACACCCACATGCCGTCGAATCGCTCCTCGTCGCGGGCCTTGTCGAGGTCGATGGCGAAGGCGCCCTGGTCAGCCTTGAGGTAGCCCTTGTTGGCGATCACGCTCTTGGGGCCGTCGCTGCACAGCTTGGCCTCGAGTGCGGCGAGGATTTGAGCCCGCGTGGCCGCATCCTTGCGGGCTTGGTCCGGATTGCGGCACACCACATAACGACGGGGCTGGTGTGATGGGTTCGCAGCCCCCTTGCCCGGTGTGACCGTGACCTCCTTGACCTGAAGCTGCATCGGGTCGGGGCGTTGACGCTCGACCTCGACCGTCTCGAACGCTGAGGTGTCGGCGAGCACCACGTCGCGGACCTCCTTGGTGCGACGCAGCCGCGCCCCGAGAATGTACAGCCACCCGCGTGCCTCGACCGCCGCGACCATCTTCTTCGACATCATTCCGGCATCGGCGACCACACACACCCGGCGCACCGCGAAGCGGCGTTGCAGCCGTCCAGCCACCCAATCGAGCGTGGTTACGTCGGTGGTGTTGCCCGGCCACATCTCGGTGCACACCGGGACCGCGTCGCCGTCGATGACCATCCCCAGCACCATCTGCTTGCAATCGCTGCGCCGGTCCTTGCTCTTGCCGTACTGACCGAGGCTCTCGCCACCGTCGCCGGTGAAGAACATCGAGGTGGTGTCGAAGAACACCAGGTCGAGGTCGGTAAACAGGTCACGGCGCCGAGCGAACAGCGCCTCCTCGATGAGGTCCTTGATGCGTCTCGGCGAGGGGGCGCCGGGCTCGGATTGCCCGAGCGCCTCGCCCAGCCAGCCCATCGCGCGGTACAGATGGTGCAGCTCGAGCTGTGCGGCGCCGTCGATGGCTTGGTCCCGGCGCCACTGCAACGCGCTACGGTCGGAGCCGGAGACCATGAGGCGGTGCAGCACGGTCAGGAACACCGCGCGTTCGACATCGAAGCGGTGGTGGCGGGGGGTGAGCACCTTGCGCACCACCGCCTGGCAGCCGGTCTCGCGCCACAGCCGCTCGAAGATCAAGGCCGGGCCGATCGACACGACCTTGGCGTCGGGCGCATCGTGGGTATCGCCGCGGTGCTCGGCGAGCACCATGAGGCGCTCGGCGAAACGAGCCGCGGAGCGCAGCAGTTGGTCGATGGCGCCGTTGGCGCTGAGCGTGTCGATCCGGCCCAGGGTTGCAATGATGGATTGCTTGACCCGCTTGCCTTCGCGGCGATTTTGGGCGATCTGAAGATATTGATAGGGGCCGACTTTCTTGACGCGGACGAACATGCGGTGTCTCCGTCATTGACACCACATATTGTAGGGCGATCATGGCGTTTATTCCAGGGAATATTGGGATATTTCTCGGAATTTCGAGCCATGATTTACCACTACAATTCAGCGACCAATCACCCTGCGCGACTCCTAACTTCTTGTTTTTGTTAGACCTGAGCTTCCGCACATCCGCGGAAACTGTAGAAGACGAGTCAGAGTCACGAGCAGACAATAGGCGATGAACGAGACGAAGATGTGCGCCTCGATGCGCTCCTCGAGCTGGTGGAAGATGGGCCGGATGGCAAGATGGTGCTTGAGCTCCTTGAACGCCTGTTCGATTTCGGTGAGCTGCATGTAGTGGCGCCACAGCTCGGCCGGGTCTTCGCTGGTCATGTTGGAGCGCAACAGGTAGCGTCCCTCCCGGCGAAACACCTGTCGCAGCTTCTCGCGACGCAGACGGTAGGTCAGCCCGTGGGCGGCCAGCTCTTCGTCGGTTTTCGGGATCCGGACCTCAACGAGGAACCAAGCTCGGCCAGCGTCTTTCTTCGCCGCGCCGAGCTTGAGCATGAGCTGGTCGCGACGGTTCGATTGTCGTCGAAGCTCGCCCAGACGCTTCCATAGCTTCTTGAGCCGCCGACGGCGCATGCTGCGCTCCTTGAGCACCCGTCGTTCGCTACGCACCAGCACGTAGAGCTCCGCGTCGCGAGCCAGGAGCTTGACATCGACCGATTTGCGGACCTGTTGCCAAGGCAGCCTCAGGAACGACTTCTCCAGCCCGGTCAGGCGGCCCTTGGGCGTTCCCACCAGATACCGCACC
>JAJDXW010000257.1 GCA_022823045.1 Gammaproteobacteria bacterium
CTCGTGAACCCCTGGTCGAGCAGGAGCTTCGCGTGCCTCATGGTAAGGAGGGTGTGCTCCTCGGGGGGCAGGGCTCCCATGCCCTCGAGGGTTGTGGTGTTCGTGAACGACGGATGGGCGTGGGCCTCGACGAGGCCCGGCATGAGGGTCGCGCCGCCGCCGTCGATGACGTCCGCGCCCTCGTGGTCCACCTTCGCCGCCACGTCCTTGATGCGGTTGCCTTGCACCCGGACCTCGCCGGCGACCGCGGCATCGCCCGAGCCGTCGAGAACCTGTACGTTGGTGAAGACCGTGTCGGCCATGGCTGTCTCCTCGATCGGTTGATGGTCGTGGAGCGGTCTCGCGCCGCTCTCGTCACGTCGTCCCCAAGGGTAGGCTGCCCCGCCCCCCCGTGCAACAACGTTGCACAGCGAAGGAAAGGGGGGTGTGCTTCCGGTGCGGTGTCCGCGCGCGGGGGGCCGGGTCACTCGCCCGCCGCGCACCACTCGACGATGGCGGGCTTCGTGTCCGGCCCGATCTGCTCGCAGATGAGCCAGCGGGACTTCTCGCACTTGAGCTTGCGGTCCCAGTTGCGCGAGCCCGGCTTCTCGTTCGGGCACGCGGTGGCCCGCACGTAGTCGCCGTAGAGGGTGGCGGTGCCCATCGCGATTCCGATCGCGACCACCAGGATGACCGCGATGATCGCGGTGATCCGGACGAGGCCCATCACCGGCCGTCCCGGCCGGCAGAGCGGCACCAGGTTGAAGGCGAGCGCCCCCACCACCACGAGCACCATGCCGAGCGCGTGGAGGGCGGGACTCACCGGCTGGAACACGAAGACGAGGGACGCGAGGCAAAGAGCGATGATCGACCACTCGATCGTGCGGGCCGTCGCGGCCGACATGCCGGAGCGCGGGCGCGGTCCGGCGGTCGGGTCGGCCGGCGCGCCGGCCACGTTCGGCTCCTGGTTCATGGCGTGAGGCTCATGGCGCGGGCTCCACCCGGCCCCCGCTCTCGTCGAAGAGATGCACCGAGCCGGGCTCGAAGCGGAGGTGGGCCCGCTCGCCGACCGCGATCCGGGTCGACCGATCCACCACCACCCGGAGGTCCTGGTCGCCATGGAGGAGATGGACGAGGGTCTCCGCCCCCATCGGCTCCACGAGGTCGACTTCCCCCGAAATCGTGTCGATGCCCGATTCGGACACGAACTCGCATGCGCGCGGGCGGACACCGAGGGTGACGCTGCTTCCCCCGGCAAGACCGGGGCGGGCGATCGGGAGACGGATCTGCTGGCCGCCGAGCTCGAATCGCAGGTAGCTCTCGCCGCCCTCGGTCAGGGTGGCCTCGACGAGGTTCATGCGGGGCGTCCCGATGAACCCGGCCACGAAGAGGTTCGCGGGCTCGGTGAAGATCTGGTGGGGAGTCGCGACCTGCTCGATGATCCCGTCCCGCATGACCGCGATGCGGTCGGCCATGGTGAGCGCTTCGAGCTGGTCGTGGGTGACGATCACGGTCGCCTTGCTGAGCCCGGCAAGGAGCTCCTTGATCTGCCCCCGCATCACCTGGCGCTGCTCGATGTCGAGCCGGCTCAAGGGCTCGTCGAAGAGAAAGCAGCTCGGGTCGCGGATGATCGCGCGTCCGACCGCAGCCCGCTGCTTCTCCCCCTCCGCGAGCTGCCCGGGGGTGCGGTGGAGCACCGCCTCGAGCTCGAGGAGGGCGGCGACCCGGCTCACCCGCGCCTCCATCTCCGCCTTCGGGATCCGCTCGTAGTGGAGCGGGTAGGCGAGGTTCTCGGCCACCGTGAGGACGGGGTAGAGCGCGTAGAACTGGAACACCATCGCGATGTCGCGCTGCGACGGGCGAAGGTGGTTGACCCGCTGCTCCGCGATGAGGATGTCGCCCTCGGTCGCGTCCTCGAGCCCCGCGATCATGCGAAGGGTCGTCGTCTTGCCGCAGCCCGAGGGGCCGAGCAGGCACAGCACCTCGCCCGCCTCCACGTCGAGGTCCGCGCGGTTGACGGCCACGAGCGAGCCGAAGCGCTTCGTGACGTTGCGAAGGCGGATGGTAGACATGACTCGGCTCGGCTCTTCCCGTCCTCGGTCCCGCCGCCCTAGCGCCGGATGGTCCCGAAGGTGACCCCGCGCAGGAGGTGGTTCTGGAGGACGTAGACCACCACCACGACGGGGATCAGGAACAGGGTCTCGATGGCCGCCAGCAGCCCCCACCGCACCCCGATGTCGCCCCCGATGGTCTGTGCCATCGCGACCGGAACGGTGCGGGTCTCGACCCCGGTGAGGAGCAGGGCGAACAGGAACTCGTTCCAGGTGAGGATGAGGCCGAAGACGGCCGTCGCCGCGAGGCCCGCCTTGACCTGGGGCATGCAGATCCGGAAGAACACCCGGTAGCCGTTGCTGCCGTCGAGGCGCGCCGCGTCCTCCACCTCGGGCGAGAGCTCGTCGAAGAAGCTCTTCATCATCCAGATCGTGAACGGGAGGTTGAACGCGGTGTAGAGCAGGATCACGCCCGCATACGTCCCGCTCAGCCCGCTCACCCGGAACATGAGGAAGATCGGGATGATCACCACGATCGGGGGCAGCATCCTCGTCGTGAGGATGATGAAGAGATAGGTGTTGTTCCCCCGGAGCGGGTAGCGCGAGAACCCGTACGCGGCGAGGGTCCCGATGATGAGGGCGATCAGCACCGACGAGCCCGCGATGAAGATCGAGTTGAAAAAGTAGACGTCGAAGTTGGTGTCGACCGCCGTCTGGCCCTTGATGTAGGCGCGGGCGAACACGCTCACGAAGTTCTCGAGGGTCGGGGTGAAGATCCACTTCGGCGGGATCGCGAGCGCGTCGGTGTGCGCCTTGAAGGCGGTGAGGACGATCCAGAGGACCGGGAAGAAGTAGATGAAGCTGACGACCCCCGCGAACGCGGTCCACCCCCATCCGGCGTGCCCGAGCCGGCGGCGCTTCATGCCGGCGCCTCCTCTTCCTTCTCCCGCTGCTGTACGAAGTAGAGGTAGAGGTTGGTGAGCACGATCACGATGAAGATGAGGATGTAGGCGAGGGCCGAGGACTCCGCCGTCTTGAAGTACTGGAACGAGACCCGGTAGAGGTAGACGGCGATGGTCTCGGTCGAAGTCCCCGGGCCCCCCTCGGTGATCAGGAACACGACGTCGAAGAGCTTGAACGCCTCGATGGTCCGGAATAGGAGAGCGAGGAGGAGGAGCCCCCGGATGTAGGGCAGGGTGATGGTCCGGAACCGCCGCCACCATGACGCGCGATCGATTTCCGCCGCCTCGTAGAGGTACTTCGGGACGCTCACGAGCCCCGCGAGGACGAGCAGCATCACGAACGGCGACCACATCCATGCGTCGGCGAAGACAATGCCGGCAAGGGCGCCCTCCGGAGACGCGAGCAGGATGTAGGGCTCTCCGGTGAACAGCCGCACCGCCTGGCTCAGGAGCCCGAAGGTGGGCTCGTAGTAGTAGCGGAAGAAGGCGCCGACCGCGACGAAGCTCAGCATCATCGGGGTGAGCACCAGCATGAGGAGGATGCGCCTTCCCGGGAACTCGCGCTCGAACATGAGGGCGAGGAGGAAGCCGACGATGAGCTGGATCCCGACCGTCAGCACGACCACGATGGCGGTCGTCTGGAGGCGGTCCCAGACATTCGGATCCGCGATCACCTTCTCGAAGTAGTTGAGCCCCGCGAAGCGCGGCGGCGACAACCGGTTTGCCCGGAAGTGAAAGAAGCTCAAGCCGAGCGACCAGAGAAGGGGGAAGATGTTCATCACGACCAGGGTCGCGAGGGCGGGGGCGACGAGGAGGGGGCCGGGACGCCGTCCCCAGGCCCAGGTCACTACCGTCGCGGTGACGAGGATCACCGCTCCGAGGCTCACCCAGAACGCGGCCTCGAGCGGGAACAGGAAGACCGACCCGGGAATCGCGAGGACCGCGATGACGAGGGCGAGGCGCCAGTTCGAGAAGTGCTGCCGGAGCCAGCCGGGAGCCGCGGTTTGCGCTAGGGTGGCCAATCGAGGATCCGCTGTTCGCCGGAAAGCCGGGCGGGGCCGAAGCCCCGCCCGGTCCCGGAGAAGGGTGGTGCGAGTCCGGCTACTCGATGTGGCCGGCTTCGGTCAGGAGCTCCTGCTGGAACGCGGCGATCGCGTCCATCGCCTCCTTGGCGCTCTTTTGCCCGGTGATGGCCTTGTCGAACTCCTCCTGCTGCTGGACGAGCAGCTCGAAGAACTCGGGGATGTGCCACACGTCGCGCTGCCATTGCAGGCTCGGCCCGAACGCATGGTTCCACGGCCGGTAGCTCGCGTAGTCCGGCGAGGTGTGCACGCTGACGAGGCCGCTCTGGCCGCCCGCCTGGGCGAACATCGTCTGGACCGGGGTCGAGAGCCACCACTTCACGAAGTCGATGGCTTCCCTGATCACCTCGTCGCTGTTCCAGGTGGTGAGCACGAAGGGCTGTCCGCCGATGTTGGCGGTGCGGTTGATGGTGCCGTCCGCCATGCGCAGCCCCGGGTGCATCGCGAAGCCGACCCGGTCGTGGACCTTCGAGGTCTCGGCCGAGATCGCGGACTCGCCGAACCCGATCCACTGCAGGATGTAGGCGACCTTGCCTTCCCGGAACAGCTCGTCGACCTTGAACACGTCCATGGTCCCGGTCTGCACCACCGGGGGCATGTGCTTGAGCATCGAGAGGTAGTGCTCGAACCCCTTCACCGACTCCGGAGAGTTGACGACGCCTTCGGCCTGGCCCTCGGGGGCCATGGTCTCGTCCCAGATGCTCCCGCCGTGCTGCCAGATGAAGCCGTTGATCTCCATCGACGAGAAGTCGTACGCCTTGCCGGCCTGATAGGCGATCCCGTAGAAGTCGTCGTCCAGGGTCTCGCCGGCCAGGGACTCGCCCGCCTTGCGGCCGAAGAACTCGCCGAAGTTGTTGACCATGTCCCAGTCGACTTCGTTCATCTCCTCGGGGGCGCACGGGAGATCGTGGCCGTACTTCTCCTTGTATGCGGCCCGTTCGCCCTCGTGGCAGAAGACGTCCGTGCGGTAGTACACGATGATGACGTCGGGCATCTGCGGGAAGCCGTAGTAGTTGGCGTCGGGGTGCGGGAAGCCGACCTCCGCGAGCTCCGCCGCGCCGATGTGCGGGTAGGTCGAGTAGGCCGATACGAGGGTGGGGTGCAGGTCCTTGAACACCGCCTGGAGCTCGGGATCGGCGTCGATGAAGTCGTTGAGCTTCATGTAGTAGCCGCCCTCGATGTTGGCGCCGAGCCACTGGCTGTCGGACACCGCCATCTGGTACTTCTGCTCGCCGGAGGTGAGCGACGCGGCGAGCCGGGTGTAGTAGTCCGGCCACGGGATGAAGTCCGGCTCCAGCACGACGTTGTTGCCGCTCGGGGCCTTGTAATGCTTGTCGGCGAGGTCCTTCATGGTCCGGGTAGGCGGCCAGTCCGGCACCGCCATCCGAAGGACGATGTCCTTTCCGAACGCCGGCTGCACCGCGAGGGCGGAGCCGAGCAGGGCGGCGCTCGCGAAAGCGCCGACGAAGGTCTTGAGAGATTTCACGATGGTTTCTCCTCTCCTCGGTGGTAGTTGATGGTTCAAGAGGGACGCGTCCCCTCTCACGGGGTCCCCCGCGTGCCCGTGCGGCTGAGCGCCGCGCCGGTGTCGCGGGCGAAAAGGTGGGTGCGTTCCACCGCGAGCTCCACGTCGAGCCGGTCGCCGGCTCGATAGCGCACCGCTTCGCTCTCCGGGAGCACCATCCGGAACATGTGCTCGGCGATGTCGAGGTCGAGCACCGTCACGTCGCCGAGCGGCTCGGTCAAGTGCACGTGGGCCGGGAACCGCGGCCCTCTCGCATCCCCCGCGGCCGGGCGGATGTCGTTGGGCCGGAACCCGAGCAGGAGCTCCGCGCCGGGCGGCAAGTCGGCGAGGGGAGCCGCCCAGGGCCCCCCCGAGACGTCCGTGAACGACGTGGCGACGGATGTACCGTCACCCCGCTGCGCCTCCGCGAGGTTCATCTTCGGCGAGCCTACCATCTGTCCGACGTACGTGTTCATCGGGTGTTCGTAGAGCTCGTCCGGGGAGCCCGTCTGAACGATGCGCCCGTCGCGGAGCACCCCGATGCGCTCGCCCATCCCGAGCGCCTCCAGCTCGTCTGGCGTCGCGTAGAGCATCGTCGTGCCGAGCTCCCGGTGCAGCCGCTTGAACTCCGCGCGCATGTCGTGGCGGAGCTTGGCGTCGAGGTTGGTCAGCGGTTCGTCGAGGAGCAGCAGGCGCGGGCGGCGGATGAGGGCGCGGCCGATCGCGATCCGCTGCTGCTCGCCTCCGCTCGCGGTTTCGGGCTTGCGGTCGAGGACGTGCCCGATGCGGAGCATTTCCGCCATCTCGCCCACCCGGGACCGGATCTCGGCCCCCGCGACGCGGGCCTCGCGGAGGGGATAGGCGAGGTTCTCGAAGACGGTGAGGTGAGGATAGAGGGCGAAGGTCTGGAACACCATCGCGATCCCGCGATCGGGAGACGGGATGCCCGCGACGTCCTCGCCGTCGAATTCCACCCGCCCGCCGTCCGGCGTCTCGAGCCCGGAGATGACCCGCAAGGTCGTGGTCTTGCCGGCCGCGCTCGCCCCGAGCAGGCAGAAGAACTCCCCGTGCCGGACGTCGAGGTCGACGCCGTCGAGGGCGACCACCGAGCCGAAGCGTTTTCCCACCCCTTCAAGGCGAAGGTGAGTTTCCGGCTCCGGGCGCGCTCCGGGTTCGGGGTGGACGGTCGGGCTCAAGGTCCGTGTCCCATTGTTCCGGAAGTTTTCGTGCCCCCGAAGTGTCAGCGAACCATCGGCGCGCGGTCAACACGCCGTGCTCGGCCTTCGTGCCCGCCCGCCCGCCGCCCGAAGGAGCCTCCTGGGAACGCGGGCTCCCAGCCCACGGAGAGGTCCTTGCGTCGCGCCCGCGGACGCGCCCTTGCCCCCGGGATCCGGCTCGGGCTGCCCTCCCGTCCGAAGCGGCACGGCTCGAGAGCCTACCGTCACCGAGGGAAGATCAGGGTCCCGATTCCCGGTTCCTCGCGGGGGACTTGCGCCAGACCGTGGCGAGCCACGGCTGCTCGGCCGGCGGCCGGCCCGGCGGGCGGTAGTAATGGCGGAGCTCCCGGAACCCCGCCGCGGTGACGTACGCTCTCCAGGTCGCGAGATCATGGAAGCAGCCGTAGCGCCCCCCGGCCCAGCCTTCCTCGTTGCGGCCGCGCGGGTTCGAGGAGAAGAGCACGCCGTCCGGCTTGAGGGTCGCGGCGAGGTCCCGAAGCACCCGGGGGAGCTCGCGGCTTGGCACGTGGAAGAGAGACGCGTTCGCGAAGATCCCGTCGAAGCGGGCGCTCGGCAGATCGAGCGCGAGGAAGTCCTGGTGCAGCACCTCGCAGCCGGTCTCGCCACGCGCCATGGCGGCCAGCTCCCCGGAGCCGTCGAGGCCGACCGCCTCGTGACCAAGCTCGGTGAACCTGCGAAGGTCCCGCCCGGGGCCGCAGCCGAGGTCGAGGATGACGTGGGGCGCCTCGCCCTCGATCGCCTCGAGAAGGGCCGCGATGTTCTGGCTCACGTCGTGACCCGCGGTGCCCCGACGGTAAGCCTCCGCCATGCGGTCGTACTCCGCGATGGTGATGGCGGTGACCTCGTGCGCCTGCATCGGGATCTACGACGAGGAGGCGGACCCGTCCGCCGCCCGCGCGTGCCACCGGGGGTCCGCCAACACCACCGAGGTCTCGATCTGGCGCTCGGGTACGGTCCAGTAGCGCCGCAGGAGGCGTGACTTCTCCCCCGCCGGGACCAGCTCGAAGCCGTGCCGCCGGTAGAAGTCGATCGCCCAGGTCGCGGCCGCCCACGTGCCGATCAGGATCGGGCGGTCCACCCGCCCGCGCAGTCCCTCGAGCAGCGCCGACCCGATCCCCGACCGTTGACGGCCCCTCGCCACGTAGGCGTGGCGGATGAGCGTCACGTCCTCGACCATCTGGACGCCCATCACGCCGACGAGACCGGTCCCTGCAATCTCGTATCCGTCGAACTCGATGCCGGCCGCGATCTCCTCGGCCAGCTCCTCGGCGGGCATGTAGGGCTCCTTCCACCGATCGTCGGGGATGATGCCGCGGTAGGCCGTCGCCGCGTCGTTGATGATCGCGAGTATGCGGTCGAAATCGTCCGCCGTGCAGCGCCTTGCCATGCCCGGCCCTCCTCGCCATGGACCCTGCGATGGGGCGAGATCCTGCCACTTCTGCTACCGTCCCGATAACGACGGGATCCGTCGAGGGGGGGAGACAAGGTCCATGCGCTTGACGAAGGAACAGATCGACCGCTACGACCGGGACGGATTTCTGGTCTTCCCGGAGCTCTTCGCGCCGGCGGAGGTCGCGGCCCTCCGGGGGGAGGTGGACCGGGTCTCGCGCCTCGACGCGGAAGGAATCGTCCGCGAAGGAGAGGGCGGGCGCCCGAAGATCATGCTCCGCATGCACGAGCGGGACGGGCCGACCGCCTCGCCGGAGTACCGCGCGTTCGCCTGCCAGTCCCGGACCCTCGGGGTCGCCCGGCAGCTCCTTCGCGACGATGCGCTCTACCTGCACCACTCCAAGGTGAACCTCAAGGCCGCAATCGAGGGCTCGGCGTGGCCCTGGCACCAGGACTTCGGCACCTGGCACCTCGACGGAATCGCCCGGCCCGCGATGACCACCGTGATGCTGATGCTGGACGACAGCACCGAAATGAACGGTTGCCTGTACTTCCTGCCCGGCTCCCACCGCGCCAACCGGCAGGTCCCGTACTGGGACGACTCGACCGCGTACCAGCTCTGGGCGGTCGGGCCGGAGCGTATGTGCGAGCTCATGGCGAAGTACCCATCGCCGGTCCCCGTCACCGGGCGCGCCGGAACGGTCGCCATCCTGCACTGCAACCTGCTGCACGCCTCCGGCCACAACCTGTCGGCGAACGACCGGAGGCAGGCCTATCTCTGCTACAACCAGGTCGCGAACCACCCGCACGAGGTCGAGAACCCGCGCCCGGACTACGTCCGGTCCCTCAACTGGAACCCGCTCGAGCTCATGCCCGACGACGCGATCCTCGCCACCGCGCGAGAGGCGGCCTGAGCCGCGCCGCGCGGAGCGTCGCGCACGAAGTTCGGCGCCCCGGCCGGCGGGGCGGGGCGAAGTCTCCGGGGGCGCCGTCGGTCCCCGCCCTTGATGGAGGAGCAACCCATGCAGCCCGAAGCCATCCTCGCCCAGCCGGCCGTGCGGCTGACCGAAGACGAGCGTCGGCACTACTTCGAACAGGGCTACGTGGGGCTCGAGGGCGCCATTTCAGCGAGCTGGACCGAGCGGCTGCGGGCGGCCATGGGGGAGCTCGTGGAGGCGAGCCGCCGGTGCACCGAATCCGACGACGTCTACGTGCTCGAGGAGGGGCATTCGGCCGCGCGTCCGCGGCTGCATCGCATCTACAGCCCCCAGGACCACCACCCGGAGTTCTGGGAGTTCATCCGGAGCGACGAGATGACCGCCCTCGCGGCGGACGTCGTCGGGCCGGACGTCAAGTTCCATCACGCCAAGCTCAACCTCAAGTCGGGGCGGGGGAGCCGCGGCTTCAAGTGGCACCAGGACATCCAGGCCTGGCCCCATACCGACTACAGCCCGGTCACCATCGGGGTCTACATCGACGGCTGCGCGCCGGAGCAGGGTCCCCTCGCCATGGTGCCGGGGAGCCACCTCGGAAAGCTCTACAGCATGTACGACGAGAGCGGCTCGTTCGCGGTGCGGATCGCCTCGGACGAAGCGAGCTGGATCGAGGCGGACATGGTCGACGCCCCCGTGGGACCCCCGGGGACAACGGTGCTGCTCGGCTGCCGCACCATTCACGGGTCGCTCCGAAACGACTCGGACCGGGACCGCCCGCTCCTGCTCGCGGTCTACTCGAGCGCCGACTCCTTCTCCTATACCCCGAGCCCGATCCCGAGCCCCCGCCTCGGGGAAATCGTGCGCGGCCGTCCGGCCCGGTTCGCGAGCTTCGACGTCCGCCCCTGCGAGCTGCCGCCGGACTGGGCGCGGGAGGGCTACGGCGGGCCGTGGAAGCGCCAGCGCGCCGCCGAGCGGACGTCCGCCGGCGGGTAGCGCTCAGCCCCCCACGCTCGGCGGGGAGCGGGGTGATTCGGCCTGGGGCGCGCTCTCATCCTTGCCCGGGAACAAGTTCGCTCGCTCCGGGTCCTGATTGCGCATGATCCTCGGTCCGGCCCTGGCCTCGGCTCTTTCCCGCGCGGGCAAGGACGCCCGCGAGCCCGGGCGGCCCGCGATCTTGGCAGTCCCACCGGCCCGGGCCGAGCCTGGTACGTAATCGGGTTCGGGGTTGAATCGCGTGATTTTCCGATCATAAGATTCCGACCCCCAATCGCTCCGGGCAGCTTCCGGCCCGGTGGCGAGCCGGCTTCCCGCGGACGGGGTGGGTGCCCGGACGGGGCGGCGCCCGGGCGGGACGAACTCTCGGGCGATGCTTTGGGGAACGGACGAACGGCAAGGAGGTCCGAGATGGAAGTCGAAGCGAAATCCAGGGTGGCGACCGGCCGCCACCCGGTGCGGGAGAAGCCCGCGAAGCGGTACCCGGCGCCGGAGTTTCCCGGCTGCCGCCCAATTACCATCCGGCGTGACGAGGTCGACACCTGGGACGGGCGATTCGAGTTCTGGGACGCCGACACCGAGACCGCCTGGGTGGTGCGCGAGCCTACCAGCGCCACCCACGAGTTCCCCTCCCACCTCCTCTCCGCCCTGAGCCACATGATCGCGTCGGAGCGCGGTTCGCCCGTGACGTGCTTCGGGAACATGGACCTCGAGCTTCGGGGCGAGGACGGCGAGCGGCGCCGCATCATGCAGGCGGACCAGTCGGTGTACCTGCATCCGGAGCGTTCCCGGCTCCCGGACAAGGGCATGGTCCGGGGCGAGCACGACTTTCCCGACGTGGTGCTGGAGGTGGACTTCACCACGGACGTTCGCCGTGGCAAGCTCGGACTCTACGAGGAGTGGGGCTTCCCGGAGGTCTGGGTGGAGGTCCCGAACCGTTACTCCCCGAGCCGCCCCGCGCGGCGCCCGACGGGAGTCACCATCCACCTGATCGAGGACGGAGCGTTCCGGATCGCGCCCGAGAGCCGAGCGTTCCCGGGATGGACGGCGGAGGAGATCCACGCCGCGCTCAACGAGCCGACGGTCTCGGAAGACACGGTCCGGGTTCTCAAGCGAGTGGGCCGCACCCTCGGGGCGCGCGAGGGCACCGGCCCCGACGACATGCCCTGGCTTCGCGCGCACCGCCGGGAAGGGTGGGTCAAGGGACACGCCGAGGGTAGGGTCGAGGGACGGGCCGAAGGATTGGCCGAGGGGCAGGCCCGGATCGTGAACGCATTGAGGCGCACGGTTCTCGCTCCGCGGGGGCTCTCCGGCGTGTCGGACCAGGAGCTCCTCGATGCCCTGCTTGCGTGCGAGGGTGAAACGGACCTGCTGGCGCGCCTCGGGCGTCCGCGACGTTGACCAGCCGACCGCCCGCTTCGCGGCCGGTCTCTGCCGCGAGGGACCTTTCCGCCGGCGTTCAGCCGGCCGCGCTCAGCCCGGGGTGAATCGGGCAGTCGCGTGGTCTCAGCAGCCAGCGGCGGGCGATCGCCGCGTAGCCCCGGTGCACCCGCGGCCCCTCCGGGCCGTCGAACCGGTCGCGGTGGGCGCGCCGGGCGGCGGGGATCGCGTGCCAGGGAAGGCCCGGAAAGGCGTGGTGCACGGCGTGGAGGTTGTTGTTGAGATAGAGGAGGCTGCCGAAGAGCCCGCTCTCGACGATCACGGTGCGGCGATCTTCCTTCGTGGCCGGCTCGTGCTCCGCGAAGGAGCGGAGCAGGGTCAGCGAGAGCCCGGGCCAGGCGAACAACGCGGCGTACGCCGTGATCGACATCTCGCACACCCCCGCTGTCCAGGCGAATACGAGCGCCACCCCCACCACGTGTGCCGCCCACGTGCGGGCGTGCGCGAAATCGCCCCGGAGCAACCGGCGCGCCTCCTCGAGCCAGAACCGGCCGGCGATGACGGCGGGGCCGATGGAGAGCCGCCCGGCCAGGGTCTGGTTGACGACGTGCAGGGCGCGGCGCAGCCGACCCATGCGGGCCCAGCCTTCCGCCGACACGTAGAACGATTCGGGGTCGGCGGCGGGGTCGGTGAGGTGCCCCGACTCATGGTGTGCCACGTGGGTCTCGCGGTAGATGGCGTAGGGCATCCAGAGGCCGACCGGCAGCCAGACGAGCGCCGCGTTGAGACCTGGAGAGCGGGTCGGATACCCGTGGATGGCCTCGTGCTGCAGGGAACCGTGCCACGCGGTGAGCCACCCGCCGGCCACCAGCACCACCCACCAGGGGAGGGTGGCGGCGTGCCAGGTGAGGGCGAGCCATCCACCGTAGACCGCTACCAGCACGGCCCAGGTCGACCACTCGGAGCGGGCCGTGAGAGCGGGGGCCGGAGCGGCGGGCACGGGCTCCGGAACGCTCGCCGAGGCGAGTCGCCCCGTCCGCCCGGTCCGCCCGGGTCCCTGCCCGTTGCCCGGCATGACGGCTCCTCCTCAAGTGGATACGGGCCGGGGCCGGAGTTGCCGAGGCCCGCCCGTATTGCACTTGAGGCTTTTCGTTTACGCAATGTGGGAATTCGAACACAAGATAAATGAAAGCATCAATACAGAACGATTGTTGATAATGTATCGCAATCTGGTGATAAAATGAACAATCAGCCGGCATACCCCGATATTCGAGGCGAGAAGAGATGGATCGACGAGAGGTGTCCCGCGTGTTCCGGGGCCGGCTCATGGAAGCGATGGAGCGCGCGGGCGCCTCCCGGGCGGCGCTCGCGCGCCGGGTCGGAATCGATCGCTCCACCCTGACCCAGCTCCTGTCGACGGAGGTGGACCGGCTGCCCCGCGCCGACACGGTGGCCGCGATCGCGGCGGAGCTCAAGGTGAGCCTCGACTGGCTGCTCGGCCTCAGCCAGGTGAACAAGCTCGGCGCGGACATCCTCCACGAATCCCTCCAGGTGGCGCCGAGCGCACAGGAGCCGGTCGACGAGCAGATCATCGAGTGGTTCGAGGAGGCATCGGGCACCAAGGTACGATCCGTTCCGGCCACCCTCCCGGACTTCGCCAAGACCGCGGAGGTGCTGCGGCACGAGTACCGGGTGTTCTCCGCGCGATCGCTCGACCGCGCCCTCGGAGAGGCGCGCGACAAGCTCACCCGGCTCCGCCTGTCGGACACGGACATGGAGATCTGCATGCCGCTCCAGGGAATCGAGGACTTCGCGGACGGCAGCGGGATCTGGCGGGCGCTGCCCGCACCGGCGCGGGTCCGGCAGATCGAACGGCTCCTCGAAGTGGTGGAGGAGTTGTATCCACAGCTTCGCGTCTACCTCTTCGACGCCCTCACCCACTACTCGGCCCCCTACACCATCTTCGGCCGCCGGCGGGTCGCCCTCTACGCGGGTCAGGTCTTCCTCGTCTTCAACACCGCCGAGCACATCTCGGCGCTCAACCGCCACTTCGACGATCTCATCCGTGCGGCGACCGTCACCTCCACCGAGATCGGAGGCTTCCTGCGGGGCCTTCTGCCCGGGGAACGCGACCGGGACTGAGCGAAGAAGCGGGCGGTTTCCATGCTATCGTGGCCCTGACCCGGATATCTCACCAACTTTCTGGCTCGCGGACGCCGACCCATGCGCGGTGACTGGCCGCGCTCCGGTTGTTGAGATATCCGGGCTGACGAAGGGCCCTGGGGCGGTCTTCCCGCTCGACCGCCCTCCCGCTCCCGGAATGGTGGCTGCCCGCCGATGTTCGCCTATATCGATCCCACCGTCACCAGCCGGCTCGTCGCCCAGGGCAAGCTCCTTCGCATCGACCGGCGCGGACGGCGCCTCGACCTCGACGCGCCGGTTCCCGCCGGGAGCCGGGCCCTCGATCTCCTCGGACCGGTTCCGCTCCCCCTGCACGTCGGCGGCCGCGAGCTCGACGCCGACTGGTTCGCGGTCGTGCGCCATACCGAGCTCGAGCCGGTGGACGAGCTCGCTCGCTCGCTCCGCGAGCGGGGTGCGGTCCGCCGCTTCGCGAGCATCGTGTCCCACATGTCGGTGAACAGCGTGCTCGTGTTCGGGGATCCGTCCGCGCAGCCGTACCCCCTGGTGCGGGTGCATTCGAACTGCCTCACCGGGGACGTCTTCGGCTCGCAGCGCTGCGACTGCGGGCCGCAGCTCGAGGCGGCGATGGAGCGGCTCTCCGGCGACGGCGGGATCATCGTGAACATGGCCGGACACGAGGGGCGCGGAATCGGGCTCTGGGCCAAGGCTGCCACCTATGTCCTGCAGGACGGAGGCGAGAACACCTACCAGGCGAACCGGTCCCTCGGGCTGCCGGACGATTCGCGCGACTTCTCGGATGCGGCGGCGCTCCTCCTCCACTTCCTGGGCGGCGATCGCCCGTTCCGCCTGCTCACGAACAACCCGAAGAAGGCGGAGGATCTCCGTGCCCATGGGCTCGGCCACTTCACGGTGGAGAAGCATGTCACCGGGGTCGGCGAGCACAATCGGCGCTACCTCGCCGCGAAGCGTGACTGGGGCCACGCCATCGAGGACGGAGACCTCGAACCCGGCGGGCTCGGCGAACCTCGGCCGCAATGATCCGGGAGCCTGCCGGGAATTCCGGGCTTGCGGAGGCCGGGACCGGCCGCGCGGCCCGCGCGGCCCGGGCGGCCGGCTCCGGCACGGGCTGACCGCTTCCGCGTGGACACCGTCACCCAGATCGCCCTCGGCGCCGCCGTGGGGGAAGCGACCCTCGGGCGCAAGGCGGGCTGGCGGGCTCCCGCCTGGGGAGGGCTCTGCGGCCTCCTCCCGGACCTCGATGTCCTCTGGCCGTTCGCGGACCCGGTCTCCGCCTTCACCTGGCACCGGGGCTACAGCCATTCGTTCGCGGTGCTCGTCCTCGCGACCCCGGTCGTCGCCTGGGCCGCGGCCCGCGTCCATCCCGCGACCCGGCCGTTCCGGCGAGGCTGGCTGCTGCTCGCATTCCTCGCCCTCGTCACCCACCCCCTCCTCGACTGCTTCACGGTCTACGGAACGCAGGTCTTTCTGCCATTCTCGGATTTCCCGGTGGGCTGGTCGACGATCTTCATCATCGATCCGATGTTCAGCGCCCCGGTAATGCTCGGGGTGCTGGCCGCGCTCGTCCTCTCGCGCGAGCGCGGGCTTGGGCACCGGCTGAACCACGTCGGCCTCGCGCTCGGCGTCGCGTGGCTCGCGCTCACGGTGGTCATCAAGGCGCACGTCGACCGCGTGGCCGGCGATTCCCTGCCGTCCACGGTGACCCGCGTCCTCACCACCCCGGCGCCGTTCAACGCGATACTCTGGCGAGTGGTCGCGATGACCGGGGACGGGCGGTACCTCGAGGGCTACTATTCGCTGCTGGACCCGGAGCCGCGGGTGTCGTACGTGAGCCGGCCGGACGGCCACGCGCTGCTCGAGCCGATTCGAGGCGAGGCGGCGGTGGCGCGCCTCATGTGGTTCTCCCGGGGATTCTTCAGCGGCCAAGAGCTCGGAGGCGGGAAGATCGCGATCACCGACCTTCGGATGGGCTTCGAGGAGCGGTTCGTGTTCTCGTTCGTGGTGGGACGACGCGAGGGGGAGACGGTCGAAGCCGCGCCGGTCCGCCGGCGCCCGGGCCCGGACTTCCCCGCGGGTACGTGGGCCGCCCTCGGGGAGCGGATCCTCGGCCGCGCCGCCGAACCGGCCTGCCTCCTGCCCTGCTGAGCGGGGCCGGAATGGAAGGAGCTTGCATCCATGACTTGACGAGCGTGCCCACGTTGGGGAGCCGAGGCCGTATCGGCGCGGTGTCGGGTCACGCCTTCGGCCAACCCGACCTGCCAAGAGGCCAACGGTCCTCAGTAGGTCGGATTGGCGAAGCGTAATCCGACACCGGGCGATCCCTGCACCTCTGTCAAGTCATGGATACAAGCCTCAAACGGACGGCTCCCGGAGTCGGGTGCGCAAGGCATAACCGCGAAGGAGGGGACATGGCGCGATCGGTGGCAGTGCTCGGGGCCGGCATCGTCGGCATCTCGTGCGCGCTCCACCTTCACCGGCGCGGCTTCGAGGTCACCCTGGTCGACCGCCGGGAGCCGGGCTCCGAGACGTCGTTCGGCAACTCGGGGGTCATCGGGCGCGCGTCCATCGCGCCGCTCAGCCAACCCGCGATCTGGAGGAAGCTGCCCCGCTACGCGGCCAACCGCGACCGGGCGGTGCGGTTCGGCCCGGGCTACCCGGCCCGGGAGCTCGGGTGGTTCGTGCGCTTCCTCGCCAACAGCCGGCCCGGCGCGTTCGACGCCAATGCCCGGCACCTGAACGCCCTCCTTTCTCATGCGCTCGGCGAGCACGAGGCGCTGCTCGCGGGCGATTCGGGGCTGCTCCGGCGCGACGGATGGCTCCAGCTCTTCCGCACCGAGGCGGGCTTCGAGGCCTCCGCCGGCTCACGCGCCCTCTGGTACCGCCACGGGGTGCGGTTCCGGATCCTCGACCGCGAGGGGCTCCGGGAGCTCGAGCCGCACCTGGGGCCCGTGTTCGAACGGGCGATCTGGCTCACGGACATCGCCTCGGTGGCCGACCCGGGGGAGGTGTGCCGCCGGCTCGCGGACCGGTTCGCGGCCGAAGGGGGAACCCTGCTTCGGGAGGAGGTCCGCGCCCTTCGCTCGGTGGATGGCGAGGCGCGGGTCGCGCTCGCCGATCGTGAGCTCCACGCCGATGCGACGGTGGTCGCGCTCGGGCCCTGGAGCGCGGACCTCGTCGCCCCGCTCGGCTATCGGCTGCCGGTCATCCGGGAGCGGGGCTATCACCTGCACCTCTCGCCCCGCCACAACGAGCCGCTCGGGCGGCCGTGCTTCGACGCGGAAGGCGCCTACGTGATCACCCCGATGCGGGCGGGGCTTCGCATCACGACGGGCATCGAGTTCAGCGCCGCCGACGCCCCGCCGACCCCGGTGCAGCTCGAGTCGGTGCTCCCTCTCGCCCGGGAGGCCTTTCCCTTCGGCGCCCCGGCGGAGCCCGAGCCGTGGCTCGGCGCACGACCCGGGACACCCGACTCGCTTCCCGTCATCGGCCGCGCCCCGCGCCACCCGAACCTCTGGTTCGCGTTCGGGCACGCATCGATCGGATTCGCGCTCGGGCCGGTGACCGGACGGCTGATCGCGGAGATGGTGGGCGGTGAATCCCCGCTGCTTGACCCCGCTCCCTATTCCGCCACCCGTTTCCGTGCGTTCGGGCTCGGGAGATGACCAGCCGGGCGGCACCGGGATCGTCCAATCGTGGCCTGGTGATGGGGAGAGGCCGCGCGCGAAGAGACGGGACGGGTCGCAAGTAGCCGCCGAGCGCGCGATTGCGGCATGATTGCGGGTACTGCCGAGCCGCGGGCCATGCACCCGTGGCGCCGAACCGGAGGAACACAGACGGAATGAAGATCGCAACCGGGCACGAATTTCACGATCAGGTCGCGGCGGCGGCCAAAGCCATCCACCCCGACATCACCTGGGCGCTTTGCGACTGGGACTGCAACTGGACGCAGTCTCCCGAAGGGTCGGACCTCATCGTCTACGCGGGCGACGCCTACACCGAGGAGTGGGTGAATGCGGTCACCTCCATCGCCCCGCCCAAGTGGGCGCACACCGAGGATGCGGGGATCGACGGGCGCTTCTACGACGACATGCGGGCCAAGGGGGTGCCGGTCACCCACAGCCCGGGGGCCAACGCGCCGGAGGTGGCGGAGCTCGCCTTCGCGGGGGTGATGTGGGGCGCGAAGCGCCTCGCCGAGCTCCGCGCGCAGCAGCGCGCCCACCAGTGGAACAAGCTCGACCTCACCGCCCTCAGCGCCACCACCGTCCTCGTCGTCGGGCTTGGGGCTATCGGGAGCCTCGTCGCGCACTACGCCAAGGCGTTCGGGATGAACGTGCTCGGGGTCCGGCGTTCCCCCGATCCGGTGCCGGGGGTGGACCGGCAGGGGACCACGGACGACCTCGCCGCGTTCCTCCCCGAAGCCGACTTCGTGGTGCTCGCAGTGCCCATCTCCGACGAGACGGAGAACCTCATCGACGAGGCCGCGTTCGCGCGCATGAAGAGCACCGCGACCCTCGTCAACGTGGGACGCGGGGCGCTCGTCGACACGAGTGCGCTTCGTGCCGCGCTCGCCTCCGGGGGCATCGCGCAGGCATTTCTCGACGTGCTTCCGGTCGAGCCCTGGCCGAGCGACGACGACCTGTGGGACGTTCCCAACCTCTTCATCACCCCCCACAACGGGTCGCGCTCTCCGATGTATCCCATCCGGGTGGGCGAGATGTGGCTCGAGAACCTCGAACGCTACGTGAAGGGGGAGCCGCTCCTCTATCGGGCGTTCTGAGCTGACCGATGTCCCGGGTCACCGGGGAAATGGGGTCGGGGTGGGTCTTCAGTTCCGAAATTCCACCCTGACCTCGATATCCCGCTCCGGGCTTCGTACGCAACCGGGTGTGCGTTTCTCAGGAGCGGGTAGAATCGCGCCGGCGGCCTCGCGGGAGCTTCCGCGCCGCCGGTACCGACCATTCGACCCGCCGCGGGCGACAGGAAGGGCAGTTGCAAGCGATGAGTGCACCATCATCCCCCCTCATGCCGATCGTCGGCGTCTCGTGCAACCTCAAGGTCGACGGGCGTTTCCGTCACCACACGACGGGCGAAGGGAACGCGGTCGCCATTCTGGACGCGGCCCGCGCCCTCCCCCTTCTCATCCCCGCGCTCGGGGACCGGCTGGACCCGGACTCCGTGCTTGATGCCGTCGACGGGATCATGCTGACAGGGGGCGTCTCGAACATCGAGCCGCACCATTACGGCCAGGAGCCGGCCCCGGGAGAGGATGTGCGCGACCCTGGCCGGGACGTCCTCAGCTTCGCCCTGGTGCGGGGCGCGGTTCGCCGGGGGATTCCGCTGCTCGGGGTCTGCCGCGGGATCCAGGAGATGAACGTCGCCTTCGGGGGGACCCTGCACCAGAGGCTGCACGAGGTGCCGGGCCGCCGCGACCACCGAAGGAACCGCGAGATCGAGTTCGAGGACTCCATCGCCCCGCGCGACCGCCTGCGCCTCACCCCGGGCGGGCTGCTCGCGACCTGGCTCGGCGCGGAGGAGGCGATCGTCAACTCCCTCCACGGGCAGGGTATCGACCGGCTTGCGGCGACGCTCGCCGTCGAGGCCCTGGCGGACGACGGCACCATCGAGGCGGTCTCGGTACGCGATGCTCCCGAGTTCGCGGTCGGCGTGCAGTGGCACGTCGAGATCAAGGCGCTCGAGCATCCGCTCAACCGCGCGATACTGGACGCGTTCGGAGATGCGGTGCACCGGCGTGCACTGCGCCGGCGCGGCGACGTCCTCGACGAGGCGGCGGACTGACGGGCGCCGTCCGGGTGGCAGCGGGACAGACGCGCGCGCATAACCGGAGCCGCAACCGGAACGAGCCGCACCGGACGAATTCCTGCCCAAACCGTTCCGCGCCGCGAATGGCGGAAGCGGCGGCGCCGGGATGAACCGCGTCGACGGGAACGGCACGCGCGGTCGATGGGACCCGGGCCGGGGCGATGGCGAAGGAAAGCGCGGGGGACAGGGGAAGCGATGAACGATCCCAAGCAGATCCTGGTCGAGCGCGACGGGCACGTCGCGCGGGTGACCATCAACCGCCCCGAACGCCGCAACGCGGTCTCCTTCGCGGCGTGGCAGAGCCTCGCCGCCGCCTTCGAGAACCTCGCCGCCGATCCGGAGGTCCGGGTCGTGGTGCTGACGGGGGCCGGGGATCGCGCTTTCTGCGCCGGCAACGACATCTCGGAGTTCGCCGAGAAGCGTTCCACCCCCGAGCAGGTCGCCGCCTACGATGCGGTGATCGAGCACGCCTACGAGGTCATCGGGAACCTCGAGAAGCCCCTCGTTGCCCGGGTCCGGGGCTCGGCGGTCGGCGGCGGCTTCGAGCTGGTGCAGCTCTGCGACCTCCGGATCGCGGGAGCGGGAGCCCGGTTCGCGATGACCCCGGCCCGACTCGGGCTCGGCTATACCCTGCGCGACGTGCAGCTCCTCGTGGACCGGGTCGGGGCGGGGGCGGCGCGCGAGCTGCTCTTCACCGGGCGGCTGTTCGATGCGGCGGAGGCGGAGCGGCTGGGATTCGTGAACCGCGTGGTGCCGGACGCGGAGCTTGACGCGGCGGTGGACGCCTGCGTGGCGGAGATCGCGGGCAACGCCCCGCTCTCGATCCGGGCCATCAAGGTGGCGATCGGCGAGGCCCTCAAGACGCCGGCGGAGCGCGACCGGGTTCGCTGCGATGCCCTGGCGGCGGCGTGCAATGCGAGCGAGGACTACCGCGAAGGCCAGCGCGCCTTCGCCGAGCGGCGCTCGCCGGAATTTCGTGGGCGGTAGGCGCGGGCGGGCGCCAGCCGCCGTGGCGCACCCCGGTCCGAAGGACACGCCATGAGCACGCCGCCCCGGGTGCGTCCGGACACCATCAACCGGCTCGTCAACTCCGTCTATCCGGGGCTCGCCCTCCTCGCCGGGATGCAGCTCGACGTCTTCACCCCGCTCGCCGACGGTCCGAAGGACGCGCCCACCCTCGCCGGCGAGATGGGGGTGCGCCCGGAACTCCTCGACACGGTCCTCTACGCGCTCGCGTCCTCCGGCCTTCTCACCACCGAGCACGGCCGGTTCGCCAACACCCCCGAGGCGGACCGCTTCCTCGTGCGGGGGTCGAAGAGCTACATCGGAAGCAACCACGAGGTGTTCGCGGACCTCTGGAGCGCGGCCCTGCGGACCGCGGACACGGTGCGGGCCGGCGCCCCGCAGGCGAAGCATGACTTCGCCGCGATGTCGCCGGACGCGCTTCGCTCCTTCTTCCGCGGGCTCGACGCGGCGGCGCGCGCGTCGGCCCGCAAGCTCCGCCGCGACTTCGACTTCGCGGGCTCCCGCCACCTCCTCGACGTGGGCGGGGGCTCGGGGGGAATCGCGGTCGACATGTGCCGGGCGTTTCCGGAACTTCACGCGACGGTGGCGGACCTCCCCACGGTCACCCCCATCACCGCCGAGTTCATCGAGGAGGCGGAGCTTGGCGATCGCATCGACACGCTCGCGTGCAACGTCGTCGAGGAGGCGCCCGTCCCGCCCCCCGGACCCTGCGACGTGGCGGTGCTCCGCGCCTTCGTGCAGGTCCTCTCCGTGGAGGACGCGGCGAGCGCGCTCGCGAACGTCGGCCGCGCCCTCGCCCCGGGCGGGCGTATCTACATCATGGGAAGGATGCTGGACGACTCGCGGCTCGGGCCCCCCGAATCGGTGGCGTTCAACTTCGTCTTCATCAACATCTACGACGACGGGCGGGCGTACACCGAGTCCGAGCACCGCGAGTGGCTCGCCGCGGCGGGCTTCCGCGACATCGAGCGCTTCCGGATCGGCGAAGGCAACAGCATCATGACCGCGGTAAAGGGGTAGAGAGGCCCGCGCGGCGCCCGCCCGGAACGGACAGATCTCGGCACGATCAGAGGGACTCATGCAGTTCGGGATGTTCATGGAGTTCGCGACCCGCGTCGGCGGCAGCGAGGCGGAAGCATTCCGGGAGGGCCTCGCCCTCGCCGAGGCGGCCGACGCCTGGGGTCTCGACGCGGCGTGGCTCGCGGAGTTCCACTTCGTCCCGGACCGTTCGGTGCTCTCCTCGCCGATCACCCTCGCGGCCGCGATCGCGGGACGCACCCGCCGCATCCGAATTGGCTTCGCGGTGTACGTGCTGCCCTTGAGCCACCCGATCCGGATCGCGGAGGAGATCGCGACCCTCGACCACGTGAGCGGCGGGCGGGTCGACCTCGGGATCGGGCGGAGCGGCTTCACCTGGTTCTACGAGGGCTACGCGGTCCCCTACTCGGAAAGCCAGGGCCGGTTCGACGAGGCGGTCGAGGTCCTGCGCCGGGCCTTCGGCGGCCGTCGGTTCAGCTTCGAGGGCGAGCACTACCGGGTGCGCGATGCGCTCCTTTGCCCGGCTCCACGGCAGCGGCCGCACCCGCCGTTTCGCATGGCCGCGACCCGGGGGGAGACCTTCCCGAGGGTCGGCACGGCCGGGCTTCCCATCTTCGTCGGCCTTCGCGGCGACAGCCTGGACGAGCTCGCCGCGCAGCTCGCAACGTACCGGGAGGCGTGGCGCGAGGTCGACCACCCCGGTTCCCCGAGCGCATTTCTCCGCCTGCCCGTGCACGCCGCGGCGACCGGCGATGGGGCGCGCGAGGAGGCCCGCGATACCCTCGTTCACTACTTCAAGCGCCAGAGCGAGCTCGTGGCGGGGGACGCGGCCCGGCGCGGCGATCCGCCCGACTCCCCGCGCTACGCGACGGCTGCCCGCCTCGCCACGCTCGACTACGACGACATTCTCGAGAACCGGGCCATCGTGGGTTCGGCCGCGGAGATCGCCGGCCGGGTCGAGGAGCTTCGTGACATTCTCGGCATCGACGGGGTCGTCGCCGAGCTCAATCCGGGCGGACTGCTCGACGAGGCGACGACCCTCGAGAGCCTCCGTATCCTCGCCCGGGAGGTGAAACCCGCATTCGGCGATGGCCGGGAGGACCCAATCCAATGAGCGACTCGGTACGGTTGACCCTGGACGAGGTTCACGCCCTCGCGACGGAAACATTTCTCGCGAACGGCGGATCGCCGGAGCAGACCCGGGCCGTAGCCGACACGGTGACCGCCGCGGAACGCGACGAGTGCAAGTCGCACGGTCTCTTCCGGGTGCCGGGATACATCGCATCGATCCGCTCCGGCAAGGTGAACGCGGTCGCCGAGCCGAAGGTGGAGCGGCTCGCCCCCGGAGTGGTCAAGGTGGATGGGTTCAACGGGTTCGCCCCCCTCGCCCTCGAGGCAGGGCGCGAGCCGCTTGTCGAGCTCGCCCGCGAGCAGGGGATCGCGGCCCTCGCGATCACCAACACCCACCACTTCGCGGCCCTGTGGCCGGAGACCGAAGCCCTCGCCGAGCGCGGGCTGGTCGGCTTCGCGTTCGTGGCCGCGATGGCCTACGTCGCGCCGGCCGGGGGCACGAAGCCCCTCTACGGCACCAACCCGATGTCGTTCGCGTGGCCGCGCGGCGAGGGACGGCCGCCGCTCGTCTTCGACCAGGCGTCGAGCGCGAGCGCGCGCGGCGAGGTCATGATCCACAAGCGGGACGGGAAGCCGATACCGGAGGGGTGGGGCATCGACCCCGACGGCAATCCCACCACGGACCCCGACGCGGTGCTCGCCGGCGCACAGCTCCCCTTCGGGGGCTACAAGGGAGCCTCCATCGCCCTCATGATCGAGCTCCTCGCGGGGGCGCTGGTCGGCGATCTCTTCAGCTTCGAGGCGAGCGTGGTGGACCCCGGCGACGGCGGCCCGCCCCGGGGCGGCGAGCTCGTGCTCGCGATCGACCCCGCCAGGTGCAGCGCCGGCGGGAACCCCGTCCGCCACGCCGAGGCCCTCTTCGCCCGCATCGTCGAGCAGGAAGGCGCCCGCCTCCCCTCCGACCGGCGCTACGTGGCCCGCCGGCGCACCCCCATCGAAGGCATCACCATCCCCCGCAGCCTCCACGACACCATCCAATCCCTCCGCGAAGGCTGATCCCCCGCGCGAGGGCGCCCGCCCTTCCCTCCGACGGGCGCTACGCGACCCGCGAGCGCACTCCCACCGAAGGCATCACCGCACCCCGCAGCCCCCACGAGACCATCCGGTCCCTCTGCGCCTGCTGAGCCCCCCACTGTGGGGATGGTTCGGGTGCGGAGGAAGCACTACAATTCCAAGAATTAATCCGGATTTAGTGCAGGAAATGGTGACATCCTTCGGGTTGGGGAGCTGCGCGGCGGGTGGGCCGGCCATCGGTACACCGTCCCGTCGAGAAAGGTCGTTCGGGGCGTACTCGCGGCCGTGACGCCAGCCCCGGCGGACGCTCGGGTGCACCGGAGCGTGCGTGCGGAGATGCGCTATATCGCCAACGCCGGCGTCAAGCCGAGGATCCACGTTTCGTCCCGGAACGCGGGGAGATCCACCCGGCGCGAGTTCGAGGTGGACATCCGGCGCATGGAGATCCGCGACGGCCGGGCCCTCGCGGGGGAAGCGAACCTGGATCGGGAAGGATTCGAGCTGCGCCGTCACCTTTCGGCGGTGACCGACTTCCATGACGACGAGGAGGTCGAGCGCGTTCACTACGCCGAGATCGAGCGCCTGATTCGTCACGCGACCGGAGCGAGGACGGCCACCGTCTTCGATCACATCCGGCGGTCGTCGGAAGATGGTCGGGCCGGTGTCCGCGTCCCCGTGTTCGCGGTCCACAACGACTACACACCCAGGTCGGCTACGGAAAAGGTCCGTGATCTGTTTCCGGGCCAGGCCGACGACTACCTCGAGCGGCGGTTCGCGCTCATCAACGCGTGGCACCCCATTCGCGGACCGGTGGAGTCCTTTCCGCTCGCGATCTGCGATGGACGGAGCATCCGGCCGGCCGATCTCGTCGCGGCCGACCTCGTGCACGAAGGCGGCGACGGCGGGGCGTTCACCCGCGCCCAGAGCTACGAACGCGTCGGCGAGGTCTTCTACCTCGCGCACAGTCCGGACCACCGCTGGTTCTACTTCCCCGGCATGGAGCAGGAGGAGACTCTGCTCTTCAAGTGCCACGATTCGGCGCTTGACGGACGCGTGCGATGCACGGCCCACACTGCCTTCGTGGACCCGGACACCGCATCCGATGCCGCTCCTCGCGAGAGCATCGAGCTGCGCGCGCTGGTGTCGTTCGATCGGGGAGAAGGAGTCGATTCGGGTCCCCGCGATTGATGAGCGGCGCGCTGCGCAGGTCGCCGGCGGGGCTCGCCGCAATCGGCGCTCGCGGCCCGCTTTCGTGTCCGATGCAAAGGGAGAGACCACATGACCGTTCTCGCCTCGAAGATGGCGCTCGTGACCGGCGCGAGCCGCGGCATCGGCGAGGGCGTTGCCCGGGCTCTCGATGCCGCGGGCGCCCGGGTGATCCTGACCGGGCGCGCCGTCGCCGACCTCGAACGGGTCGCCGCCGATCTCGGGAACGACCCGCTCGTTCTCCCTGCCGACCTCGCCCCCGGGGGAGCGGGCACGCGTCTCGCGGAGGCGGTTCTGTCCGCGACGGGTGGTGTGGACGTGCTCGTGAACAACGCCGGCATGGCCATTGGAGGCGCTTCCGAGGATTTGAAGGAGGCCGACCTGGACCTCATCGTCTCCGTCAACTTCCGATCGCTCCTCATGCTCGCGGTCGGGCTCGCGCCCGCCATGATGGAACGGGGCGGAGGCTCGATCATCAACATGTCGTCCGTCGCGAGCGTGCGAGGGCCGGTCGGCCGCGTCGCGTACTCGGCGACCAAGGGGGCGATCGACGCGATGACCCGGGCCCTCGCCGCGGACTGGGGGCCGAAGGGCATTCGGGTCAACGCCATCAATCCGGGGCTCATCGTCACGGAAATGACCGAGGAGAGCTTGTCCGCCAACCCTGGTCGCGTCGAAGAGCTGGCCGCGCGGACGGCGCTCCGGCGTCTCGGCGAGCCGGACGACGTGGCCGCGGTGGTCGTGTTCCTTGCCTCCGACGCGGCCGGGTACCTCACCGGCGAGACCATTGTGGTCGACGGAGGAATGGTGAGAACGATCGCCCCGCGCTCGAGCCCGTCCGCGGCGAAGCCGGCGGGGTGACGGCCCGTCAACCGGTATGGCGTCGGAACCATGGATCGGCCCGGCCCGGCCCGGTTCCCATGCGCGAGGCCGGGAGCGCGGCAGGCGCCGGGCGCCCTGAGAGGAAACCGCTACGCGTCGAGTCCGACGCAACTCACGAGGAGAAACCGGTGAATGCAAGCAGTTACGTCATCCGGCGGCAGAGAGATGCCAATCGAATCGAGGCAAGGTCCCGTCGCGGCGCCCGCATCGCCGCGGCGACCGCGGCGGGTCTCCTGACGGTCGCCCTCGTTTCGCTTCCGGTCGCCCACGCGCTCGAGGGATTCGCGGTCGGCACCGCGTCGGCCGGCTCGACGCCGCACATCCTGGGCACCGCCATGCAGCAGGTCTTCTCGAAGAAGTTCCCGGAGGGGAGGTTCGAGGTCGCGGTAACCGGGGGAAGCATCGAGAACTCCCGCCTCCTGCGGAGCGGGGACACGAACCTCGGCATCGTCAGCATCACCGGCGCGGCGATGCGAAACGCTTGGCACGGGAAGAACCTGGAGCCGGGCGAGGAGCCCTATCGCGAGATCCGCACCCTGATGGGCTTCGTCCACATCATCGGGCACCTGATCGCAACGAAGGACTCCGGCATCCGCACGTTCGCCGACATCAAGGGCAAGCGCATCGGGCTCGGTTCGAGCATCCGGACTTCCGCGCTCCACGAGCCGTTCTGGAGGAGCCAGGGCGTCGCCTGGATCGACGACGTGGAGGAAGTTCCGCTCTCCTCCGGGGATCGTTACCGGTTCATGGCCGAGGGACGAATCGAGGGGGCCCTCGCGTGGACGGTGGGCACCAAGCTCGCCGCGATCATCGAGGAGTACACGAGCGCCAACGAGGCGGTGTGGGTCCGGGCGGACAAGGAGGCTCTCGAGAAGGCGGGGCTTACCGCCTTCGCATTCGAGCCGGGGTCGCTTCCCCATCTCGATTTCACGAACTACGGCCCGAGTCTCACCATGTCGGCGCTCGCCGCGCGCGACGACATGCCGGAGGACGAGGCATATACCATCGTGAAGACCCTGCACGAGAACATCGAGGACATCGTCCTGCTTCTCCCCGCAGTCCGCGCCGCAGTGGAGAACCCCGCCGTCTTCACCTCCTCCTCCGATCCCTTCCCGTACCACCCAGGCGCGATCCGGTACTGGAAGGAGGTCGGTCTCTGGGATCGAGGCGACGAGGGCTGATCGACGGCCGTGAGGCCGGGCGGTGAATCCCTGGCCGGGGGTGGAGAGGTGGCGGAGGCGGGTTCAGTGGTCCCTGTTCCTGGCCGTCCCTCTCTACGGGCTCTACAACTACTGGCAGCCGGGCTTCCCGTTGTCGGAGCGCGCAATCCTCGCGCTCCTCGCGGTTTCCGCCTTCTTCTTCGCGGCGGCCCGATCCCGTACCCGGGCCGCGCTGGTCCTCGACTGGGCGCACCTCGCGCTCGGGTTCATCGTCTTCGGCTACATCATCCTCCAGGCCGACGAGATGCCGTACCGCGAGGGGCTGCCCAACCGGGCGGACATCGTCATCGGGGTGGCGGGCATCTACCTCATCCTCGTCGCGGTACGCCGCAGCCTCGGAATGGGACTTGCCGTCGTCTCGGCGTTGTTCCTCCTCTACCTCTTTCTCGGGCAATACCTTCCGGTGTGGCTCGGCGGGCACCGGGGGTTCAGCCTCGATCGGATCATCTCGTTCCTGTACCTGAATGACGCCGGGGTCATGGGCTTCGCGCTCAGCGCGTGCCTCAAGTACATGGCGCTCTTTCTCATCCTCGGGAAGGTGCTGCAGCAGGTCGGGGCCATGGACTTCGTGATGGGGCTCGCCCGCGCGCTCTTCGGAAGCGGTCGCACCGGCCCGCCGCTCATGGCCGTCATGTCGAGCGCGATGGTCGGCACGGTCTCCGGAAGCACCATGGGGAACGTGTACATCTCCGGCAACATGACCATCCCGATGATGAAGCGGGTCGGGATCCGCGGCGAGCTCGCGGCGGCCATCGAGGCCGCGGCTTCGAGCGGCGGCCAGATCATGCCGCCGGTCATGGGGTTCGCGGTCTTCTTCATGATCGTGCTCCTCGACGTCGCGTACGCGGACATCATCGTGGCCGCGCTGATCCCGGCGCTGCTCTACTTCCTGACCCTCGGCCTTGCCGTCTGGCTGAGAACCCGCCGGAGCGGGGACTTCGCGGCGCACGAGCCGCCGCCGCCCCGCGACGAGGAGCGCGGGTCGGTTCGGGAAGCGCTGATGCATCCCGGCCTCCTGACGTTCCTCTGCGCCCTCGGGGTGCTCGTCTACCTGCTCGGGAACCGCCATCCGCTCCAGACCTCGGTGATGATCGCGATGGCGGCCACCATCCTGGTGAGCCTTCCCTTCACGGTTCGCCTGACCCCGCGGAAGCTCCTGAAGGCCCTTCACGACAGCGGCCGCGAGCTGGTCGACGTCGCCATCGCCTGCCTCGCGCTCGGGATCATCGCGGGTTCGGTTCTCCTCACGGGGCTCGGAACCAAGCTTCCCGCCCTGATGATCGACTGGTCCACCGGCAACCTTCCCCTTCTCCTCGTCTGCGCGTTCGTCGCCTGCGTAATCCTCGGGCTCGGCATTCCTTCCAGCCTCGCGTACGTGCTGGTGGCGCTTCTCGTCAGCCACGCGATCGTGCAGCTCGGGGTCGCCCTCCTCGACGCCCACCTCTTCGTGTTCTATGCCGCCCTCGCGGCCATGATCACCCCGCCGGTGGCCCTTGCCGCCTATGCGGCGGCCTCCATCGCGAAGAGCAATTACTGGACCACCGGTTGGCTCGCGGCCGCCCTCGGGATGCCGAAGTATCTCGTCCCGTTCGCGTTCATATTCCGTCCGGAGCTCCTCATGCGGGGCGACTGGATGGAGATCGTCGCGGTCTCGCTGCTGACCCTTTCCGGCCTCGCGGCGGTGTCCTTCGGCCTCGCCCGCCTGAGCCGCCTCACCCTGCCCGGAGTCGTGGCCGGAGCTTGCCTGGTGGCGGGCGGCGTCCTGCTCTCGGTGCCGCCTCTCGACGATTGGGGCGTCCCCGCGCTCGGCGCCGGCCTTTGCACGGTTGCCCTCCTTGTCCGGCTGGCCGTGCCGCGACGACCCACGCCGGGCGGCCAGGCCTCAACGACACGAAATCCGAGGTCGAAGGAGACGGAATGAACGAGATGATCCGAGAACTTGGCCGGGACCTTCGCTCGGAGAAGCTCGTTCCCGCGCTGTCGTGCGGAATGATTACCGGCGTTCAGCTCCTCGTCTTCAGCGTTTCGATGGCCGCGGTCATCTTTTCCGGTCCGTTGACGCCCTACCTTGCCGAGGGCGTTGGACTCGTGCTCTTCGGATACTGCGCGATCGGCACCCTCGTCGCGCTCTCGAGCGAGTTCCGGGGCGCCGTCGCCGGCGCCCCGCTCCCCTCGGTGATGATGCTGGTGGCGATCACCACCACCATCGACCTGGACGGCCGGGACCTGTACGCGACCGCGGTCGCCGCGGCGTTGATCGGCACGATGGCCGCGGGCCTCGGGTTCGTCCTCATCGGCCACCTGAGACTGGCCCGGTTCCTTCGCTTCATCCCGTACCCGGTGGCGGGAGGATTCGTCGCGGGGACGGGGGGGCTCGCCTGCGTGGTCGCGCTCCGGTTGATGGGAGTCACCGTCGATTCCGACGAGCCGTTCTCGTCGATCGACCCCGGCGTGGCCCTGAACCTCGGCATCGGCCTCGCATACGGGCTCGGGCTCTACGTCCTGATGAAGGTCTGGAAGAGCTTCGCGATCTTTCCGGCGAGCTTCCTGGTGGCGGCGGCCGCGTTTCAGCTCGCGATGATCGCGCTCGGAGTCTCGGGAGAGGAGGCGCGGGCGTCCGGGCTCCTGTTCGCCGGCATGTCCGGCGGGGAGCTCTGGCCGCCCATCGGCCCGTCGGACCTGCCTTACATCGACTGGCTCGAGTTCGCCGGGCAGGTGCCGAACCTGCTGATTCTGTTTACCGTCACCCTGGTGTGCGTGGTGATGAACCTGGGTGGGGTCGAGGTCGCGGCGAACGCCGACCTCGACTGGAACCGGGAGTTCCGGGTGACCGGGTGGGCGAATGCGGTGACGGGGGCCGGCGGCGCGCCTCCGGGATGCCTGATCGCCACGACGAGCATTCGCAACGTGCTCTTCGGGGCCACGACCCGCCTCACCGGTCTCTTTACCGCGCTCGCGCTCGCCGCCTGCCTCGTCGCCGGCGATACGCTGCTCGGCTTCTTCCCCATCCCCCTCATCGGCGGGGTGCTGCTGTTCCTCGGGCTGCACATGATGGAAGCCTGGCTGATCGGGACCCTGAAGAGGCTTGCCTGGGCCGACTACCTCATCATCCTCGTCATGTTCGCGACCATCGTCGTCTTCGGTTTTCTCGAGGGGGTCGGGGCGGGGATGCTGATCACCACCGCAATCTTCGTGATCAGCCTGAGCCGGATGGATGTGGTCCAGCACCGTTTCACGGCGCGCGACCGCCAGAGCAACCGGACCCGGCCGATCCCGGAGCGCGCCATCCTCCTCGCCGAAGGCGGGCGGATGCAGGCCTATCGCCTCCGCGGCCACCTGTTCTTCGGAAGCGCGTATCGGCTGGCGGACCAGCTCAAGCTGTCCCTCGGCGCCGATCCCCCACCGTCCTGCATTCTGCTGGATTTCGAGAACGTCACGAGCTTCGACCTTTCCGCCGTCAACGCCTTGGTCCGGTTCATCCGGGCCGCGGATACGGCGGGGGTGGTGGTGGTCCTCGCCGGCGCGTCCGAACGGTTGGAGGCATCGCTGGAGGCGGAGCTTCCCGCCGCCGTTCGCGCGAGCGTCGTGAGCGAGCGCGACGAGGACCACGCTCTCGAGCATTGCGAGGACATCGTCATCGAGAAGTGGCAATCCGAGCACGAGAGTCAGGCAGGCTCGCGCGACGCGCTTCTTGAACGGGTGGTGGACGACTTCGCGCGGCACCTCGATCGGCAGGTGCTGTTCGAGGAGATGCTGGAGGAGCTCGAGGAGTGGATGGAGCCCCGGGAGTTCGCGGCCGGCGACACCATCGTCGCCTCCGGCGAACCCCGTGACGGCCTGCAGCTCCTGCGCGAAGGCAGGGCATCGCAGTTCGGCTCCGGCGGAACCCGTCTCTTCGAGCTCTCCCCCGGGGACGTGATCGAGCCTCGAGGCGCGTTCGACGCGAGCGCGGCCGCCACCGCGACGATTGCGGTCGAACGGTGTCGGACCCTCGTGCTTACCCCTGACGCCCGGGTGCGGCTGGAACGCAGTCACCCGCAGCGCATGCTCAGGCTCTACGAGTACGTGTTCACCGCGGACGAAGGAGCGTCCGGCTCGATGACGGCGTAGCCCGGCGAGGGCGGCGCGGCCCGAGGGTGCGGTCGATCCAGAGGAGGCGCGCGAGGAGCACCACCGACTCGACGAGGAATGCGCCGATGAGGGCGTATATCCCGATGAGCGCGCCGTTCGACTCCCCGAGGAGGAGGGCGGTCCCTCCCACCGCTCCGACGGTGACGAGCCGCGCCGCGGAGCCGACCGCGATGGCTCCGGTCCGCTTGGCCGCGATGAGGAGGCCGCGGCAAACGGACGCGGCGGCCATCGCGAGGGCGAGCAGAAAGCCGAACGCGAGGGCGGGTGCCACGTATTCGGCCATGTGCGGGGGGAGGCCCATGATGTCCTCGAGCACCCGGTCCCGTACCCATTCGACGTGGAACAGGAGCGTCACGGCCGCGAATCCGCCGGCCACGATGAGGGCGAAGGTCACGATCACCCGAACGTCGCGGCGGAAGCGGACGAGGGTCTGGACGGTCGGGATGACGTTGCGGAGCGGGCTCAGGATCAGGCGCATCAGGCTGTCGAGAATGCCGAAGGCGGCGAGGGCGAGCTCGGGGCGGACAAGACGGCCGAGGAACAGGTTGACGGTGAACGCGACGCCCGATTCGGCGACCTGCATGATCATGATCGGCCAGGAGAATTTCCAGAGCTCCCGGTAGCTCGGGGGGCGGCTCCCGGCCTCGAGGCGGCGCAAGAAGGGACGCATGAGGACGAGGGCGAACACGGCCTCGATGGCGATGCAGCCGACCAGGGCGAGCGCTCCGACCTCGGCTCCTTCGAAGAAACGGGTCATGACGACGAGGACGAGGGCGAGCCCCACGAGGCGGATGACCGTTCCCAGGGTCACGAAGAGGGTCTTGCGCTCGACCATGAAGAGGCCGTAGGCGAGCGATCGCGCGACCGCGAACAGCATCGTGAAGGCGAAGATGACGACGCACCGCTGGGCCGCCTCCGCCACCTCCGGGCTTGCCCCGTACAGGTTCTGGAACAACCAGTGGCCGGCCGGGGTGAGTCCGATCGCGAGCTGGACGGCGAAGATTGCGCCCGCCACCTGCAGGCTGAAGAGGAGCAACCGGCGCATCGACGCGCGATCCCGGATGTAGGACACGGCGACGAACTGGCACGCCCAGACGGGACTTCCGAGCGTCGCGTGGAAGTAGAAGGAGATGGAATAGGCGGCGAGGACGGGCTCGGGGTCCGGCATGCGGGCGAGGAAGGCGGCGATGATCGCCTGCGAGATCATCATCAGCTCCGCCATGAGCATGAGGGGGAGGAAGAATCGGAAGGCGTCGCCGAGAGAGGTGCGGCGACGCCGGAAGGCGCCTCCCGCCGGGGCCGTGGCGGGGGTCTTGTTCTCGTTCATTCCCCTCCGGGGTTCGGAGGGGTCTTCGCGGGATGGCTCTGAATCCTCAGCCTGCATTTCTCACCGGGTTCCGCCGTGGTCGAGTTCGCGTCTTCGGCGGACCACGGGGCGGCGGCGGGCGCGAGGGGCGCCTCCGAGCCCGCTCAACATTCCGAATCGGCCGGGTAACGGGCGGCGAACTCGCGCTCGATCCGCTCCCGCTCCGCCGCGACCCACGCCTCGTACTCGGGGCCGTGCCAGGCTCGATGGCAGCCCTCCGCGTAGGCAAGCCCGTTGCGGTAGTACAGCATCGCGTTCAGCCGGTTCTCGACGAACGCGTTGCGCGTTCGGCGAACCTTGCCCGGGGACCCGACGACCACGGAGTCGGGTGGGACCACGGTGCCCTCGGTCAGCAGGGCCCCCGCTCCGACGATGGAGTTGTCCCCGATCTCGCACCCGTCCATCACCACCGCCCCGATGCCGATCATGCAGTTCTCGCCGATCGTGGCACCGTGCACGGTGCAATGGTGGGCGAGAGAGGTATGGGCGCCGATGCGGGTGTCGATGCCGTAGCCGACGTGGACCATCGCGAAGTCCTGGACGTTGGCGTAGGGGCCGACGATCACCTCGTTGCACTCGGCGCGGATGACCGCGTTCACCCACAGCGACGCCCCCTCCCCGATCCGGATCTTTCCGTGGAGCTGCACGGTGGGGTGCACCCACGCCGGCCGGTCCAGGACCACCTCCGGTCCGAAACGAGACATCGACCGTTCCTCCGTCCCCTGTTCCCCGACCGCTCTTCTCTCGCTCGCACCCGGTCAGGGCGCTCGCGCCCCCGAGTACCGAAGCGGCAGCGCCTTGAGGCCGTGGATCACGAGCTCCGGGCGCCACGCGAGCGGCGCCGCGGCCGGCTCGAGCTCCAGGCGATCGAAGCGCGCGAGCAGGCCCTGAAGCGCCACCCGGGCCTCGAGCCGCGCGAGCGGTGCGCCCAGGCAGAAGTGCGCGCCCGGGCCGAAGCTCACGTGCCGGCTGCGGCCTCGCTCGATGTCGAGCTCGTCCGGGCGCTCGAACACGCTCGGGTCCCGGTTGGCCGCGTTCAGCACGAGGTGAACGCGCTCGCCGGCCCGAATCGCCGTCCCGCCGTACTCGACGTCCTCGCGCGCGAGCCGGAAGACCATCTGCACCGGCCCGTCCATCCGCAACAGCTCCTCCACCGCGTCGGCGACCCGCTCGGGCTCCGCCCGCAGGCGCGCCATCAGCCCCGGAGTGCGGACGAGCCACAGCACGGCGCTCGCGATGAGGTTCGTGGTGGTCTCGTGCCCCGCGAAGAGGACGAACATGAGGGTGTGGACGATCTCGTCGTCGCTCAAGTGCGCGCCGTCGCGGAGGAGGAGCTGAGTGAAGTCGTCGCGCGGCGCGCGGCGATGCTCCTCCACCAGGGCGTGGAAGCGCGCCGCCATCGCCTGCGCGGCCCGCGCCGCCGCCCCGTATTTCGCGGCGTGCGCCGTGTTCTCGACATCGCCGAGGACGAAGCGCCCGAGCGCGTCCGACCAGCTCTTGAGCTGCTCGCGCTCCGCGCGCGGCATCCCGAAGAGCTCGGCGATGACGATGGCGGGCAGGGGATGGGCGAAGTCGGCGACGAGGTCCAACCGTCCTTCCGCCCCGAGTGGCTCCAGGAGCTCCTCCACGACCGCCCGCACGTTCGCCTCGAGCACGGGAATGTCGCGGGCGAGGAACGCGTTCTGCATCGCCCGCCGGAGCTCGCGATGGCGGGGCGGATCGTTGAACACCATCCAGTCCGCGAGGGTCCGGGCGAGGAGCGCGATGTCCGCATGGCCCTCGCCCCCGCTCCGCCGCTCCTCGAACCGGCCCATCTTCTCGACCGACAGCCTTTCGTCGCGCAGGGCGCGGCGCACGTCGGCGTGGCGGGTGAGGATCCAGCCGCCGAGGGAGGCGTTCCAGTGGACCGGCGCTTCCTCGCGCAGTCGGTTGTAGACCGGGTGCGGGTCGTCGAGCACGGCCGGGCTTCTAAGGTCAAGGGCGGATTCGGGTTCGGTGTTCATGGCTTTCGGATCGGGCGCTCGGCAGCGCCGGCCGTTCGGTGAGTGGTTCTGGAGGAGCGGCGTCTCCCGGGCGCGGCGAGTCAGTCGAACAGCCGGGGCTGATACCCCGGCGGGGTCCGGAAGTTGTTGGCGAGGCCCACTACCCCGAGGACGAGGAACCACAGGAGGGCCCAGCCGGGGATGCTGAGATAGAGAAAAGACCAGGAGACTTCCGCGCACTCCCCGGAACCGGTGAAGATCATCTTGACGGTCTCTCCGATGGGAAACGCGTTCAGCATGTACTCGAGGCCCGGGCCGCACTCCGGAGCCGCTTCCGGCGGGAGGTTCTGCAGGTGGATATGCCATCCGGCGATTCCCGCGCCGGCCGCCGCGACGATTCCCGCCATGATTCCGTAGGCGCGCCCGCCGCCCCGGCTCCGCGGGCGATGGAAGGCCGCGGCGAGCAGCACCACCGCGAGCAGGGCGAACGCGATCCGCTGGAGCACGCAGAGCGGGCAGGGTGCAAGCCCCTCGGAGTACTCCAGAAAATACCCGTAACCGAGGAGTAGCATGCAGGCGAGCGCGCCGCCCCCATTCACGATCCACGTGGTAGGCACGTCCGGAGTATAACGGGGGTTGGTTCGCATTTCCCGGCCCGAAAGCTCCGCCGGAAGGGGCCGGCGCTCGGGCGTTCCGTTCGGCCGAAAGGGGCCGTTCCGGTCCTGGAGTCCGGCTTGCCCGGGGGCTGGCCCGGGGCCGATCCCGTGACCTTGCCGGGCTCGGATCCTGATTCGGGTGAGATTTCCGGGCTACGTCCGGATCCTTCCGGAACCGGCCCGGCACCGTATTGCGGGCGCTCCGGCCGGCGTTCTGCCAAACTGGGACGATGCGGGAGCCCCGGTTCCTCGTCGATGCCGACCTCGCCCGTCACTTCTCCGGCGACCGGCGGGTCGTGCTCGGATCGGACGCCTCCCGCCACGCCGCCGCCGTCCTCCGACTGAAGGCGGGTGCGCCGATTCGGGTCTTCGACGGGCGCGGCGGAGAGTATCGGGCGAAGCTGGCAGTCGCGGCGCGCCGCGGCGATGTGGAGGTCGAGCTCGTCGAGCCGCTCTCCGGGCTCCCCGAGTCACCCCTTCCCGTCGTTCTCGCGCTCGGCGTCAGCCGGGGGGACCGCATGGACCTCGCGATTCAGAAGAGCGTGGAGCTCGGGGTCGCCCGGATCGTCCCGCTCTGGACGGTGCGCGGTGTCGTGCGGCCGGAGCCCCGCAAGGCGGGAGACCGGCTCGCGCGATGGCGCCGCATCGCGGAAGGGGCGTGCGAGCAATGCGGCCGGAACCGCGTACCGGCCTTCGAGTCGCCGCAACCCCTCGTGGAATGGCTCGCTCGAAGGCCGCGCGAGGGAACCGCGATCCGGCTCGCGGGCGCGGGCGGTCGGACGTTCGCCTCGCTGCCTGCTCCCGGGCCGCCGCTCACCCTTCTCGTCGGACCGGAAGGAGGGCTCGACCCCCGCGAGGCGGAACGGGCGGACGCGAGCGGCTTCGTCCCGGTTCGACTCGGCCCCCGGGTCATGCGCACCGAGACCGCGGCGATCACGGCCGTCGCCGCCGCTCAGCTCCTGTGGGGCGATCTCGGTCCCGGTCCCGGCTAGCGCGCATACGCGCTGCTGAAGGCGAAGCCGACACTACGACGAAGCGGCTTGAGGGAGTACGGCCCGCCACGACGAGCAGATTGGCGTCCGCAGCAGAACATCGGTGAAATATGCGCGCTAGCGAAGGGGGTTCTCGGGTGGATCGTTGATGCGGTCGAGGGCGGCCCGGATCCCCTCGAGCTGCTGGATGATCTCCATCGAGATGTCGCCCTCCCCCTCCCCTTCCGCCGGACCCGTCTCGCCCGGCGGCCACTCCGGAACCGCGAGCGGGTACCGCTCGAGCCCGAAGGCCGCCCGCACCTCCTCGAGGTCCTCGTGGTCGCTCTCGGCCAACGCGATGTAGATGAGCAGCTCCCGGAGCAATCGATCAGGCGGTTGCGGCGTTTCCTCGCCTCCGGCCGTCTCTTCGAACGCGCGCGCCACTTCGTTCATGATGCGGCGCGTCGCGGGCCCGCTGGGGATGGCGCGTTCGCAGAGCCCGGTGCAGAACGCGGCCGCGACATGCCAGAAGGTACGAGCGGGCGACCGCTCCTCCTCCGCGGCGCGCGCGAGCACCGACACGCTGCCGCGCACGAGCATGGCCGCCGAGGCACCGTCCCCCTCGCCCTCCGTCCACTCCGCGAGCCCCTTCCGGAACGAGGGGAGCATGCGGGCCGCGTCGGACTGGAGGACCGGCCCGTCGCTCGCTGCCTTCTCCCCCGGTCCCGCCTCGGGCGGCTCCGTCCCCGGCCGAGGCTGACCGATCTCGAGCCGGCGCGCGAGATCGGGGTCGAAGTCGAGGGAGGAGGAGAACGTCGTCTTCGCCCGTACCACCCGCAGGTCGTCGAGGAGGAAGATGAGGGCGACGCGCTCCTCGTCCTCTCCCGCCAGCACCCGCTCCAGGCTCCATTCAAGAACGTCGAACCCGCGGGCGACGACGCCGCGGAGCGTCTCCGCTCCGTTCGCGGCCTGGATTGATGCCCGGGTCGCCGCCTCCTCGACCGCCTCCTCCCCTCCTGCCGCGTCTCCCGACGCGGCGGCCCGGATCTCCCGGGCGAGGGCCGACATGGCGAACAGGGTGCATTCGCGGAAGGTCGCCTCGACCTCCAGCAGCGGGGCGGTGTCGAGCTCGCCGGGGTTCGGGCCGAGGTGCGCCAGCACCGAATCGCGGGCCGCGGAGAGCCGCTTTCCGAGGAGGTCCCGGGCCGAGAGGAGGGCCGCGGCCAACTGCGAACGGCGCGCGACGATCCGGGGAAGGGATGCCTTCGCGTCGCGCACGCTCCCTTCGAGGTCCTCGCCGTCCACCGGGGCACGTTCCGCGGGACGACGGTCAAGGGAATGGATGGTCCGGAGGAGGTCGAGAACGAGGCCGCGGGCGCGCCAGTCCGACTCCGCCGCTTCTCCCCAGGCCTGGTCGAGACCGGCCGCCGCGGACCGGAGGAGCCGCTGGCGCCACCAGAAGAGCGCGAACAATCCGGCGAGGGCGAGCGCCGCGGACCGGAGGAGCCACGCGTCGAGCGAAGCCCCGAGGACTTCCGGTTGCCGCCGGGTGCGGGCCTCGAAACGGGGCAGCAGCTCGAGCACGCGCGCGCTGCCCTCGGCAAGGTGCCCGAGGTCGGCCGACGCCGATTCGAGGGTTCGGGCCAGTCTCCGGGCAGTGTCCAATTGCTCCGCGGCGGCATCGAACCGTGCGTCGAGGTCCGCGAGCCGGACATGCGGGGTGGGAGCGAGTCCCGCCGGCGAGGCCGTGAACGGGGGCGTACGGGCAATCTCCGCCGCAAGCGCTCCCCGCACCTGTCGAAGGACCTCCAGCAGCTCCCGCGCGCGGTCGAGGCGGTCCGGTTCCGCGAGGCTGGCCCGGCCGACCAATTCGGCGAATCGTCGCGCCGCGAGGGTCAGGGCCTCCGCCTCGCCGAGCATCCCCCCGTCTCGGCCGGCAAGGGCGTCGGCGATCCGTTCCGAGCTCTCCCGGAGAGCCTCGCCCGCCCCCCGAAGCGCCTCGAGCTCCGACCGGAAGTCGACGATCCGCGACCACTCGCCCTGAAGGGAGTCGATCCCCGCGGCGAGGCGGGTCCACTCGGCCTGCAGCGTCCGCTCGGACGGGAGACGGGCGTCCGGTTCAGGGGGAATGCGGGCGATGAGCTCGAGCGAGCGGGTGCGCAGCGCGGAAACGCCGGAGTCGGAGGGGGTGGCGGCAGAGGGGGTCGACGCGGTCGAGGCGGTCGAGGCGAGGGAGGTGGGCGAGGCGGCGGGAACCGACCTTCCGGCGAGGTTCTTCGCCAGGCTCGCGGCCGCCCGCGCGACGCTTCGCTGCTCGCCGGCGACGGCGTATCGACGGTCGGCCTCGATCTCGTGTTCGTGGCGAACGAACGCGACGAGGGCGAAAACGGCAACGCCGCACAGGAAGGCGAGCCAGCCGATGAGCGCGAGGAGCGTTCCTCCCGTTCCCGCGGAGTTCTTCGCGGCCGCCGGTCCGCCCGCGGGCGAGGAAGATGAGGGTTCGGACATGCGCGGAAAATTCGCTAGCGCGGGTCGTGCATGGAGCGCCGGCCGGTGTCAGCGCGCGTTGACGATGTTAGTATACGCGGGGCCGGGGACAGGGATCCGCGACCGTAAGAAGCCGGACGACCGGCGCCCTTCACTCCCAAGGTACCAAAAGGAGTCTTGCGTGAAAAAGAGAGTTGGCAAGTGGAGCGCCGCCGCAGGTCTTGCCGCGGTGGTGACGCTTGGCGCGGGCTGCGCCAGCACTGACGATTTGAATGCCCTCCGGGCCGATCTCGACACTCTGAGGGGCGAGGCCGCCGCCGCCCAGGATACCGCGTCGGGTGCCGTGGCGGATGCGGAAGCGGCTCGGGACGAAGCCGGTCAGGCTTCCCGTACCGCGAATCGCGCCCTCAGCGCTGCCCGCGAGGCGCAGGCCTGCTGTGCGGCGAACAGCGAGAAGATCGAGCGCATGTTCAAGAAGTCGATGATGAAGTAGTCATCGACCGACGGCCCGGTCATCCGGAGGAGCTGTCTCCGACGGATGGCCGGGGCGTTTGCCGGCTCCCCACTGCGACGGGAATTCCGTTTGCGGTGGCGAGCGCCTCCTCGACCCGCTTCCAGTCCACCTTGGCCGGTGGGCTTCCCTCCGGCGTTGCCGCGATGATCGACGTGACCGCGTCGGTCATCGTGGGACGCGACTCTTCCGCCGGAACGTCGATCTCCGGGTGCACCTCGATATAGAGCTCGTCTCCTGCCCATCCGGCCTTGACGCCCTGGTCCACGAGAGTGACGGGCGTGCCGGACCTCGCCAGCCCGTACAGCTCGACGATGTGCTCCGGGTACATGCGCACGCACCCGTGGCTGACCCGCATGCCGATGCTGTAGGGCCGGTTGGTTCCATGGATGAGGTATTCCGGAAGCCCCAGATACAGTGCATGGGATCCGAGCGGGTTGTCCGGACCTGGCCGGACCACGCGCGGCAGCGGCTCTCCTCGCTCCGCGTACTCCTCCCGGATTGACTCGGGCGGGGTCCAGGTCGGGCGGACCGCCTTGCGAACGATGCGGGTCTTTCCGAGGGGCGTCTCCCATCCGACCCGTCCGATGCTGATGGGCCACGTGTGGACGAACGGCTTGCCCTTCGGGTAGTAGTAGACGCGCATCTCGGGGACGTTGATCACGAGGCCCGAGCGAGGCCCCGCCGGGAGAACGAACCGCGAGGGAAGCCGGAGCGTGGTCCCGTCGCCGGGGAGCCACATGTCGACTCCGGGATTGGCGAGCTGCATCTCCGAGATCCCCATCCCGAAACGGCGCGCGACGTCGAGCAGGGTGTCGTCGTACGAGGCGGCGAACGCTTGCGTGCGGCCGACGAGGGAGTCGTCGGCATCGAGCCGCCACACCCCGCTGGAGGCGAGAGCGGCCGGGACCGTCGCCGCGACGGCGGCCGCCGCGGCGGCGCCGAGGAGGTGCGATGCCGCCCGCCGCATCGCTCGCCGACCGCCCGCCTGAGACACTTGACGAGATTTCATTTCCGAAGGATAGCTACCGGCCGGCCACTTCGTCCACAATCTGCCCCGTGAGCCCGAGGTATCGCTCCGGATCGAGCAGCTCTTCGATCGCTTCCCGGCCAAGATGCGGAGCCACCCGCGGATCCGTCGCAAGCTCCTCGCGGAACGCGGTTCCCCTTTCCTGTGCGGCCATGGCGACTTCATAGACGATCTCGTGCGCGGTCTGCTTGCCGACCCTTTCACCGAGGGCGAGCATCACCCGTTCGGACAGCAGGAGGCCGCCGAGGTGGTCCGCGTTCGCCTCCATTCGTTCGGGAAAGGGCTCGAGGTTCTCGACGACGGCACGCATCCGGGCGAGGAGGGCCCCGCAGTAGACCACGAGCTCGGGAACCGCGGCGAGCTCCACCCGGAGCGCCGAGGCGTCGCGTTCGTGTTCCTGGTAGAGCGCATCGGTGAGGGGGACCAGGAGCCCGCGGACGAGCCGCCAGAGGGCCACCGCAAGCTCGGTGCTCGCGGGGTTGCGCTTGTGCGGCATCGTGCTGCTTCCAACCTTCCCGGGGTGGAACGGCTCGTGCACCTCGCTGATTTCAGAACGCTGCAAATTATAGATCTCGTTAGCGATTTTTCCAAGGGTGCCCGCCACCTGCACGAGCAGCCACGCCATCTCGGCCACCCGGTCGCGGGCCGAGTGCCAGCAGATGCGAGGGGTCCCGAGACCGAGGCGCGAGAGCGCCCGGCGCTGCATCTCGAGCCCGTTCGGGCCGAAGGACGCCATGGTGCCGACCGCGCCGGTGATGTTGCCGACGAAGATCCGCGGCTCGGCTTCCGCGAACCGATCGAGGTGCCGGTCGATCTCGTCGACCCACACCGCGAGCTTGTAGCCGAACGTGACGGGAAGGGCATGCTGGCCATGGGTCCGCCCGACCATCAGGGTGTCGCGGTGGTCGCGTGCCAGGGCGGCGAGCCGTTCGCGGATGGCGCGGAGATCGGCGAGGAGGAGCGGCCACGCCTCGCGCACCATGAGGACCATGCCGGTGTCGACGATGTCCTGGGTGGTGGCCCCGTAATGGACGTACTCGCCGGCGTCGCCGTCGCAGAGGGCGGCCAGGGCCCGGATCGCGGGCACGAGCGGATGAGCGGTGGAAGCGATCTCGCGGCCGATCGCGTCGAGGTCGACGAGCGCCGCGTCGGCCTTCCCGGCGATCTCGTCGGCCGCGTCTTGCGGAATGATCCCGAGCTCCGCCTGGGCGAGCGCGAGGGCGGCCTCGATGTCGAACCATTTCTGGACGCGGTTCCGGTCGGAGAACACGGCCGCGACCTCGGTCGACGCGAAGGTGGCGCCGTAGAGGCGGGAATCGGTGATGTGGCTCGTCGTGCGGTGGCTCGTCGTCATGTCCGGAGGCTCCTCGCTTTGCGCCCGCGACGCCTGGGCCGGAAATCTCACCAACTTTCGTCGCGAGGGCGCGGAGATGCCGCTGTGACAAGGCGCACGGACCGAGAGACGCTGAAGGCGTAGCCGACACTAGCGCTACGCGCTGTCGAAGCGGCTTGAGGGAGTACGCCTTGTCACAGCGAGCAGATCCGCGTCCGCGAGCCAAGAAGCTGGTGAGATTTCCGAGCGTGATTCGATCTTTGCATCAAGGCAGCGCAACGCAAGACCGGGGCAGTCACCCCGGCCTCGCGCAATGCCTTGTCGCTGGGGCTGAGCAAGTCGGCGAATCTAGATCTCGCCGATCTCCTTCAGCATCACCTCGTGGATCGCCCGCTCGCGCATCCAGTAGGCCTTCAGCTCGTCCGCGGAGATGAGGTCGCCGTACAGGCTCTTGTCGTGCCGGTACGTCTGCCACTCGTCGGACGCGAACACC
>JAJDXW010000275.1 GCA_022823045.1 Gammaproteobacteria bacterium
GCGGCGATCGACACCCCGCGCACCCGCCCGATCCTCGCTCCCGACGAGCCGGACGAGTTCTTCGCCAAGCCCTCCGCGATCGCGGACGAGATGTACCACGTCGCCCACCAGGACCGCTCCACCTGGTCCTTCCGGGTCGAGTTGCGTCCCTTCGGCGAGACCTGGTAGCACGGGCGCCGGAATCGTCGGGTTTCGCTCCGCCAATCGAGCTGAAGACTACAGCCCGCGCCGCTCGTGGGCCGGGAGCCGAGATGTGAGCGGGAACCTGTTCCACGACCTCCAAATCGCGGTGTCGATGCGCGAGCTCGGCATCACCCGCGATCCGCGCGCCCGACACCGATTTCCACCGGTTCCCGTTTCTCACCGTCGTCGATCCATTGCGCTGACGGGGCACGGTCGGGAGCCCGCCGAGAAGGAGCAGAGCATTGAGTGAACGGACGATCCGGCCCCGCCGGAGCCTCATCTTCGCCCCCGGCAACCGGCCGGACATGATCCCGAAGGCGCTCGCGACGGGGGCGGACATCGTCACCGTCGACCTCGAGGACGCGATCGCGCCGAACGACAAGGCGGCGGCCCGCGAGCGGACCCTCGGGTGGTTCGCGGAGAACGGGGAGTTCGGCGGGGTCGAGCCGGTGGTGCGGGTGAACTGCCTGCGCTCGGTGGAGGGGCTCGCGGACCTCCAGGCGATCGTCGAGTCGCCGCGCCCGCCCCCCGCGATCATGCTGCCCAAGGTGAAGTCGCCGGGCGAGGTGCGGGTGCACGAGGAGCTCATCGAGCAGGCGGCGAGGCCGATCCGGCTTCACGTCATCATCGAGACCAACGAGGGCCTCGACGCCTGCATCGAAATCGCGCGGTCGAGCGACCTCGTGGACGCGCTCCTCTTCGGGGGCGTGGACATGGCTGCGGAGCTGCGCGTCGAGCCGACCTGGAACGCGTTGCTCCATGCGCGCTCGCGGGTGGTGCACGCGGCGGCGAGCGCCGGGGTCGACCTCATCGACGTGCCGTTCCTCGACTTGAACGACATGGAGGGGCTCGAACGCGAAGCGAGGGCCTGCGCCGAGTTGGGCTTCACCGGCAAGGGCGCCATCCACCCGAAACAGATCACGGTGCTCAACGAGTGCTTCAGCCCGACCAAGGAGGAGGTGGAGCGCGCCCGGCGGGTGGTCGCGGAGTTCGACGGGGCCGGCACCGGCCTCGTCGTCATCGACGGGAAGCTCATCGAGAAGCCAGTGCTCCGGAGCATGCACCGCATCCTCGCGATCGCGGAGCGCATGCCGGGCACCGGGTAGCCGTCGCGGCCTCAATCTCGTTGCGGCCCGGCGCCTCGGGAGCTTCCGCCCGTGCCCCGTCGCGAGCCGAAGTCCACCGTCGGGCGCTACCGTCCATCACGGCTCATACAGGCGAAAACCTGCCGACGCGAAGTGGCGGTCAAATGCGAATGCTTCGTCGATCCCGCGCGCCCGCATCACGAGAAAGCTCACCTGGTCGACAAGGCTGACGGTGCGGCCCGCTGCCGCGAGCGCAGCGACCGCCCGGCCGTGCAGCGACATCCCCACCCACTCGACCTCGAATTCGCGCGCTTCGGACGCGAACGCAAACATCGCGTCCCGCCCCAGGCGGCGGTCCAGCAGCGCCATGGATTCAACCAGAACGTAGCTGTGGGTGAACGGCCGGCGCCCGGACTGCAACAGAGTGTCGAACCTGTGGGCCGCGTCAAGATGATTCGTGTCTCGGCGGTCCGCCAGTGCATAGATGGCGGATGTGTCCACGAAGATCACGGTTTCTCCGTCCCGTCCCGGTGGCCGGCGACCGCCTCGACGTACCACCGGTCATGCTCCACCGACACGGGGGCGCCTTCCGGCGGGTTCGGATCGGAGCCGATTCCCACGAACGAAAAGTCCTTGATGGTCTTCCGGCCCTCCGGCACCGCCGTCCCGAACGTCCTCGCCAGCGATTCGCGGACGACCGACGCCATCGAACGACCCTCGTCGAAAGCCCGTCGCCGGACTGCCTCGTAGGTTGCGTCGTCCAACTGGATCTGGGTGCGTTTCATCGGCCCGGGTCTCGTGTGACTGGCATCATTACATCATGCTACCGCAATGGCCGGAGTCCGGGCAGCCCATCCGGTCAACGGGTCGGACGAATCCGCCCGTCGTTGTTTCGTCGACGGCAGAACATCACCGTGGTACGGTCGAGTGGCTCGGCGGGCCGAACGCCGAACCGCCGCCAGGGTGGCGACCAGCGTCCAAGCGGAGCGCACATGGCTTTCTATGCCGATCTCCACGTCCACTCCAAGCATTCGCGGGCGACGAGCCGGAACTGCGATCTCGAGCACCTCGCCCTCTGGGCCCGCAAGAAGGGCATCGCCATTGTCGGCACCGGGGACTTCACCCACCCCGCCTGGCGGGCCGAGATCAAGGAGAATCTCGTGCCGGCGGAGCCGGGCCTCTATCGGCTGCGGCCCGACCTGGAGCGAGCCGTCGAGGAACGGCTCCCGCCCGCCTGCCGGAGCGAGCAAACCGCGACCCGGTTCATGCTGTCGGTGGAGATCTCCACCATCTACAAGAAGTTCGACAAGACCCGGAAGATCCATCACCTGATCTACACCCCGGACTTCGACGCGATGGACCGGGTGACCGCGAGCCTCGCGCGGATCGGCAACCTCAACTCCGACGGGCGGCCGATCCTCGGGCTCGACTCCCGGCACCTCCTCGAGCTCACCCTCGAATCGGACCCCGGGTCGTACCTCGTCCCCGCCCACATCTGGACCCCCTGGTTCGCCGCGCTCGGGTCGAAGTCGGGCTTCGACGCGATCAACGAGTGCTACGGGGACCTCGCGGAGCACATCTTCGCGGTCGAGACGGGGCTCTCGTCCGACCCGCCGATGAACTGGCGGGTCTCCTCCCTCGACCGCTTTCGCCTCGTCTCGAACTCCGACGCCCATTCGCCGGAGAAGCTGGGGCGAGAGGTGTGCGTGTTCGACACCGAGCTCGACTACTTCGCCCTTCGCCGGGCCCTGGAGACGGGCGAGGGGTACGGGGGCACGCTCGAGTTCTTCCCGGAGGAGGGCAAGTACCACCTGGACGGCCACCGGAGCTGCGAGATCCGACTCTCGCCGGACGAGACGCGCAGGCACGACGGCCGGTGCCCGGTGTGCGGGAAGCCGCTCACCGTCGGGGTGATGCACCGGGTCGAGGACCTTGCGGACCGGCCCGAGGAGGCCGCCCCGCCCGCGACCGCGGGGGCCATGCAGAGCCTCGTCCCGCTCCCCGAGATCCTGTCCGAAATCCTCGAGGTCGGACCGAAGAGCCGCCGGGTCGCACGTCATTACGAGAGCCTCCTCGGCCGGCTCGGGCCGGAGCTTCCGCTCCTCAACACGGTTCCGGTCGAGGACATCCGGCCCGCCGCCTCGTCCCTTGTCGCGGAGGCGGTGTCGCGCCTCCGGCGCCAGGAGGTGGTCCGGGAGGCCGGATACGACGGGGTGTACGGAACGATTCGCCTCTTCGAGGACGGGGAGCTGCGCGGGCTCACCCGCGGGGCATCCCTCTTCGGTGAGGAGACGGCGGCGCCCCGGCCGGGGAGGCGCGACCCGCCTCCGCCGCGGGCGGAATCACCGAGGGCGGAGGAGGAGGAGCGCCCGCCGCAGAGCCCCCCTGAGGGCACCGCGGTTCCCCCTGCGACACCGGCCTCGTCTTCGCAGCGTGCGCCGAGCGCGCCGGCTTCACGCGCGGGGGATTCGGTTTCCGCCGCTTCCACCGTTTCCGCCGCCGGACCCGCCGACGTCCTCTCCGGGCTCGACACGGACCAACGCCGCGCGGCCGAGATCGCCTCCGGATCGCTGCTCATCGTGGCCGGACCCGGTTCCGGCAAGACCCGGACCCTCACCCATCGCATCGCGCACCTCGTCGCGCGCCACGGCGCCGCTCCGGACGAGTGCCTCGCGATCACGTTCACCCGGAGGGCGGCCGGCGAGATGCGCGAACGCCTGCGAGCCCTCCTGCCGGAGGTCCAGGAGGGAGTCCCGATCCACACCTTCCACTCCTTCGGCCTCTCCGTCCTCCGGGAGCACTGGAACGCGGCCGGCCTCCAGCGCGGGTTCCGGGTCGCCTCGGACGACGAGCGGGTGCGACTCCTTCGCGACACCCTCGACCTCTCCGAGCGAAGGGCGCGCGGGCACCTCGCGGCCATCTCGCGCGCGCGGCGCACCGCGGGGCCGCCGGCCGGAGACGGGGCGGGCGAGGCGGAGGAGGCGTACCGGAGGGAGATGGAGCTTCGGAACTGGATCGACTTCGACGACCTCGTCATCCGGGCCGCCGACGTGCTGGAATCCGATCCGTCGATTCGGTCCGAGTACCGGCGGCGGCACCCATTCGTCTCGATCGACGAGTACCAGGACGTGGACGCAGAGCAGGTCCGGCTCGTCCGGCAGCTCGTGCCTCCGGGCGGGAACGTGTGCGCAATCGGCGACCCCGACCAGGCGATCTACCGCTTCCGGGGCGCGGACGTTCGCTACTTCTCCGAGTTCCGGGAGCACTTCCCGGGGACGAGGGTCGTACGTCTCGCCCGCAACTACCGTTCGGACCGGAACATCGTCGCCCTCTCCTCGCAGGTGATCGCCCCGTCCGGCTCCGGCCAGCGCTCCGTTCCGGTGCTGGAGGATGCGCCGGATCTCGTCACCGTCCACGAGGCGCCCACCGAGCGGGCGGAGGCGGAGTTCATCGTGCAGGCGCTCGAGCAGGCGCTCGGGGGGCACAGCTTCTTCTCCATCGACAGCGGGCGCTCGGCGGAGGGCGAAGGACGCGACCTCTCGTTCTCCGACTTCGCCGTGCTCTACCGCACCGAGGCACAAGCTCCGCCCCTCGTCGAAGCGCTGGCGCGCTCCGGCATGCCATTCCAGCAGCGCTCGCACCGCCGCCTCCTCGACCATCCCGGAGTGGCCGCGCTGGTCGACGCGCTCCGCGAGGCGCCGGGCGCGGGCCCGGTCCGCGAACGGCTCGACGCAATTCGGCCGGTCGGCGGGGACGGGGTCGAGGACGACGCGGAGGCGCGCACCGCCCGCGAGCTGCTCCGGCCCGTCGCCGAGGCGTGCGGAGACGACGCGGACCGCTTCCTCGCCGAGCTCGCGCTCGGCACGGAGATTGATACCTGGGACCCGCGGGCCGACCGGATCTCCCTCCTCACCCTGCACGCGGCCAAGGGCCTCGAGTTCCCGGTCGTCTTCATCGCCGGCTGCGAGGACGGGCTTCTCCCCCTCAAGTGGGGCCGGCCCGACCCCGCGGACCTCGAAGAGGAGCGGCGCCTGTTCTACGTGGGCGTCACCCGCGCGAGGTCGAAGCTCTTCCTCACCCGGGCGAAGAAGCGCCTCGCGCGGGGCAAGGTGCGGGAGCGGGCGCCCTCCCCCTACCTCGCCGACATCGAGGAGCGGCTCCTCGAGCGGCGCCGCATCCGGCTCCCCGAGAGGGAGCCGAAAGGGCCGGACCCGCAGCTCGACCTCTTCGCCTCCTGAGCGCGCGGCCTACGCGGCGGGGCAGAAGACGGCGGGGCGAAATGCTTCGCAGGTCGCGTCGTAGTCCTCGGCATTCGTGGACTGGGAGGCGACCGCCACCGTATTGACGCCGGCCGCGTAGAACTCGCGAATGCGGCGGTAGCAGGTCTCCCGGTCGCCCCAGACGTACATCCGCTCGACCGCCTCGTCCGGCACCGCGGCCATGATCCTCGCCCGGTCCCGAACCTCGAAGCCCTTCCGGATCTCCTCCGCCGCGTCCGGATAGCCCATCCGGGTGATGACGCCCCGGTAAACCGCGGTGGAACCGTAGAAGGTGAAGTCGGTCCGGAAGAACTGGCGGGCCGTCTCGTCGTCGTCCGTCACCCACACCGCGACCCGCTGGGCGATCTCGAGGTCCTCCACCCGGCGGCCCGAGCGTTTCGCGCCCCGGTCCACGCACTCGAGGGCCCACGGAACCCGGTCGAGGGGCGTGAAGTGGTTGAGGATCACCCCGTCCGCCAGCTCGCCCGCGAGCTCCAGCATCTTCGGCCCCATGCCGGCGAGGAAGATCGGGATGTCGCCGTCGATCGGCTCCTTGAGGCGGAAGCCCCGGCTCGTGATCGTGCCCCCCTCGTAGCGGGACTTCTCTCCCGCGAAGAGCTTTCGCACGAGCTCCGTCGTCTCCCTGACCCGGGCGAGCGGCTTCTCGAACGGCACCCCGTACCAGTTCTCCACCATCGTGTGGGTCGAGGAGCCGAGTCCGAGGGCGAACCGGCCGGGCGCGACCCGGTTGACGGCGAGGCTCGACGTCGCGATGACGGCCGGAACCCGCGTGTACACGGGGGTGATCCCCGTGCAGAGCCGCGCCCGCTCCGTGCGCCCCGCGACGGTGGCCGCGAAGGTCATCGCATCGCGCATCCCGTCGCCATCGGGGAACCAGAGATCGTCGAAGCCTTCCCGGTCCGCCCAGAGGGCGCGCTCGAATCCGCCGTCTCGATCGGGGGCGGGGCTGAGGTAGAGGCCGAGTCGATTCAACGCTGCGTTCTCCAGAAGTTGCAATTCGAGGAGGATCGGTGGTCGGGAGCGGGTTGATCGACCCATGGTCCCCGGGCCCGCTCCGCATCGGGGAGAGCTCCCGGGATGCGCGGGGAGCGGCGCCGCGGCACGGTTCCTCGCCCGGCCCGCGCCGCCGCTCGCCGGATGTGAGCCTACATCGAGAGGCCGAGGCGCCCGCGCGTCAACTGGAACTCGGTCACCCCGCGCGACCAGAGCCGGGGAAGGTAGCGCCGCGAGGCCGCGTCGGCGACGAGGGCGGCAAGCTCCTCGACGAGTCCGCCCGTGGAGCGGTCGTCGAGGGTGAGCACCCGATCGAGGTCGCCCTGGCAGCGCTCGGCGAGGGAGGCGTCGGCGGTCACCTGGACGAGCGGGATCATGGGGTGGGCCTGGAGGGAGGTCCGCCCGACGTGGCAGAGCATGACCTCGACCCCGGTCGCCCCGAGCCCGGTGAACGTCTCCACCGGGTTCTCGGTCGGCGCTTCCATGACGTGGAAGCCCCGCTCGTCCGCCGGCTGGCCGAAGGCGAGCGAGGCGGCGGGCACGCCGGCTCCGGGCGGGAAGGCGGCTTCCCGGAACGCCGCACTTCCGAGCAGCCCCGCGTTGTCGGGCACCACCACCGTCGCCCCGGCCGCGACGAGGCCGGCCGCGAGCCGCCCGAACACCTCACCCGCCGCCTCCGGAAAGGGTCCGTTCGCAGCGAGGGCTACGCGAAGCTCCGTCGCCCCGACCGTCTCCCGGGCGAGCCCGCGCGGGCCGCCCTCCGCCGCATCGCTCGCCCCCGGTCCGTTCGCGGGCGCACGGGCCGCCGCCATCGCCTCGAGCTGCCCCGTCACCTTGGCGTGCACCTTCGCGATGCCGCCGTCCATCTGCACGCTCGCCCAGCCGAACTCGTCCGCGGAGAAGCCCCGCTCGGCGAGGTAGTGGCGCACCGCATCATTGTGGGTCTGCTCGCATCCGTGCTCGAGGAGGATGGCGTGGCGCACCGAGCGGTGCACCAGGTGGCCGAGCATCGTCCGGAGGTAGAGCTCGGCCGCGTTGTTCGACCCGCACCCCTCGGTGTGGACGAGGGCGACGAAGCGCGACACGTCGCTCCAGGGGGGCGGGTTGGCATCGAGATCCTGGGCAATGAGCCGCGCGACCTGGCCCGAGCAGAGGCTGGTCGGCATCACGAGGGCGAGCTGATCGGTGGCGACGCCCCGCTCCGTGCGCAGCCCCTCGAAGGAGACGGCGAGGGGCGGGCCTTCCCGCACCGGGAGCGGGCGGCCGTCCGGCTCCGGCCGGTCGCCGAGCTCGCGGAGGCCCGCCGTCGAGGTCCGCGGCCATTCGCGCCACAGGGATACCTGGGCATGCCCCGCGAGCTCGCCCTTGCTGCGCTGCCCGGACGCGATGTCGAGGGCGAGCTCGAAGGTCTCCGCCCCGAGCGCGTCCATCTCCATCCCGTCGTTGTAGCGCCCCGCGTTCACGTCCATCTCGTTCGCTAGGAGCTCGAACCGGCCGGTGGTGGTGACGAACTTCAGGGTCGGAACGAACGGAAAGTTGGTGATCGAGCCGTTGCCGGTGATGAATAGGATGAGGTTCGAGCCGGAGGCGACCTGGCCCGCGATGCTCTCGAGATCGTTCCCCGGGCTGTCCATGAAGTAGTAACCGGGCGGGCGCATCGGCTGCCCGTAGTCGATCACGTAGTCGAGCCGGACCTCCGGGTCCTTCTTGCGCGCGGCCCCGAGCGACTTGAGGGCGATGTTGTAGAGCCCGCGGAAGTTGTTGCCGCCGGAAGGGTTGCCCTCGGCTGAGGTACCGTGGTTCGCGGCGTAGCGCTTGAAGTTCTCGACCTTGTCGAGGAAGCGGCGGGCGGTCGCGGCGTCGCGCACGTTCTCGAGCACGTAGGGCTCCGCCCCGATAAGCTCGTCGGTCTCGGCGAGGTTGGCGGACCCTCCGTGGCGGATGACCTCCTTCGCGACCCAGCCCGCGAGGGCGTTGCCGGAGACGCCGGAGAACGCATCCGATCCGCCGCACTGAAGGGCGAGGCGAAGGGCCCCGGCCGACTCCGGGGTGCGCCGGGCGCCGGCCACCTCGGGAAGCCACTCGTCGATGCGGGCGACGGCCCGGGCCACCTCGGCCTCGTAGCCGCCCTCCATCCGGTGGAAGGCGTGGAGGACGTGGTCGAGGGGGTAGCCACGAGCCTCCATGAACCGCTCGAGGTCGGCACTCGTGTACGACCCCGCCCCGTCGTCGACGGCGAGCACCGCCCCGACGTTGGGATGGACCATGAACCCCGCGAGGACCCGCAGCACGTAGTCGAGATTGTTCGGGCGCGGGCCGCCCCCGCCCTCGGTGTGGGTGACCGCGACGACGCCGTCCACGCCGGCGGAAGCTCGGCGGGCCGCCTGCTCCGCCGCGTGGCGGGCGAACCCGTTCGTCCGGGAGGTAACCGCGAGCACGACCACGAAGTTGCGCGTGCCCACGCCGCGTCCGCCGTCCCGCCGGTAGCCGTCGAAGGTGCGGTCCGACTCGATGCGATCGACCTGTTCGCCGGGGCGGAAGGTGGGCTCGTCGAGCTCGAAGGTCTCGATCGTGTCGGTGAAGTTCTCCTCCGCGGGGAGCGCGAAGTCGATGTCGCGCTCCGCGAGCGCCTTCAGGATCTTCGCGTTGCAGACGTACTCGCCGGGGGCGAGCGGGCGAAGCGCAATTCCGAACGGAAGCCCCCACGAGAGGAGCCGCGCGCCTTCGGGCGTCGGCTCGCGGACGAATCGGTGCCCCTCGAGGACGGTGTGCGGGAGCCGGTAGGTGACTTCTCCGTCGGCCACCTCCGTCCCCGCTTCCAGTCGCCGGGTCGCGATGGCGACGTTGTCGCCGGCCGCGGGCACCCGCGCCACGCGGTCGAATGCAAGACGCTCGCTCATCGCTCTTTCCCTCCTCCCCTCGGCACGCTTCGCGCCGGACCGTAACGCACTCCTCCGGCGACGAAGCGTCCGGCGGAACCGGAGCGGGATTATCGTGGAAAACCCTCCGGCCGTTCAGTCGGCGGCCGGTGCGTCCCGCCGGCGCGGCGCGGAGGCCGCGTATGGCGGCGGGTCCTCCTCGCGGACCCGAATCGTGGTCTGCCGGCGGCGGCGGACGATGCGGGCCACCGCCTCCGTTCGTTCGATTCGGTTCCGGCTCAGTCGGACCGGCTTCACCGCCTCACACACGTCGGCGGGCGTGAGGCCATCCAGAACCCCGGACGCCGCGAGCGGACGCGGCGGGTCGCCCGGCCGCAGGGCAAGAAAGTCGGCCAGAAGCTCCTCCGACCCCTTGCGGCCCCGCAGGCGCCACAGCTCGCGCACCCCCAGCTCGGCAAAGCGCTCGATCTTCCCTTCATCGACGCTCGTGATCTCGACTTCGACCGCCAGGTCGGGAGCGGTGTGCAGCAGGAACGCGTCGGCCGCGTCCTGGCCCTCCGCGTGGGCCGCCAGAAATCCCTCCGCGCGCTCGCCGACGTAGAACGCACAGTCGGGCTCCATCCCGGTGCCGGGGGGCTCCTCGTGTCGGCGAAGGCGCGTGGAACGGGTGCTCTTCGAGGTCCGACCGAGCACGCTCGCCGCGATGTCCACGATGTCGTCGAGTATGCCGGTCAAGTCCTCGTGAAGGTTCGAGGGGGACATCAGCGTGATGAGGCCGCGCACGGGGTCGAGCCAAACCCGGCGGAAGTGCCGGTTCCAGTCGACGGCGGCGAGCTCGACGACGGTGCCGGCGTCGGCGCGGAGGACATGGATGGTCGAGCCGAGGGGCCCGACGTGACGGGTGGCCACGGGCCGGGCGGAAGAATCGTTCATGGCGGATACGCCTCCGGTGCAAGCCAGCGCGCCGGCCGCCGCAAACCGACCGCCCGGAGTATAGCCCGCCCTGCCCGGCGGATTCCGTCAGAGCGTCTCGGGCGTCGTGTTCTCCCCGGGCGATCGGGAGGCGGCGTACGGCGGCGGGTCCTCCTCGCGGACCCGAGCCGTGGTCTGCCGGCGGCGCCGGACGATGCGGGCCACCGCCTCCATGCGTTCGGGCAGGTTCCGGCTCCGCCGGACCGGCTCCACCGCCTCGCATACATCGGCCGGCGTGAGGCCGGCCAGAACCTCCGAGGCGTCCAGAACACGGGGCGGCCGGTCCGGAGCAAGGGCAAGAAAATCGACTTCGACGTCACGCGAGTCGCGCCGGCCCCGCAACCGCCACAGCTCCCGCACCCCGAGCTCCGCGTACCGCTCGACCTTCGCTTCGTCCGCGCTCGTGATCTCGACCTCCACCACCAGGTCCGGCCCCGTGCGCTCGATGAATGCCTCGGCCGCCGCGTAGTCCTCTGCGAGCACGGCCAGAAACCGCTCCGCGCGCTCGCCGACATAGAACGCGCAGTCCGGCTCCACCCCCGTGCCGGGTGGGTCGCCGCGCCGCCGGAGCCGCGTGGAGCGAAGCGCCTTCGACGTCCGGCGGAGCGTACTCGCGGCGATGTTCACGATGTCGCCGCAGATCTCCGCGAGATCGTCGTGGGGAAACGAGGGCGCCATCAGGGTGATGAGGCCGCGCACGGGGTCGAGCCACACGCGGCCGAAGTGCCGGTTCCAGTCGACGGCGGCGAGCTCGGCGACGGTGCCGGCGTCGGCGCGCAGGACGTGGATGGTCGAGCCGAGCGGCCCGACGTGCATGGTTGCGGAGTCGTCCATGGCGGATGCACCTCCGGTGCGAGTCAGGGCGCCGGCCGCCGCAAACCGACCTCTTGGAGTATAGCCCCGTCGCGCGTTTCGAAGGATCTCGACCTGCAATCGGCGCTTCAGTCGGCCCGCCAGCGGCGCCGTGCCGCGGCCGGAGGGCGTGACGGATCTCCGGCACGAAGCGTCCCGGCCCCGGACGGGGGTCCGGACACCGCATCGGGAACGCGGCGGGCACCGCTCCACGACACGAGACGAACCATGCGCGGGAGAACGGGGTTCCGGGCGCCTCTCCTTTGCTAGAGTCGGAGTCCTGTGCACGACGCAGCCTTGACCGTGCACCGGAAGCCGCGCAAGGCGGCGGCTCGCGGGCCGGTCGGCCGGGTGCTGCGGAGGGGCGCACGCCCCACCGGTGTCGACGGCCAAGGCGATGCGCAGAGGTCCTTGCGAGGACATTGACCCAGGGGAGAACGAACCATGCTGAAGAAACACGCACGATTCCTTGCGGTGGCGGGCGTCGCGGGCGCAATGACCGCTGCCGCCGCACTGGACGCGAGCGCCCAGGAGCGGGTCCGCTGGAAGATGCAGAGCGGGTACGGAAGCAGCCTGGTCCATATCGGAACCTCCGGCATCCGATTCTCGGAACGGATCGATCAAATGTCGGAAGGAAATTTCCAGATCAAGTACTTCGAGCCGAACGCGTTGGTGCCGGCGCTGGAGATCTTCGACGCGGTGTCCAAGGGTTCGGTCGAATCGGGCTGGACTACCCCCGGCTTCCACGTGGGCAAGCTCGGCGCCGCGCTCGCCTTCTTCGGCTCGGTCCCCTTCGGGCCGCAGATCGGCGAGTACCTCGCCTGGAAGTGGTTCGGGGGCGGCCAGGAGCTGCGCGAAGAGATCTACAACGCGCACGGCGCGACCGCGGTCGATTGCTTCTGCATCGGTCCGGAGACCTCGGGCTGGTTCAAGGAGCCGATCGACAATCCGGCCGAGCAGCTCAAGGGCCTCAAGATGCGGTTCTTCGGCCTCGGCGCCAAGGTCATGCAGAAGATGGGCGTGTCCACGCAGTTGCTCGCGGGGGCGGACATCTATCCGGCGCTCGAGCGCGGCGTTATCGACGCCACCGAGTTCTCGATGCCGACCATCGACATCAATCTCGGCTTCTACCAGATCTCCAAGCACAACTACTACCCGGGCTGGGGGCGCACGTCTCATTTGTGGGATTTTGAAAATGGGTTGGGATATGGCAGAGTTTCTGTCTGCATAAGATACAGGCAGACAGGAGAGAGCATCATGCCCACCCCGGATGAGCACCA
>JAJDXW010000114.1 GCA_022823045.1 Gammaproteobacteria bacterium
GCGGGCGAGATCCCGGTCCTCGCCGGCCCGGAGTTCACGATCTACTCCGGCGGCAACTACCTTGCGAAGACCCTCGAGGGGGTGTGGGCCGGCCAGAAGTCGATCGACGACGCGATGGGCCAGCTCCAGGAGCGCTGGCAGAAGAACCTGGACGCAGGCTAGACCGTCCGCTGCACGACCCGCCGGGCGGGGCGCCCGGCGGGTCGTGTCTGCCACCAGGAGGAGCCGGGTTGTCCCCGGACCCCGCCTTGGGCGGGCCGGACGTTCACGGTCGAGGCAGCCTCGCAAGGGTTTGGCGTGGACGGAAGGTGCGAGGCCGCCAGCGTCGCCGCGCGTCGAGGGTTCCAATGAAGACGGTTGACTCCGAGCCGGTTCCGCCGTTCCGGGGCGCGGCACCGCCGGCCGTTCGGCCCCGGTCCCGCGGAGCGGTTGCCCGGTGCGCCGCCACGGGCGCGCCCGGCCGGTCGGCGTGAACGCGCCCGCGATACCCGTCCGCGGCTCGGCGACCGGCCGCAAGATGGACGGGGTCGGCTACCTCTTCGTCGCCTTCTTCGCCGTCCCTTTCCTCGTCTTCAACATCCTGCCCGTCCTCTTCGGGGCGTACGTCGCGTTCACCGAGTGGAGCATCATCGGCACGCCGAACTGGGTCGGCCTCGACAACTTCCGCGAGGCGTTCGGCGACGAGTGGGCCAGGATCGCGTTCTGGAACATCCTCTTCTACGGCCTCATCATCGTCCCCGGGGTCACCGTCATCGGGCTGTTCGCGGCCCTCTTCGTCAACAAGCGCTATCCGCTCTACGCCTTCGCCCGGACCCTGTTCTTCGCCCCCACGGTGGTCTCCGCGACCGTCATCGGGCTCGTCTGGGTCTGGCTCCTCGATACCCAGTTCGGCCTCGTCAACCAGTACCTCGGTTTCCTGGGGGTGTCGCCGATCCCCTGGCTCACGTCGATCGAATGGTCCCTCGTCGGGGTCAGCGTCGCCTCCATCTGGTGGGATCTCGGCCTCGCCTTCGTGCTCTTTCTCGCCGCCCTCCAGGACATCCCGCGGGAGCTGAGCGAGGCCGCCGTCGTCGACGGCGCGAGCCGCTTCCAGCGCCTCCGGTTCGTGATCCTGCCGCACATCCGACCGGTGCTGAGCATGGTCATCACCCTCCAGCTCATCTCGACCTTGCGGATCTTCAGCCAGGTCTACGTCATGACCAACGGGGGGCCGGCGGGGTCGTCGTCCTCCCCGATCCACTACATCTACTCGGTCGCCATCGTGCGCATGGAGTTCGGCTACGCGTCGGCGGTCGCGATGATGCTCTTCGCGGTCATCGTGTTCCTCACCATCGCGCACCGGCTGGTGCTGCGGGAACGGGCGTGATGGCGGCCGGCGATCCAACCCTCCCGGCGCGCTTCCGCCGGTACCTCGGCAGCCGGGGGATGGAGCCGGCCGACGTGCCGATCTGGCTCATCGGCACCCTCGTCGTCCTCGTCTGGGCCGCCCCCTTCGTCTGGATGGTCTCGACCTCGTTCAAGTTCCCGGGCGACGTGATGACCCACGAGATCGAGTGGTTTCCGCGCCGGGCCACCATCGACAACTACATCAGGGTGTTCGAGTACCCGGTGGTCCGCTGGGGGATCAACAGCATCGTCCAGGCGGTCGCGTCGACTTCCCTTTGCGTCATCTTCGGGGCGATGGCCGGCTACGCCCTCGCGCGGCTCCGGTTCCCGGGGCGGGCCGCGATCTTCGCCGTCTTCCTCGCCTCGCTGATGATCCCGGTGGAGGTCTCCGTCATCCCGATGCTCCTCGCCTTCATCAAGGTGGGCTGGGCGAGCAGCTACCAGGCCCTCATCCTCCCCACCATCGCCAACGTCTTCAGCGTCTACATCTTCCGGCAGTTCTTCCTCGGATTCCCGGCCGAGCTCGAGGAGGCGGCGCGGATGGACGGGGCGGGGCCGTTCCGCCTCTTCTGGAGCATCGCGTTCCCGCTCGCGCGCGCCCCGATGATCGCGACCGCGGTGATCGTCTTCACCCTCAACTGGAACAACTTCCTCTGGCCCCTGCTCGTGGTCTTCGACGAGGACATGAAGACGCTGCCGGTCGGGATCGCGGCCTTCGCCCCGGTGATCGGATCCAACACCCAGCTTGAGGGCTTCAGCGTCGCGATGGCCGGGGTCACCGTGCTGAGCGTGCCGAGCCTCGCGCTCTTCTTCTTCCTCCAGCGCTACTTCATCGAGGGCATCTCGACGGGGAGCGTCAAGCAGTGACGAGCTCGTGAGAGATTTGTGCCCGCGTCGCGGCGCGGGCAGCAGGTGCCAGCGTCCGCCCTATGTGTAGCTGCTTGCAATCATCAAGCGGTCTGCTCGCAAACATCGGCGATTTCTGCTCGGATTAGCTGCGACTGGCGGAGCCGGAATACTCACGCTCCGTGCGAACGTGCTCACATTCGCTGCGAACGATCTCGCCGGCCGCGGCCGCTTGAGGGTTCGAAGGGCCGTCTGAGAAACGGCCGTTTTCCGGACAGGTACGCGCGGACGCTCCCGGCTTCGCGGAATCAGGACTTCTTGCGTCTGCGAAGTCTGTCCGGGAATCATGGTATGGTTGATACCGTTTCCCGGCCTTTTCCAGACCCTGCCCAATGCTCATCGGATACGCCCGCGTCTCGACCGATGATCAGACGCTCGATCTGCAACGTGATGCGCTTGAGGCGGCCGGGTGCAATCGGATTTTCGAAGACACCGCGAGCAGCGCCGCCGATCGGCCTGGCCTGCGCGACGCGCTCGTGCACCTGCGCGCCGGCGACACGCTGGTGGTCTGGCGCCTCGACCGGCTGGGCCGTTCGCTCAAGGATCTCATTGCCCGTGCCGAGGCGTTGCGCGTCCAGGGAGTGGGACTGAAGAGCCTGAAGGAAGCGATCGACACCGATTCGCGAAGCGGGCGGCTCATCTTCCACATCTTCGGCGCCCTGGCCGAGTTCGAGCGCGCGCTCATCCGCGAGCGCACCCGGGCAAGTCTTGAGGCGGCACGGGCGCGGGGTCGGCAGGGAGGGCGGCGCAAGCGACTCGACGTGAAGCAACGCGCTCACGCGGTGGAGCTGTATCGCTCGCGCCGGCACACGGTCAAGGAGATCTGCTCCCTGATGGGGATTTCGCGGGCGACCCTCTACGCGTACGTGGAGGAGTTCGCCGATGGCCCGTGAGCGCGGCGGGATCCCGAGCGAGACGCTGATGGGATTGCGCCGGCGTCGAGAACACCCTCTCGGCCGGATTCGACAGTCTCGACGCGAAGCTCGCGCGGATCGGCTACACGCCCAAGGCTCTGGCCGAACGGTTCGATGCGCACCCGGCGGAGATTCGGCGCTTCCTGAACGGGAGGCTGGACCCGGAGCGAACCGCAGAGCTCGGTGCGGCCTTGCGCGACGCCGGCATTCCGACCTGAGCGAACCGCAGACTGCAAGCAGATACAGGTAGAGGCGATGGCTACGAACCACCAGCATGTCACGGAAGGTTTACGGATACTTACCACGGTTCTTGCGCCGTACGTCGCGACGGAGCTGCGTGGGCAGTTTTCCGGGCAGTGGTGGGCCCGGGGTGTTCTCGAGGTGCTCTACGAGAGCCAGCGCCGCGACCTTCCGGTATCGGGTGAAGACAAGGAACTGATCGCCAAACTCGACGTTGCTCGTTGCCTGCTGCTGATGGACCTTCGATGGAACGACCTCTTCCGACATCGGCTCAGCCGTGATCACCGCACCTGGATCAAGGAGTTGATATCGACCCGAAACAGATGGGCGCATGCCGGACCCGTAGACTGGACGGACGACGATGCATGGCGAGCTCTCGATACCATGATCCGACTCGTCGGGCAGATCGATCTGGACGCCACCGGGCGTCTCCGCGCGCTCGCGCGCACGGTCCGCCTTGGACCGGCAGCGCGTAGTACACGAGTGAATGAGGCGCAATCTCCACAATCCGCCGGCGACAGACACCTCACGCCGATTGACGAACAAGCACCAGAGCCTAATTGGTCCTGGGGAGTCAGGGGAGAGTTCCAGGTGATTGTGGCAACCCTGATGCGAACGTTGCTGGAGGACCATCCCGCGCTTCTGGGAGAGAGGCAGGTTGCCGACCTAATGGATGCAGAGTACTGCAAGAATGTCCTCGGATTGAGCCTCTCGAACCTCGCGCTCCTGCGTTATCGCGACCAGGGGCGCATGATTCAGCGCCGCGCTCGGTACTGGAGACGTGTCTACGCTGGCGAGTTCTACGTCTGCTCGCAGTGGTGGAAGGATCATCATCAGGACAACGCCCGCGCCCTGTCGAGGTTTGTGTCCAAGCTCGTGAAGAGGAGCCCGGAGCACCCGGGAGCTCGGACGCTCTCGCGATACGTCGAGGCGCTCGACCGCTACGCCGCGGACAGGAAGTCGCAAACGGCACGGCAGCGCTAAGGAGCGCGGCTGACTTGGATCGCGACTTTCGGGGTGCGGGCAGCGTCAAAGCCAGTTCGACTGAAACGCCGCAAGTGAGACAACGGTCGCAAATACGGCGAAGCCGACAACCGGGCGCAGACTGGCCGGTTTGGCCGACGCCGAGCGACGAGGAGCTGCGTGAGCTTGCCCGAGCGATGACACCGTTCGTGCGCTTCCTCGATCCCGGCATCGTCTACGCTGTCGCCGAGGACAATCGCTTCATGGGGGGCGACTGATCTTCGCTCGGCGGGGCCTTGCGCGACGCCGGCATTCCCACCTGCAAGACCTTGTTCGCAGCTAATGTGAGTACGGGCCGATGATTGCAAGCAGCTACACCTATGGGGTGCGCGGTGCAAGCGTGCGGGGGCAAGTTCCAAATGTCGCGCACCTGTTTCGTTGAAGCGGTCAGGTGGAATCAGTATGATGCCACTTTGACATCAAGGGCACGCAAGGATCGTTACATGTCGGATGGAGTGCACCTGACGCGCAACGGGAACACAAGGGACAGGGTTGCCATAACCGTGCGGGTGCCGGAGCCGCTACTGCGGCGGATCGACAGCTATATCGAAAAGAGGGACGTTCCGATCTCCCGCAACAATTGGCTGCTTGAAGCAGCAGTGGAGAAACTGGACCGGCATCAGCCGGATCGGAGGGAACGAGATGGCTCGTAGCGATCTTCTGGTGTCCCTGGTCCGAGCCGGAGCATCGGGAGACAGCAGGGAACTGGCTACCACCGTGGAGGCGATCGTCGCCGAGGAACGAGCCAAGCAGCGCAACATCCTCGCCGATCGGCTCGAGCGAGCGTTGCGGAGCAACGGCAAGGGCGGCCCGTCCGCGCATGCGGTGCCGGAATCGGCGGTGCGGGCAAGAGACTACCTGATTACGTACGAAGCTCACCTTGTGAGCCAGTCGGTCCCATATAGTTGCAAGTAGTTGAAAGATGGGGAGTCGGTGATGGCGCGCAATCGGGTTCAGTTTCAGAAGGGCTACAGTCTGGTGCAGTTCATGGACGAGT
>JAJDXW010000419.1 GCA_022823045.1 Gammaproteobacteria bacterium
ACCTCCGAGGGGGTCGCGTGCATGCCTTCCCAGTCGCCGTAGTACTCCCGGCGCAGGGCGTTCACCGCCTCGAAGTCCCACCAGCTCCGTATCCGGATCCGCGCCGTCCCCCGTTCCTCCCGGAACGCCGCGGCGACCCGCTGAAGCGGGGCGAGATTGGCCCCGTGGCCGTTCAGGAAGTAGAAGCGATCGAAGCCGTGGCCGGAGAGCCCGCCCAGGATCTCCGTCACGAGGTTCTCGAACAGCTCCTCCGATACGGAGACCGTCCCCGGGAAGGCCATGTTGAAGGGCGCCGGGGTGTAGGCAAGGGTGGGCGCGACCATCGCATCGGCGAGCTCCGCCGCTTCCACGGCGACGCGTTCGGCGCAGATCGCGTCGGTCCCGATGAGGCCCATCGGGCCGTGTTGTTCGGTCGAGCCGGCGGGAATGACGATCCCGCCCGAGCGGCCGAGATAGGTCTCGACCTCCGGCCAGGTGGCGAGAGCGAGCCTCACCGGGGCCGGCCGCGGTCGGTCAGAGGGGTGCGCCGGGGCGGCCGATGCGGCCGGCGGCGCGGAGGTCACGGGCGCTCGGGACGCCGCGGCCACCCGGGCGGCACGGAACGCGGGGCATCGGCATGCCCCGCGACCCTGCGCCCCGAGACCGGGGCCGGCGCCTCAGTGCAGGAGCCTCCACTTCCGGCCGAGCTCCTCGAAGAACCCGCGCTCGGTCTTGAGAGCGATCCAGGTATTGACGTAGTTGATCCAGACCTGGTCCGCCTGCGGCAGCAGCATCGCGATCGGGGTCGGCGCCTTGGGGGCGGAGACGGGCACGATCATCATCTGCGGATACTTCTGGACGAGCTTGTTGGCCTCGACGTTCGAGGTGATGTGGGCATCGGCCCGCCCGGCGAGGACCTCCTGGAAGTCCCGCGCCGGCGCCTCGACGATCTTGTGCTCGGCGTTCGGGAAGAAACGCTTCACGTACTTCTCCTGCACGGTGCCCAGGGTGGCCGCCACGACGACGTCGGGCTTGTCCAGATCGGCCCAGTCCATGAAGCGATCCTTGTCCTCGGCGAGGATCAGCGGCACCGTGGCGAGCGAGAAATAGCTCGTCGAGTAGCCTGCCGCCTTCGCGCGTGCCGGCGAGATCGACGCCGATCCGGTCATGTGGTACTTGCCGGAGGTCACCCCGCTCACCAGGGTCTTCCAGTCGGTGGCCACGAACTCGATCTCCACTCCGAGGTCCTTGGCGAGCTCGGTCATGACGTCGATGTCGTATCCGGTGTAGGCGTTGCTGGCCGGATCCCGCATCGTCATCGGATTCCAGTCGCCGGTCGTGCCGACCTTGAGGACCCCGGAATTCAGGATCTCGTTCAGTGCCGACTGACCTTGGGCCGCCGCCGCCACGGTGAGAAGCAGCAGTGCCGCCGGAATCGCCTTGAGGACTCGCATCGTTCCCTTCTCCTTCGTGAACCGGGGCGTATTGTCGGGGCGAAACCCTCGGGCCGCAATCGGACGGATCCGGGCGCGACCGCCGGAGGCATGTGATGGATTCCCGGGAACGCGGACATCTTGCCCGCGTGGACCATGGTGGGTTCTCCGCCCGTCGCGGGCTGGATGCCCGCGTTCCCGGGACCGCGCTGTGCGAAACTTGATCCGCCTGTGAAGTGGGCGGCTGCACAAGGACGCCTGGCCGCCGAACCGATTGCGGGCCGGGTACGGCGCGGGAGGCGGGTCGAGAGGTGCGCGCAACCATGAAGGGGCACGAAGACGGCGGCTCCCCGGCCGAGGAGCAGAGCGAGCCGGTTATCCGCATCCGCCGCGTGTCCAAGTCCTTCGGCGGGTTCGAGGCGTTGCGCTCGGTCTCCGCGGACGTGTCGCTCGGCGAGCGCGTGGTGGTCTGCGGCCCGAGCGGGTCGGGCAAGTCGACCCTCGTTCGCTGCATCGGCGGGCTGGAACGTCACGATGCGGGGACGATCGTCGTCGACGGCGTTGCCCTCGACAACCGGCGCGAGAGCCTCGCCTCCATTCGCTCCCGCATCGGAATGGTGTTCCAGCAGTTCAATCTCTTTCCGCACCTCACGGTGCTCCGGAATCTCACCCTGGGTCCCATGCGTGCGCGCGGCATGACGAAGGCCGAGGCGGAGGGCCTCGCGACCCGGTACCTCGAACGGGTGCACATCCCGGAGCAGGCCCACAAGTTCCCGCGCGAGCTGTCCGGGGGCCAGCAGCAGCGGGTCGCCATCGCCCGGGCCCTGTGCATGGAGCCCCGCATCATGCTCTTCGACGAGCCGACTTCCGCCCTCGACCCGGAGATGATCAACGAGGTGCTCGAGGTGATGGTCGAGCTCGCGGCGAGCGGGATGACGATGATCTGCGTGACCCACGAGATGGGGTTCGCGCGGCGGGTCGCGGACACGATGGTGTTCATGGACCACGGCGAGATCGTGGAGTCGGCGGAGCCGGAGCGGTTCTTCCGGGACCCCGAGACCGATCGTTGCCGCGACTTCCTGCAGAAGATCCTGCACCACTAGCATGGCCGCGCCTGGAACCGACGAGGCCCGTGGTGTATCCCCGGGAGCCGGACCTCCCGCCCGCGCGGGCCGTGTCGGGCCTTCGGCCCACCGCGGGCGGATGAAGCGCGGAACGATTCTCGCCGTCCTCGGGCCGGCGTTCCTCCTCGCGGGCTGTACGGGCACCTGGGGCTGGTACGTGGTCAACCCGGCGACGAAGTCCGGCGCCGCGAACCTCAAGTTCCTGTTGGGCGGGCTCTACTACACGGTGCTCCTGTCGCTCACCGCGATCCTGATCTCCGTCGTTCTCGGGCTGCTCATCGCGCTGCCCGGTCTGGGGGCGAACCGGATCGCGCGGAGCCTCAACCGGGTCTACGTCGAGGTGGTGCGCGCGGTCCCCATCCTCGTCCTGATCCTCTGGGTCTACTACGGCATGCCCCAGCTCGCCGACATCTCCATCAGCGTGTTCTGGGCGGGGGTGATCGCCCTCGCCCTCTCCGACAGCGCCTTCCAGGCGGAGATATTCCGGGCGGGGATCCAGTCCATCGGCCGGGGACAATACGAAGCGGCGCATTCGATCTCGCTCGGCTACGCGGACACCATGCGCTTCGTGATCCTCCCCCAGGCGATCCGGCGCATCCTGCCGGCGCTCGGGAACCAGTTCGTGTACATGCTGAAGATGTCGTCCCTCGTTTCGGTGATCGGCATGCAGGAGTTGACCCGCAAGGCGAACGAGCTGGTGGTGACCGAGTATCGGCCGCTCGAGATCTATACGATCCTCGTCCTGGAGTACCTGGTGCTGATCCTCATCGTGTCCGCCGGGGTGCGCTGGCTGGAGCGGCGCATGCGGACCGACGAGCGGCAGTAGCGTGACCGCGCGGCCGGGACGCAAGTCGAAGCGAAGCACGAAGCGAATGGAGGAACGGGAACGGTGACCGCCTGGATCAGGATGCTGTCGGACGAGGAAGCCGATGACGATCTCCGCGAGGCTCTCGCCCTCGCACGCACCCCGCACGGGACGGTGGACAACGTCATGCGGGTCCACTCGCTCCGACCGAACACCCTTCGGGGGCACGTGGTCCTCTACCGCGCGACCTTGCACGACGACGCCAACACCCTCCCGATGTGGATTCAGGAGTGCATCGCCTCGTGGGTCTCGATCCTCAACGACTGTCCCTACGCCCTCGCGAACCACTGGGCGAACGCGCGCCATCTCATCGGCGACGACGCCCGCGCGGACCGGATCGAGGCGGCCCTCGCGGCGCGGCGGCCGGAGGATGCCCTGGAAGGCCGGGATCTCGCGCTCATGCGATACGCCGAGAAGCTCACCCTGCGGCCGGGGGACATGGAGCGGGCGGATGTCGATGCCCTCTTCGCGGCCGGGCTCGACGACGGGGAGGTCCTCGAGGCCAACCAGATCGTCGGCTACTTCAACTACGTCAACCGGTGCCTGAACGGGCTCGGGGTCACCACCGAGGGCGACGTGGTCGGCTACTACGCGCAGTCCTGAATCGTTGCCGGTGCGCGGCGGCGCCCTAAAGGGCCAGGACCAGGCGCAGCCCCTCTTCGACCAGTCGGAGCTGTGAACCGGACAGGCGCCCGGCCCGTTCCATCAGGAACCGCTTGTCGACAGTCACGACCTGGGAGACGTTGACGACCGATTCGCGTTCGAGACCCACGCTTCCCCGGGGCAACGGCAGGTTGCCAGGCGCGTGGGCAATGGCGAGATTGGACGTAATTGCCGCGGCCAGCACGGTCCTGATTCGGCTTCGATTGAAGTCGTCCGCCTGCACGATGAGCACGGGGCGGCGATAGCCCGGCTCCGATTCGGCGGGCTCGGGGAGGTCGGCCCACCACACCTCCCCGCGCTTTACCTCCAGTCTTCTCTCCCGAGGGAGTACGCTTGAAGCGTCTGCAACCTCTCGTCGAGGCGTGACAGGGAGTCGTCTTCCCCGTATACCTTGTCGAGCCTCTCGGTCACGTCGACGGACCGATACCGCTCGATGAACTCCCGTACGGCGGTCGCGTAGAGCTCGCTGCGCGACATGCCGAGCGTCTCCGCGGTCCGCTCGGCTCCCTCGAAGACATCGTCCGGAATGGAGATGGCCGTCTTCATGGCCGCTAGTATAACCATGGTTATACCCGGACGCGCCGCCTCCGTGTCCGGCACCGCGACCGAGGGGCCGGGCGGTTATCATTCGCCCCCGTTCGAAGCGCTGGGGAGGGGCCGATGGCCGGGCTGTACTTCGAGGATTTCGAGGTCGGGAAGACCTACCGCCACCCGTACGGGCGGACGGTCACCGAGATGGACAACGTGCTCTTCACGTGTCTCACCATGAACACCCAGACCCTGCACCTCGACGAGGAGTTCGCGCGGAGCACCCAGCACGGAGCCCGCGTCGTCAACAGCATCTTCACCCTCGGGCTGCTGGTCGGGATGACGGTGAGCGATCTCACCATGGGCACCACCCTCGGCAACCTCTCGATGACCGACATCCGGTTCCCCATCCCCGTCTTCCATGGAGACACCCTGCGCGCGGAGACCACCATCCTCGACAAGCGGGCGAGCCGCTCCAAGCTCGATCGCGGGGTCGTGACCTTCGGCCATACCGCCTACAACCAGCGCGACGAGGAGGTTGCCTACTGCCGGCGGGCGGGGATGATGATGCGCCGGCCGCACGCGGAGTCCGGATGCGGCTGACCGACTTCACGAGCTACGCCGACGCGCAGGCCCGCTTCTCCCGCGCCGCCCTCTGGGACCTCGTCGAGGGGGGGCGAGAACGGCTCAACATCGCGCACGAGTGCGTCGACCGTCATCCTCCGGAACGCACGGCGATCCGCATCGCGTTCGCGGACGGGCGCGACGAGGCCTGGACGTTCGGGGAGATCGCGGCGTGGTCGAGCCGCTTCGCCCACTTCCTCCGGCGCGAGGGGGTGGGGGCGGGGGAGCGGGTGGCGATCTTCCTCGAGCCGTCGCTCCCCTTCTACGTGGCGCTATTCGGGGCGATGAAGGCGGGCGCGGTGGCCGTGCCCATGTTCACCCTCCTCGGGCGCGACGCGATTGCGGCGCGCATCGACGACTGCCGCCCGGCGCTCGCCCTCGCCGGCGCGCCGCTCGAAGGGGTCCGCACGATCGTGGCGGACGACGCGTTCCTCGCCGCGCTCCGGCGCGAGCCGCACACGTTCGAGGCGCGGACCGCCGCCTCCGACATGGGGATGTACCAGTACACGTCCGGCACCACCCGCGCCCTGCCGGAGGCGGTGCGGCACCGGCACCGCGCGATCGTCACCGTCCTCATCGCCGCCCTCTACGCGACCGGGGTCCGCCCCGGGGATCGGTTCTGCTGCCCGTCCTCGCCGGCCTGGGGGCACGGTCTCTGGCACGGCACTCTCGGCCCCCTCGCGCTCGGGGCGGAGATCACCGCCTGGTCGGGGCGCTTCGACCCGGAGCGGATGCTCCAGGTGCTCGAGAGCTATCGCATCACCAATGTCTCCGCCGCCGCCACCCACTACCGGATGATGAAGAACTGCGGGGCGGCGGGGCGGCATCGCTACGGAATCGAGAAGCTCTCGTTCACCGGCGAGCCGATCGACTCCGACACCGCCGAGTTCGTCGAGCGGGCGTTCGGGCAGGCGGCGCGCAGCATGTACGGGACGACGGAGGTCGGGGTGATCCTCGGGGGCTATCCGGGCGCGGCCGATCTGCCGATGAAGCGGGGGAGCCTCGGGAAGCCGATGCCGGGGGTCGAGGTGGCGATCCGAGGCGCGGACGGGACCGTGTCCGCGGCCAGAGCCGCGGGCGAGATCGTGGTCCGGCGGGGCGAGGAGTGGTTCCCGACCAGGGACCTCGGTCGCGCCGACGAGGAAGGCTTCTTCTACCACGCAGGGCGGGCCGACGATGTCATCATCTCGGCCGGCTGGACGATGAGCGCGGTGGAGATCGAGGACGCCCTGCTTCGCCATCCCGACGTGAGCGAGATCGCGGTCATCGGAGTCCCGGACGAGCTCCGCGGACAGGTGGTGAAGGCGTTCGTGGTGAGCGGGCGCGGACCGGACGGCGGCCGCTTCGAGGCCGAGCTTCAGGCGTTCGCGCGGGAACGGCTCGGGCAGCACGAGTATCCGCGGCAGGTCGCGTTCGTGGCGGAGCTGCCCAAGACCCCCGCCGGCAAGGTCAACCGCATGGCCCTCCGCGAGCGGGAGGCGGCCGGAGCGGACGTGGGGGACGGGCCATGTGGGCGCAAGAGCGGTCGCGACCCCGGGGACGACGGTGCTCCAGGCCGGGAGGGCGCGCCAGTTCGGACCGGGGGCGCGCCGGCATGACGGCCGACGCCGGCGGCGGCCGGTTCCCGCGCATCACCGAGGAGGGGCTCGACGCGCTCCGGCGGCGGATCGGGGTCCGGATCCAGGACTCCCTCGAGCCCTGGTGCCACGAGGCGACCCGCGACAACATCCGCCACTACGCGCACGGCATCGGCGACGACAACCCGCTCTGGTGCGACCCGGCCTACGCGCGGACCACCCGCTACGGCGACGTGATCGCGCCCCCGTCGTTCCTCTTCGCCTGCAGCCGCATCATCTCCGGGTACGTGGGCGGCCTCCCCGGGATCCACGCGATGTGGGCGGGGGCGGACTGGCGGTGGCATCGGGTGGTGCCCCGGAACGCGGAGGTCCATACCGAGGCGTGGCTGAAGGACCTCGTCCTTCATGAGACCCGCTTCGCGGGGCGCGCGGTGCAGCAGATCTACCACGTTGACTTCTACGACGGCGACGGGAACCTCCTCTGCGGAGCGGATAGCTGGTGCTTCCGCACCGAGCGCGACACCGCCCGCGAGCAGGGCACGAAGTACGACGAGGTACGGCGCCAGGGCGAGCGGCGCTACACCCCGGAGGAGCTGGACGAGGTCTTCCGGCGGTACGCGGAGGAGCGGGCGCGGGGGGCGGAGCCCCGGCGGTTCGCGGACGTGAACGTCGGCGAAAAGCTGCCCCCGATGCTCAAGGGCCCCATGACGGTGACCGGCTTCATCTGCTACGCCCAGGGCTGGGGCGGGCTCTACATCCGTGCGAACCGGCTCGCATGGCGGCAGATCGCACGGCACTCGGGGCTCGGAATCGCGAACCGCTTCGGGATCCCGGACTGCCCGGAGCGGGTCCACTGGGAGGACGAGTTCGCGGTCGAGGTGGGAGCGCCCGGCGCCTACGACTACGGGCCGGAGCGGTGCTCGTGGATGATCCACCAGTTGACCGACTGGATGGGCGACGACGCTTTCGTCGAGAGCTCGTACTGCGAGATCCGGCGCCACAACCCGGTCGGCGACCTCCTCCACCTCGAGGCCGAGATAATCGACAAGTCCCCCGCCGAGGACGGCGCCGGCGGCACGGTCCGCATCGAGCAGCGCGCTCACAACCAGGACGGCGAGCTCTCCGTCCGCGCCACCGCCACCGTCCGCCTCCCGGCATGACCGCCCGGGAGCCGCGCCACTCCACGAACCAGGAGAAGTGACGTGCACTTCGGACTCAGTGAGGAACAGCTCGCGATGCGCGACATGGCGCGCCGCTTCGCGGAGGAGCGGCTCGCCCCCCGCTATCGGGAGCGCGAGGCCGAG
>JAJDXW010000262.1 GCA_022823045.1 Gammaproteobacteria bacterium
CCCGTGCCCGGCATCGACCCGGTGGCCCTCGAAGCGCTCTTCGAGCAGCAGCGCGGGACGATCCTCGACATGTTCAACATGTTCTCGGGCGGGGCCCTCAGCCGGTTCTCGATCTTCGCGATCGGCATCATGCCGTACATCTCCGCCGCGATCATCATGCAGCTTCTGTCCGTGGTGCATCCGAAACTCGAGCAGCTCAAGAAGGAAGGCGAGCAGGGGCGCCGCAAGATCACCCAGTACACGCGGTACGGCACGGTGATGCTGGCCACCTTCCAGGCCCTCGGGGTCGCCATCGCGCTCGAGACACAGAGCGCGGGCGGGGCGCCGGTGGTCATCGCGGCGGGCCTCGGGTTCCGCATCACCACCGTGGTGACCCTGGTGACCGGCACCATCTTCCTCATGTGGCTCGGCGAGCAGGTGAGCGAGCGCGGGATCGGCAATGGGATCTCCATCATCATCTTCGCGGGCATCGTGGCCGGGCTTCCCTCCGCCGTTGGCGGCACCCTGGAGCTCGCGCGGATCGGGGAGCTGCACGTGCTTCTCGTCCTGCTCCTCCTCGCCCTCGCCCTCGCCGTGACCGGCTTCGTGGTGTTCGTGGAGCGCGGCCAGCGGCGGATCACCGTCAACTACGCAAAACGCCAGGTCGGAAGGCGGATGTATGCCGGCCAGACCAGCCACCTGCCGCTCAAGCTCAACATGGCCGGGGTGATCCCGCCGATCTTCGCGTCGAGCATCATCCTGTTCCCGGCGACCCTCGGGGGCTGGTTCGGGAGCTCCGAGGGGCTCGGCTGGCTCGGCGACATCGCCACCACCCTGTCCCCCGGCCAGCCGCTGTACGTGCTCTGCTACGCGGTCGCGATCATCTTCTTCTGCTTCTTCTATACCGCCCTCGTGTTCAATCCGCGCGACACCGCCGACAACCTCAAGCGCTCCGGCGCGTTCATCCCGGGGGTGCGTCCCGGCGAGCAGACCGCCCGGCACATCGACACGGTGATGACCCGGCTCACGGTCGCCGGCGCCGCCTACATCACGGCGGTGTGCCTGCTCCCGGAGTTCCTGATCGTCCAGTGGTCCGTTCCCTTCTACTTCGGCGGCACCTCGCTGCTCATCATCGTCGTGGTGGTGATGGACTTCATGGGTCAGGTGCAGGCGCACATGATGTCCCACCAGCACGAGGGGTTGCTCCGCAAGGCGAACCTCCGGGGCTACGGGCGCACCGGGGTGGTGCGCTAGGCGGGTCGGCGGGACCCGGCACGGGCAGGCATGCGGAACCGAATCGGCAGTTGGCCGGGGAGAGTGAGATGAAGGTCCGGGCTTCGGTGAAGCGGATGTGCCGCAACTGCAAGATCGTGCGGAGAAAACGGGTCGTGCGGGTCATCTGCACGGACCCCCGGCACAAGCAACGACAGGGTTGAACGAGTCATGGCGCGTATCGCGGGAATCAACGTTTCGGACCGCAAGCACGTCTGGGTGTCGCTCACCGAGATCTTCGGTATCGGCCGGTCCCGGTCGCGCGCGGTCTGCGAGGCGCCCGGCGTCAATCCCAGCGTCGCGGTCAAGGACCTTGCCGAGCCCGAGCTCGAGAAGATCCGAGCCGAGGTAAGCCGGTACACCATCGAAGGCGACCTCCGCCGGGAGGTCGGAATGAGCATCAAGCGGCTCATGGACCTCGGCTGCTATCGCGGGCTGCGCCATCGCCGCAGTCTTCCCGTGCGCGGGCAGCGCACGCACACGAACGGACGCACCCGCAAGGGTCCGCGCCGTCCCATCCGCAAGTAACCGACATGGCGACCCGACCGAAGGCACGTACCCGCCGGCGCATCCGCCGCGATATCGCGGACGGCGTGGCGCACATCCATGCATCGTTCAACAACACCATAATCACGATCACCGATCGGCAGGGCAACGCGCTCGCGTGGGCCACCGCCGGCGGAAGCGGATTTCGCGGCTCGCGCAAGAGCACCCCGTTCGCGGCGCAGGTGGCCGCGACTCGGGTCGGCGACATGGTCAAGGAGTTCGGGATGCAGAACCTGGACGTGCGGGTCAAGGGACCTGGACCCGGCCGGGAATCCGCGGTTCGTGCCCTGCACGGCAAGGGCTTCCGGATCATGAGCATCACCGACGCGACGCCCATGCCCCACAACGGCTGCCGTCCGCCGAAGAAGCGCCGGGTCTGACCCCCCCAAGGGGCAATCAGGAGCAATCAGGAGCAATCACACGATGGCGAGATACCTGGGCCCCAAGTGTCGCCTGAGCCGCCGCGAGGGTACCGATCTCTTTCTCAAGCAGCGCGGGCGCTCGATCGAGGCCAAGTGTCGGTTCGAGAATCCTCCCGGACAGCACGGGATCGGGCGACGCCGCCCCCGCGCCCGCCAGACCGACTATGCACTGCAGCTTCGCGAGAAGCAGAAGCTCCGGCGGCTCTACGGGGTCCTGGAGAAGCCGTTCCGTAACTACTACCGCATGGCGGCGAGGCGCAAGGGTGCGACCGGCGAGAACCTGCTGCAGCTCCTCGAGCGCCGGCTCGACAATGTCGTGTACCGCATGGGATACGGCTCCACCCGGGCCGAATCGCGGCAGCTCGTGTCGCACAAGGCGATCACGGTGAACGGCCGGGTCGTCAACATCCCGTCGTACCTCGTGGACCCCGGAGACGTGGTCGCGGTGCGCGAGAAGGCGAAGAAGCAGGCCCGCATCGTCGAAAGTATCGAGATCGCCGAGCAGTACGGATTCTCCGGCTGGGTCGACGTCGACATCAAGAAGCTCGAGGGCGTGTTCCTCCACGTCCCCGAGCGTAGCGAGCTGCCACCGGACATTCAGGAACAGCTCGTCGTGGAGCTCTACTCGAAGTAGGCCTCGCTCGCGAGACGCCACCACTTGGAAACGTTCCCGAGGCCGTGGACGCCCTCGGGCGGGAGAGAAAATGCAGGCAAGTGCCACCGAACTACCCCCTCCGAGGCTGGATGTTCAACCGCTCGGTCTCCATGCGGCCCGCATCACCCTCGATCCACTCGATCGCGGTTTCGGACACACCCTCGGGAACGCGTTGCGGCGGATGCTGCTGTCGTCGATGCCGGGCTGCGCGATCGTGGAGGCCCAGATCGACGGCGTGCTCCACGAGTACTCCACGATGGAGGGCGTGCAGGAGGACGTCACCGAGATCCTGCTCAATCTCAAGGAGATCGCGGTTCAGACGAATGCCCGTGACGCGGTCGAGTTGTCGGTGAGCGCGAAGGGCCCCTGCGTGCTCCGCGCGGGAGACATCGAGGTCGGGCACGACGTGGAGATCGCCAATCCCGACCACGTGATCGCGCACCTGATGAAGGAAGGCGAGCTTTCGATGACCATGCAGGTGGCCAAAGGAACAGGCTACGAGCCCGCGTCTGCCCGCGTCGATCCCGACGAAACGGAGCGACTCATCGGACGGCTTCCCCTGGACGCCTCCTATTCGCCCGTGCGCCGCGTGAGCTACCAGGTCGACAACGCTCGCTTTGGGCAGCGCACTGACCTGGACAAGCTCGTGCTGGAGGTCGAGACGAATGGGACGATTGAGCCCGAGCGCGCGGTGCGGCTCGCTTCGAGTCAGCTCCAGAACCTCCTCTCCACGTTCTCCGCCCCGGATCTGGCCGCGGACTCGGTCGGGGGACGACACTCTGCGGACATGGACCCGGGGCTGCTCCGCAAGGTCGACGAGCTCGAGCTGACCGTGCGCTCGGCGAACTGCCTGAAGGCCGAAGGCATCGAGCGGGTCGGCGACCTCATCCAGCGCACGGAGACCGACCTCCTTCGCACGCCAAACCTCGGCAAGAAGTCGCTCACCGAGATCAAGACGGTGCTGGCCGAGCAGGGACTCTCGCTCGGGATGAAGCTCGAGAGCTGGCCGCCCGTGGACTACCTGCAGGAGCACCCCGGTCCGTTGCGGGCCGAAGTCTGACGACGCCCGTCGAGGAGTCCCCCGCCATGCGACACAGAAAGAGCGGCCGCCACCTCAATCGAACCTCCGCCCACCGCAAGGCGATGTTCCGCAACATGGCGGCGTCGCTCGTGGACCACGAGATGATCCGGACCACCGTGCCCAAGGCGAAGGAGCTGCGCCGAGTCGTGGAGCCGCTCATCACCCTCGCCAAGCAGGACCATCACTCGCGGCGCCGGCTGGCGTTCAACCGGATCCGGAGCCGCGCGGCGGTCACCAAGCTCTTCAACGAGCTCGGGCCGCGCTACCGCGAGCGGCCGGGCGGGTATGTGCGAATCCTGCGGAACGGCTACCGGGCCGGTGACGCCGCGCCGATGGCGGTGGTCGAGCTGGTCGATCGGCCGGTCGAGGTCGAAGAAGAGGAATAACCCGCGGAAGTCACCGACTCTCGTGCCCCCGCGGGCGGATCGGCGACCGCAGCGTGAAGCTAGCGCGGCGGAAGCCGGGTTCGCGAGAAGCATCCCGGTAGGGGAGACGGACGTCAGACGCCGAGGCGCTCCGCAACCCGGTCGAGGCGCTCCGCGCCCCAAAAGAGCTCGTCGCCGACCAGGTAGCCCGGCACCCCGAACACGCCCGTCGCTTCCGCTTCCTGCTTGACCACTTCGAGCCGCCGCGGTCCGTCGTGCCCGAGGTAATCGCGGAATCCCCGAACCTCGACCCCGGAGGCGGCAAGGGTCCCCTCGATGGCCTCGGGGTCCTCGATGTCGAGCTCGCGGCGCCAGAACTTCTCGTACACCGTCTCGTGGTAGGCCCGGAATCCGCCGCCTTGCTCCTTCGCCCAGAGGAATCCGACGTGAGAGCAGGTGCTGTCGAAGATCTTCCGTGGCCCGCGGATGGTGAGACCCCGGCGATTGGCCTCCCGGCGGCAGTCCATGTAGCTGTACCGGACCCGGCGCCACTGGTGTTCGTTCCGGTTCTGCGACACGACCTGCCCTTCGGCGTCAACCTCCGCGGAGCCGAGGAAGTCGGGAATGTGCAAGGAGTAGGGCCACACCTCGAGGTCGGCGCCGGCCCTTTCGGCGAGCGCGAAGGTCGCTTCCTGCGCGAGGTAAGCGTAGGGGCTCTTGTAGTCGAAGTAGTGGACGAGCTTCATCGAGGGCAGACTCGGCGGAACCGGCGCGATTATGGCACGGGGCTCCGCGCCGGGGAGAGCTCGGTTCCCCGCCCGACGCCCGGCGCCCGGCGCCCGGTGTCGGGGGGCGGCCCGCGCGGGCGGACTTTCGGCCGTGCACGGAACATACGGCCGTTCGGGATGGTGCAGACGGGACCGCACGGACGCCACATGTCTGATTTCCCTCCATGCAGACGCGCTCCGCAAGGGTACGCCGGGTCCGGGGCACCCTCCGGCCCGCGGAGCGCACTCCGGTCATGACCGGGAACGCGTCGCCAGCGCAAGGGCTTACCGTCGTCTGCGACCTCGACGGCACCCTCGTCGACAGCGCTCCGGATCTCTCCACCGCGCTCAACACGGTTCTCGCCGAGCAGGGGGTCCCCACCGTGCCGTTCGAGGAGATCCGTCTTCTCGTGGGCGGCGGGGCGCTCGTGCTCATCGAACGGGCCCTGGCGCGGGTCGGCGCCCCGGCGCGGTTCGATACCACCCGAATGTTCGACCGTTTCCTCGACGTGTACCGGACGCGGCTCACGCGCGAGTCCCGTCCCTACCCCGGCGTTCACGGTGCCCTTCGCGCGCTGGCCCGGCGCGGCCATCTCCTCGCCGTCTGCACCAACAAGCCCGAGGATCTCGCCCGCCGGATGCTCGCGGAGCTCGGGCTCGACCACTTCGGCGACGCCGTCGTCGGCGGCGATACCTTCGCCTTTCGCAAGCCGGACCGGCGCACCCTGGAGGCGGCCGCGGAACGGGCGGGCGGCGACCCGAAACGCTCGGTGCTGATCGGCGACAGCCGCACCGACGTCGAGACGGCCCGGAATGCCGGTGTGCCGGTGATCCTCGTCAGCTATGGCTACCGCACGGACCCGATCGACGAGCTCGCCCCGGACTTCGTGGTGCACGAGTTCAAGGAGGTGCCGCGCCTCGTCCGGTGTCTCGGCCAGGGCGGGGCGCCCGCCGGATGATCGCGAGCCGGGTGGAGAAGCGACCCGCCCGCGACGTGCGCAACGGGCGGATGGTGCCGGCGGCGAACGAGTGAATGGAGCGGGAAGCTCAGCTACCCGCAACTCCTTCTCGATCGAGGTCGGAAATGGTCGCTTCGATGGATTCCCCGAGAATGGCGACGATCCGATCGATCTCATCCGTGGTCAGGGTGAGAGCCGGCGACAGAACGCACAGGTTGCCGATGGGCCGGACGATCAGCCCTCGGGCCTGCGCGTGT
>JAJDXW010000036.1 GCA_022823045.1 Gammaproteobacteria bacterium
GTCGCCCGGCACGGGATCGCCCGCACGTTCCAGAACGTGGCCCTCTTCGCCGGAATGTCGGTCCTCGACAACATCCTCCTCGGCCGCAACATGCTGATGAAGAGCGGCGTGCTCAAGTGCGGGGTGTTCTGGGGCTCGGCCCGCCGGGAGGAGATCGAGCACCGGCGCCGGGCGGAGGAGGTCATCGACTTCCTCAACATCACCGACATCCGCACCGCTCCGGCGGGGAGCCTCCCCCTCGGCCTGCAGAAACGGGTGGAGCTCGGGCGCGCCCTCGCCGCGGACCCCAAGGTGCTGCTCCTCGACGAACCGATGGGGGGCATGAACCTCGAGGAGAAGGAATCGATCTGCCGCTACGTGCTCGACGTGGTGGAGATGTCGGACACCGCCGTCGTCCTCATCGAGCACGACATGGGGGTGGTCATGGACATCTCCGACCAGATCATCGTCCTCGACCAGGGGAGGAAGATCTCGGAAGGGACCCCCGACCACGTGCGCAACGACGAGGTGGTCATCGAGGCGTACCTCGGCAAGGAGCACGCGATCTCGCGCGATCGGAGCGAAGCATGACCGACGACACCCTGGCCAAGATTCTCCAGGCGAACGGCCGCGGCCCGCTCGCCGGCCGCGACGCGATCCGCGAGAAGGAATACGGCATCTGGCAGACGGTGACCTGGGCCGAGTACGCGGACGAGGTCCGCCGGTTCGCCCTCGGGCTCGCGAAGCTCGGGTTCGGGCGCGGCGACAAGCTCGCGGTCATCGGCGACAACCGCCGGCGCCTTTACTTCGCCCAGGTCGCCGCGCAGTCGATCGGCGGCATCTCCCTCGCGGTCTACCAGGACTCCATCGCCACCGAGCTCGGCTACGTGCTGGAGCACGCGGACACGAAGCTCATCGTGGCCGAGAACGAGGAGCAGGTGGACAAGGTCTTCGAGATCCGGGATCGGCTCGGGAACGTGGAGAAGGTGGTGTTCGACGATCCCCGCGGCCTCGAGCTCGTGGACGACCCGTGGCTCGCGTCCTTTCCCGCCGTGCAGGCGATGGGCGACGAGTTCGGGCGCGAGCACCCCGACTTCTTCGACCGCGAGCTTGCCGCTGGCACGGGCGCGGACACCGCGATGCTCTGCTACACGTCGGGGACCACCGGCGCGCCCAAGGGGGCGATGCTCACCAACGACAACCTGCTCTCCTCCGTCGAGGAATCGAGGATCGCCGAAGACTGGCGGACCGGGGACGAGCTCATCGCCTACCTGCCGATGGCGTGGGTGGGCGACTCGTGGCTGTCGGTGGCGGCCGCGATCTGCTTCGGCCTCACCATCAACTGCCCCGAGAACCGCGAGACCACGCGGCGGGACTTCCGCGAGATCGGGGTCACCGTGATGGTGGGGCCGCCCGCCTACTGGGAGGCGATGCTGACCCGCATCCAGGTCCTGATGGGCGAGGCCGACTGGCTGAAGCGCGGGCTCTACCGGCGGTTCATGGACGTCGCGGTGCGCGTGGAACGGATGCGGCAGGTGGGCGACCCGGTGCCCGCGGGGCTCGCGGCCCTGAACACGGTGGGCGAGTGGCTCGTGCGGCGACCGCTCCGCGACCTCCTCGGCATGACCCGGGTACGGCGGGCCTATACCGGCGGCGCCCCCCTCGGCCCCGACACCTTCGACTTCATCCGCGCGATGGGAATCAACCTCAAGCAGCTCTACGGCATGACGGAGAGCTCGTCGGCCTGCGTCTACCAGCCCGACGGGGAGGCGAACTCCGAGACGGTGGGGCGCCCGCTCGCGTCGACCGAGATCCGCATCTCCGATACGGGGGAGATCCAGCTCCGCGGCCCGCAGATGTTCCACGGCTACTACAAGAACGACGACGCGACCGGGGAGACCCTCGACGAGAACGGGTGGCTCGCGACCGGAGACGCCGGCTTTGTCGACGACCGGGGGCACCTGCGGGTCATCGACCGGGCGAAGGACGTGAGCCACCTCAACGACGGAACCATGTTCGCGCCCCAGTTCCTCGAGAACAAGCTCAAGTTCTCCCCGTACATCAAGGAAGCGGTGACCCTCGGGAAGGACTGCGACTACGTGGCGGCCATCATCAACATCGACCTCGAGGCGATGGAGAACTGGGCGGAGCGCCGGGGGGTCGCGTACTCCGGCTACCAGGACCTCTCGCAGAAGGACGAGGTGTACGACCTCATCCAAGGCGAGGTGGACCGGATCAACCGGAGCCTCGCGGCGGACAGCGCGCTCGCGGGGGCCCGGATCCGGCGCTTCCTCATCCTCAACAAGGAGCTCGACGCGGACGACGGAGAGATCACCCGCACCCGGAAGATCCGCCGGGGAGTCATCGCCGAGCGTTACGGCGAGATCATCGAGGCCTTGTACAGCGACCTCGGCCGTGTGGAGACCGACATCACGGTCACGTACGAAGACGGGTCCACCGGGTCCATCCACGCGGATCTGCGAGTGATGGACATGGACGCCGCCGCGAACGGGGACATGCGGGCGGCGGCCGACTGAGGGCGCGCCCACGCCGGGGGCGGCGCGGATTCGCGCCGTCCGCGGGCGCAAAGAGGAGAACAGCGTGTACTACGTCGAGCTCATGTTGAACGGACTGCTCATCGGGTCGCTCTACTCGATCGTGGCCCTCGGATTCGTGCTCATCTACAAGGCTTCCCAGGTCATCAACTTCGCCCAGGGCGAGTTCGTGATGTTCGCGGGCTACGTCATCGCGTTCTGGATCCTCTCGCTCGACTTCAACATCGTGGTCGCGGCCTTCCTCGCCCTCGTGGTCATGGTGCTGGTGGGGCTGCTCGTGGAGTGGGCGGTGCTGCGCCATCTCATCGGCCGGCCGGTGGTCGCGGTCATCATGGCCACCATCGGGCTCGCCTCGTTCCTGCAAGGGACGGCGCAGCTCCTCTTCGGAGTGGAGACCCGGTCGGTTCCCCTCCCCATCGACGACTATCCCATCTTCATCGGCGACCTGCTGCTGAACCGGATCGAGCTCGTCGCCGCCGTGTGCTCCGGCATCGGGTTCGCCGCCGTCGGATGGTTCTTCATCAAGAGCCGGTACGGAATCGCGCTCCGCGCCATCGCCGACGACCAGCAGGTCTCCCTCGCCATGGGGATCAACGTCAAGACCTTCTTCGGCATCGCGTGGGCCATTGCCGGGGTGGTCGCTCTCGTCGGCGGCGTGTTCTGGGGGAACGCGAGCGGCGTCGACACCCAGCTCGCCCTCATCGGCCTCAAGGTGTTTCCGGTGGTGATCCTCGGCGGGCTCGACAGCATCATCGGCGCGATCGTCGCGGGCCTCATCATCGGCCTCATAGAAAGCCTCGCGGCCGGGTTCCTCGATCCCCTGGTCGGCGGCGGCACGAAGGACCTGACACCCTACGTCCTCATGATCCTCGTCCTCATGTTCAAGCCCTACGGGCTGTTCGGCGAGAAGATCATCGAGCGCGTGTAGGGAGATCGAGACGTGATCAACCGCGAAACGGGCACCTTCAAGCGGACCTACGCCGAAGACCTCGCGATCTACCGCACCCCGCTTCCCAAGATCGCGGTCGCGGTCGTCGCCCTCGTGGTGTTCGTGATCATTCCGTGGCAGAGCGGCTCCTACTGGCTCGGGGTCCTCAACCTCATCGGCATCGCGTCCCTGGGCGCGCTCGGGCTCAACATCCTGGTCGGCTACACGGGGCAGATCTCGGTGGGCCACGCGGCCTTCATGTCGGTCGGGGCCTACACCGCGGCGGTGATCCTGCGCGAGTTCCCGGGCACCCACTGGATCATCGCGATGCTCGGCGGAGGGTGCGCGGCCGCGCTCGTCGGCATGTTCTTCGGCATCCCCTCCCTTCGCATCAAAGGGCTCTATCTCGCGGTCTCGACCCTCGCCGCCCAGCTCATCATCGAATGGGTCATCAACCACTGGTCGTGGCTGAGCGGCGGGGCGCAGGGTTCGATCTACATCCAGCCTCCCACCTTTCCCTGGATCGAGGACGGCGCCCTCGTGGTCCGCAAGATGGAGGCGAACCTCCACTACTACTACCTCATCTACATCGTCCTCGCGATCGGGATCCTGTTCGCGCTCAACCTGTTCCGCTCCCACCTGGGCCGTGCCTTCATCGCGGTCCGGGACCGGGACATCGCGGCCGAGATCATCGGGATCAACATCTTCCGCACCAAGCTGGTCGCCTTCGGCATCGCTTCGTTCTATGCCGGGATCACCGGGGTGCTCTACACCTACTTCTACTCGATCGCGAACTTCGAGAGCTTCACCCTGCTCATCTCCATCCAGTTCCTCGCGATGTGCATCATCGGCGGCCTCGGCAGCATCCTCGGATCGATCTTCGGCGCCATCTTCATCACGATGCTGCCAATCGCCCTCGACTTCATTCTCCGCGGGGTCGGCGGAGCCGTGTTCGGCTGGGACGACGCGGCCGCGTCGGCCATCATGCCCCAGTGGAACCTCATCATGTTCGGCGGCCTCATCATGTTCTTCCTGGTCGTCGAGCCGGACGGCCTCGCGAAGATGTGGCGAAACTTCACCGACTACTTCCGGGTGTGGCCCTTCCCCTATGTGTAGCGAGGCTGCCCTCAGACCGACGAGACATGTTCGAAGCCGCCGAGTTCCTCCGAACCGCGGCATGCCATACCGGTAGCAGCCTCGTACCTCTCATGCCGGAAACCCGCTTCGAAAACTTGACTCATCTGTCAATCTCCGGGCCGCTCAAGGCGTCTAGTGGGTTATATTCGTCCGCAGAGAGACGATTGGACCGCGCTTTCAAACTCCAGGCAAACGGAGGATGACAAAATGAAGCATCCAAGAATCGCGACGCTCGCCCTCACAGGCGCGGCACTCGCCGCCGCCCTCGCGGCCGGCACCGCATCCGCCCGGGAGCTCGTGCTCGGGTTCCAGTGCGACCGCTCCGGACCCACTCAGCTCGTCGGAAACTTCCTCTGCGACGGCGCCCACGACTACATCCGCCTCGCCAACAAGACGGGGATGTTCGGAGAGGGCAACACGGTCCGGGCCTTCGAGATCGATCACGGCTACAACGTGCCGCGCGGCGTCGAAGCGTACGAACGCTCCAAGGAGGCCGGGCACGTGAGCTACGGCCTCTACGGCACCCCGCACACCTATGCGCTCACCCCCAAGCTCACCACCGACCAGGTGCCCGGCACCTCGCCCGGATTCGGAAGCGCGGGGGCGGCGAACGGCAAGAGCTATCCCTACATCTTCCCCGTCGCGGCGACGTACTGGTCGCAGGCAGGGGCCGCCGTCCAGTTCGTGATGGACGAATGGAAGGCGTCCGGCCAGTCGGGCCTGCCCAAGGTCGCCTATCTCTACTACGACAACCCGGCCGGCCGCGAACCCCTCGAGGTGCTTCGGGACATCCAGGGTCAGGTCGGATTCGAGATGCGCGAGTTCGCGGTCCCGCCCCCTGGAGTGGACATGCGCCCGCAGGTGCTCGACATCGTGCGCAACTACAAGGCCGACTGGGTCATCAACCACACCTTCGGCAAGGCCCCCGCGGTCTCCATCAAGGAGCTGAGCCGGCTCCGGTTCCCCATGAACCGGGTCATCGGCTTCGTCTGGGCGGCGTCCGAGGCGGACATGCAGGCGGCCGGATGGGAGGCGGCGGAAGGCTACCAGGCTCTCCAGTTCGCCGGGGTCGGCCAGAACCACAAGGTCATCGACCAGATCAAGGCGATGTACGCCGAGGAAGGCAAGCCGGCACCGGACGACAAGATGGCGGTCAGCGTGTACTACAACCGCGGCGTGTTCATCGGCGCCCTGCACGCACGGGCAATCGCCAACGCCATCGAGGCGGTCGGGGCCGACAACGTGACCGGCGACGACGTCCGCAAGGGCTTCGAGTCGATCAGCGACTTCTCGCTCGGCGGCTTCCTGCCCCCGCTCAACATCACGCCGGAAGACCACGAAGGCGGCGGCTGGGTGCAGGTGTGGCAGGTGCGCGACGGCGCCTGGGTGCCGATCACGGACTGGTTTCAGGGCTACCGCGACGTGATCATGGATCACGTCGAGAAGGCCGAGCCGCCCAAGGCCTAGGCGGCGATCGAGCCGCGGGCCGATGAGAAGCCAGGGGAGGCGGGTTGCGGCAACCCGCCTCCCCGTCCATCCCACGGCAACCCCGGGTACGAGACCGAGCCCCGGCGCCGAAACACGGCGGGGAGGACGGGATCCGGCATGCTGACCCTCAACAATATCGAGGTCATCTACGACAACATCATCCTCGTCCTGAAGGGTGTCTACCTGCACGTTCCGGAGGGCCGGATCGTGACCCTTCTCGGCTCCAACGGCGCCGGGAAGTCCACCGCCCTCAAGGCCATCTCGGGCCTGCTCAAGTCGGAGCGGGGCGAGGTGACACGGGGCTCCATCGACTTCCAGGGTACCCGCATCGACCGCCGCGACCCGTCGGACGTCGTCAAGCTCGGGCTTGCCCAAGTGTTCGAGGGGCGGCGCGTGTTCGAGCACCTGAACGCGCGCGAGAACCTCATCGCGGGGGCTCACACCAATCGCGACTGGCGCCAGGTGCGGGACGACGTCGACCGGGTACTCACCTACTTCCCGCGGCTCGGGGAGCGGATCTCCGTCCAGTCCGGATACCTCTCCGGAGGCGAGCAGCAGATGCTCGCGATCGGCCGC
>JAJDXW010000350.1 GCA_022823045.1 Gammaproteobacteria bacterium
TCGTCGGGCGGGGTCTTGCGCACGTTCTCGGGCGCAAGCGCGAGCCGGCAGAGCGGGATGTCCCGGATCGCCGGCTCGTGCATGGAAGTCGTCGGGTTCATGCGAATCTCCATGAATGGATGGTTGGTTGGGCGCGGAGGACACGGCCCTCTCCGGCCGTTCCGCGCCCGCCCGGGGCCCGCCCCGCTCCGGCTCTCGGCGGCGCGCCCGCGGGGCGGAGCGGCCGGAGAGGGCCGGAGGCGGGAGGCGGGATCGGCGCAGGCGCGTCGGAGAGCGCCTGGGCCGGGCCGCCGTGGATCGCGGGATTTACGAGGAGGCCCGCCCGGCACGATCCGCCCATCGCGGATCGACGACGCCGGCGAGCGCGAGCTCGGTCACGCGGCGCTCGGCATCGGGCAGCGCGCGCGGCGGCTCGTCGCGGGCGGCCTCGCGCGAGAGGCCGAGCGAGACGAGCAGGCGGGTATCGGCGCGCCAGTCGCAGGCGGAGCGGCAGCACCGGCGCGTCGGGCTCGAGAGCCAGCCGAGAAAGCGCCCGGCGAGCCACACCGCGACCTCGTGACGGTGCTCGGCGCCGCGCCACTTGACGACGCCGAACGACGGCGGCGACAGGGGCCGGGCGAGGGTGATGCCGGCCGCGGCCTCGTAGCGGCGCACCGCTTCGGCGAAGTCGGCGCCGGGGCCGTCGCGGCGCCACAGGTGCTCCTGGCCCGCGAGCAGGAGGAAGGCGTCGAGGCGTGTGGCGGGACCGGGCTCCCGGTCGATGAGCATGCGCGCGGCGCGCACCGTCGCATCGGTGTCGAACGACGCGCAGCGGTCGGGATGGGTCATGGGCGCGCTCCGGATTGCGAGGGGACGGAGAGGACCGGCGAACGCTCCCGCTCCCGGACCCTCCTTCGCCCGGCCCGGCGTCGGCCCCGCCTCCGGGCGGCGCCGCGCCCAGCACGCGGGATGCACGCAAGGGGAGGCTCCGGCCGGCGGCCGGTCCGATGGCGGCTCGCCCGGAAGGCGGGACGAACGGGCCGGAGCCCGGACGGGGGAAGGCGCGGGGGAGCGAGGCGGGGCGGGCGTGACAGGGAGGGTTCGGAAGCGGGGCGGGCGCGCGGCGCTCAGTGCAGCAGATCGGCGAGGCCGAGCTTCTCGAACGCCTGGCGCAGCTCGTCGTGGAACACTGCGTCGATCTTCATCGGGCCGTAGCCGGCCTCGTCGGTCCACCGGGCGAGCTCGCGGAGCTCGGCGACGAACTCCTTGTCGGTCTCGCACACCGTGGTGGTCACGTCGCCCTCGCTGAAGCTCACGATGGTGCGCCGGCTCGGGGACACCCACGAACCGAAGTACGAGGCGTCCTGGCGCGTGTCGACCTGCGCGAAGCCGTTGCCGTACGAGCAGGGGCCGGTGTCGAAGTGGTAGCGGTCGGTGAGCGGCCGGAAGTCGCGGGTGGTCTTCATGGGGTGGGCCTCGTTGGTGGGGGTGCGATGGAACGTGGGACCGGGGCGGAGATGCATCGGGTGCCTCCCCGGCCTCACGCCGTCACCATCCGCAGATAGCCGTCCGGGACCATCTGGCGGTATGGAGACGTGTGGTAGACGGCGACGCGGAAGCCGGCGCCTTCGATGTCCTGGACGCGGTAGCTCGACGCGTGGCCGGCGAGCGGCATGACGCGGGCCAGCGCCTGCGCGACGTTGCGAGACGGGACGTGCGTGGCGCAACCGGGCTCGCGCGTGGTGACAATCCGCAGGCACGGCTCGGGCTCGTCGAGCAGGGCCGAGGCGTTGCACTTCGGGCACTCGCCCGCCGGCATCGGGTCGCCCGGCTGCACGCGCTCCCAGGCGTTCTTCAGCGGGCCGCATTGGTCGGCCGGTCCGTTCCAGCCGCAGTACTGGCAGGTGGCGGTGGGGATCATGCGGTGATCCTCCCGTTGTGGTGTGGCGGAGCATCGAGGGGCGGTGTGCCCCTCCCTCGGAGGTCAGGCGGCGATCCGGATGTGCTCGCCCCAGGGCGCGGGGTACCGCCACGGGCTCGTCTCGTCTCCGTAGTCACAGAACGCAACCGGGAACGGGGGCTCGTGCTCGGGGTAGTCGGAGCACTCCATGTCGGTGAAGTAGAGGCACACGCCGGGCTGTATCCCCTGCGCGTCGAGCCAGGCGAAACCCGGCCGGAAGTCGGTGCCGCCCCGGCCCTTGACCACGATCTCCTCGGGCAGGTCGTCGGCGGCGTACTCGGCCACGTCCCGAAGCATCGTGTCGACCTGGAGCACGATGACGCTCTCGGGCCGGATCTCGGCTGCGACCTCGCGCAGCTCCGCCCAGAACTCGGCGAGCGTCGTGGTCGGGAGCGAGCTCGAGACGTCGATGATGAAGGCGATCGTCTCGATGCCCTCGGAGCGGATGGACGGGAGGTAGAGCCCGGTGTCGATGAAGCGCCGGTTGGGGACGCTCCAGCTATAGTCGTGGCTCGCGGCGTCGGTCATGTAGCGGCGAAGGAGCGTGCGCCAGTCGAGCGTGCTCGCGTGTGCGCTCCGGATGGTCTCCTCGACCTGGCCCGGCACCTT
>JAJDXW010000037.1 GCA_022823045.1 Gammaproteobacteria bacterium
CTCGTCCTTCCCCCTCACCTCCGGTTTCGTCAGCAAGTCTATGATCGCGCAGGCGGCAACCGACGAGGCGCTCGCCGTCACCTGGTTCCTCCTCATGGCCGCCTCGGCGGGGGTGTTCCTGCACGCGGGCATCAAGTTCCCATGGTTCGTGTTCTTCCAGAAGGATTCGGGGCTCCGGCCCCCCGATCCGCCCTGGAACATGCGCGTGGCCATGGTCCTCTTCGCCGCGCTCTGCATCGGAATCGGGGTCTGGCCCGACCCCCTCTACCGGCTGCTTCCGTTTCCCGTCGACTACGCTCCGTACACCGCTCCCCACGTGGTGAACGCGCTCCAGCTTCTCCTCTTCTCCGGGCTCGCGTTCTTCCTGCTGCTGCCGATCATGCAGCGGACCCTCACCGTCACCCTGGACGTCGATCGGCTCTGGCGCCCGGGGGGCGGGGGCCCTTCGGCGGCGGGCCTTGCCGGGCGCCTGTTCGCCCCGGTCCTCGCCGGCCGCAGCGGACTCGTCGCCTGGGCCGCCCGCGCCGCGGACGCGGTGCTCCACCCCTTCCGCCCGGAAGGGATCCTCGCCGCCGCGCCCCCCATCGGGACGATGGTGCGCAACGTCCTCATCGCCCTCCTTCTCGCCCTCGTGCTCGGGTATCTCGCTCTCCGGGAGGCTTCGAGCGCCGGCTTCGAACCCGTACCCATGTCCACCACCGCCACTACCACCACCACCATCGAGAGGAATTCATGAAGATCGGAATCAACGTGATGGGCTATCCGGGCGACTGGAACCCCATCGACAACGCGGTCCAGGCCGAGGCGGAAGGATTCGAGAGCATCTGGATGACGGACGGCAACGGGCGGATGGACGCCCTCACCGCGGCTGCCGCCATCGGTGCGCGCACGAGCCGCGTGCGGATCGGCCTCGGCATCGTCCCGGTTTTCAACCGTCCCCCCGCGGTGCTCGCCGCATCGGCGGTCGCCCTCTCGCACATCGCGCCGGACCGGGTGGTCCTCGGGGTCGGCTCCTCCAGCCAGACCATGATCGAGCGGTGGTACGGGATGGAGTTTCGCAAGCCCCTGACCCGGGTGCGCGAGACGGTGGAGCTCATGCGCCGGATGTTCACCGGCGAGCGCACCGCGTACGACGGGGAGACGGTCCGCTCCCACGGGTTCCGGCTCACCTCGCGCCTCGAGGGCGGGATGCCGATCCACATCGCCGCCCTCCGGCCCGGGATGCTGGAGCTCGCGGGCGAGATCGGGGACGGGGTGGTCCTCAACCTCACCCCCTCGGAGCTCCTGCCGCGGGTCCTCGAGCACGTGGACACGGGTGCGAAACGTTCGGGGCGGCGGGTCGAGGACCTCGAGATCGTGTCCCTCCTCAACACCTTCGTCACCGACGACGCCGCGGCGGGGACCCAGGCGATGCGCCGCGTCGCCCTCGGCTACTACTCGACCGGGGTGTACGCGAGCTTCCTCGCGTGGCTCGGGCGCCCGCGCGAGGCGGAGCAGATCCAGGCGGGGTTCGCCGAGCGCGACCGGGAGAAGACGAACGCCGCCCTCTCCGACGAATTCGTGCAGCGTCTCGGCCTCGTCGGCTCCGCGGATGAGGTGCGCTCCCGGCTCGACGAGTACGCGAAGGCCGGCCTGGACACCGCGGTCATCTGGGCTGCCTCCCAGGACGAGTCGGAGTACGCGGCGACCCGCGCCGCGGTCCTCGCCGCCGCCTGAGTTCGCTCAGACGCTCTTCCAGTCGCCGCGGGCGGGGAAGGGGAGGCCGAGGTTCTCGCGGAGGGTCGGGCCCGCGTAGTCGCGGTGGAAGATGCCGCGGCGCTGGAGCTCGGGCACCACGAGCCGCACGAAGTCCTCGTAGGCGCCCGGGATATGGGTCGCGGCGACGACGAACCCGTCGCACGCCTCCTCGAACCACTCCTGGAGCCCGTCCGCCACCTCGCTCGGGGTGCCGACGAAAAGCGGCAGCTCGCGCACCGTCCCGCGACGGCTCACGTTCACGAAGTCGCGCGGCGTCGGGCGCTCCCCCGCCTGCCGCACGACCCGGTCCCGGATCGCCTGGAGCCCGGTCATCGACTCGAGGTCGCCGGCGGTCAGCGGCTCGTCGAGGGGGTGGGCCGCGAAGTCGAAGTTGAGGACCTCGGCGAGGAGCACGAGGGTGTCGAGCGGCGTCGCGAGCCCCTCGATGAACGCCGCCTTGTCCTCGGCGATGGCGCGGGTCTCGCCGGTGACGCAGTAGACGGCGGGGCAGATCGTGACCTGGTCGGGGTCCCTTCCGGCAGCCGCGATCTCGGCCTTCATGTCGCGGTAGACAGGGCGGCCGAACTCCAGGCTCGGGTAGATGACAAAGAGGATCTCCCCCCAGCGCGCCGCGAACTCGCGTCCGCGCCCGCTCTGCCCGGCCTGGATGATCACCGGGCGCCCCTGGGGGGTCCACGGCACGGTAAAGGTGCCGCGGGTCCGGAACCACTCCCCTTCGTAGTCGAGACGATGCACCCTTGCCGGATCGGCGAAGCCGAGGCCGTCCCGGTCGTAGAGCACCGAACCGTCCTCCCATGCGTCCCAGTTGCCGAGGACCACCTCCATGAATTCGTCGGCGCGGTCGTAGCGGCGGTCGTGGGGCGGGTGCTCGGTGCGCCCGAAGTTCGCGGCCTCCGAGTCGTTGAGCGAGGTGACCACGTTCCAGGCTGCCCGCCCCCCGGTCATGTGGTCGAGGGTGGAGAAGACCCGCGCGACGTGGAAGGGCTCGAAGTAGGTCGTCGAGTAGGTGCCGCCGAGGCCGATCCGGCTCGTCGCGAGCCCCATCGCGGTCATGAGGGGGATGAGGTCCATCTTGACCACCCGGATCCCCTGCCGGAGGGCCTCCGCCATGTCGTCCCCGTAGCGGTCGGGCATCGCGAGGCGGTCGTCGAAGAACGCAAGGTGGAACTTCCCGGCCTCGAGCGTCCGGGCGATGCGCTGGAAGTACTCCGGGGTGAGGAAGTCCCGCGCGGTGTGCGGATGGCGCCAGGACGCGGGGTAGTTCGAGCAGTTCGACGCCTGGAGGAAGGCGACGAGCTTCATCTGGCGCGTCGCGGCACGGTCCGTCGCGGTCATCGTGGTTCTTCCTGCGTACGGGATTCGGGCGGTTCGGGTCTCGGTCACCGGCGGGGCCGGGCGACGGCCGGAGCCGTCAGGCCGGGACCATCGCCTCCCGGATGCACTCTCCGAGGCGGGCGATGCCGGCCTCGATGGTCGCGACGTCCGGGAAGCCGAACGCGAGCCGGATATACGGGATGTCCTTCCCGGCGACGTGGTACTCCGACCCCGGCCGGAACCCGACCCCGTGCTCCGCGGCGCGGGCGGCGAGGGCCTCGGTGTCGAGCCCGTCCGGGAGGCGTACCCAGATGAAGAGCCCGCCCACCGGGCGTGACCACGAGCACCAGTTGCCGAGGTGGGCTTCGAGGGCCGCCAGCATCGCGTCGCGCTTCGCCTTGAGGGCCGCGTTCGCGCGCTCGACGTGCCCCCAGAGGTCCGGCCCGAGGTACTCGGTGGTGATCGCGGCGGAGAGGGTGTTCGGCCCCGCGTCATGCCGGCGGGCGAGGATCCGGTCGAGGAGGGGAGGGCGGGCCAGCACGTAGCCGAGCCGCACCCCGGGGGCGAAGATCTTGGAGAGCGACCCGATGTGGACCTGTTCCGGCCAGTCGTCCATCGCGTAGAGGGCGGGCGGCTTCTCGCCGTCGTAGTGGACGTCCCCGTAGCAGTTGTCCTCGACCACCAGGCACCCGTGGCGCTTCGCGCACGCGAGGAGCTCGGCGCGGCGCGCGGGCGGCATCATCGCCCCGGTCGGGTTCTGGTACGTCGCGAGGGTGTAGATGAACCGGGGCGGGCGTCCCTCGCGCGCCATCTCGTCGAGGATCCCGGCGAGGCGGTCGGTACGCATTCCGCTCCCGTCCACGGGCACCCCGACCATCTCGATGCCGAGGGCGCGGTACGCCTCGATGGTGCCGTTGTAGGTGAGCTCCTCGAGCACCACCCGATCGCCCGTTCCCTCGCAGAACGTCTCCGCGACGAGGGTCACCCCCTGCATCGATCCGTTGGTGAGGACGATGTGGTCGGGGTCGACCTCCACCCCCTCGCGCGCCGACTCGCGGGCGGCGAGGAGGCGCCGGAGCCCTTCGTGCCCGAGCTTCCCGGGGTAGGTGTTGAGGGCGGTCGCGAGCTCCGGGATGACGCGGGCCGCCGCTTCCGCCAGCGCCTCGCCGGGATAGGTCTCCGGGTTCGTGTTCCCGGAGCTGAAGTCATACGGCAGCGGTTCGGTCATCCTCATCACGTCTCCGCGCGGCTCCGGGCGCTCACGCGCGATTGTCTTGAAGATGTCACTTGCCAAACGAGTGCTACGCCCCGATTGATTGCCGTGCTGCGCCGGCGTGTGGCCGAAGCGGGGCACGCGGGCCCGGGGGTGAGTCAGTCGGCGGCGGAGCCTCGTTCGTCGAGCCGGCCTTCGACGTGCGACTGCCGTTCGGCAAGGCGGAGAATTTCGGCCCGGAACGAGGCCATCGCATCGTCGAATCTGTCCATCCGCCGATCGAGCCGTGTCGTGGTGCGCATGATGAGCCCGGCGAGCGCAAGCCCGACCGCAAGCACGGTGCCGAGGATCGTGAGGGTCGAAGCGTCCACGACTCGAAGGATACCACGGTGGCCGCAGGTGACTGTCCGGCAAAGGATGGTGCCCCGACCAGGATTCGAACCTGGGACCTGACGCTTAGGAGGCGTCCGCTCTATCCATCTGAGCTACCGGGGCATTGGTTTCCGCGCGGCGGGTGCAAGGATGTCCCGCTTTGGCTCCGCGTTCAAGCGGGGTCGGCGACCGGGGAGGGCTTCCGGTCCGCGGGCGCGCCGACGCCGGGTATCGCGCCTGCCTCCTGCAGCGCCTCGATCTCCTCCGGCGAGAAGCCGTGCTCGCGGAGGATCTCCTCCGAGTGCTCGCCGATCGCGGGGGGGCGCGACGGCCTCGTCCGCGGGGCGCCGTCGATCCAGAGCGGGGTCGATACCACGTACTCCGCCCCCGCTCCCGGGTCGTCGATCGCGGCAAGGGCGCCGCTCTCGCGCATCTGGCGGTCCTCGGGAATGTCGCGCAAGGTCGAGATGACCCCGTAGGAGACCCCGTGCTCGTCGAGGCGCCGGCGCCACTCGGCGAGCGGGGCGGTCGCGAATGCCTCGTCGAGCTCGGCAATGAGGGCGCGGTGGTTCGCGTGCCGATCCGCACGCTCGGCGAAGCGCGGGTCCCCGATGAGGTCCGGCCGCCCGACGGCCCGGGCGAGCCGGGGCCAGCGCTTGTCCTCCGGAATCACGACGAGCTGGAGCCAGCGCCCGTCCGCGGTGCGGTAGAAGTTGTGGAGCGCGCTCGGCGCGTCCTCGCGCCCCGGCCGCCGCGGAAACTCCGCCCCGCACAGCATCGCCTGCGCGTGCAGGGCGTTCCACCACAGCCCGTTCGCCATGAGGTTGGTGGCGACGTAGCCGCCCCGGCCGGTGCGCTCGCGCCGGAAGAGGGCGGTGGCGATGGCCGCGTAAAGGGTGATGGCGGTCGGGTGGTCGCCCATTCCGGGAAGCGACTTCGCGGGCGGGGAGTCCGGAGCGGGGCGGACCATGTCCATCAGCCCGCTCCGTGCCCAGAGCGCGGTGCTGTCGAAGCCGGTGTTGAGCCGTTCCGGGCCGTGCTCGCCGTACGCGGTGAGGGAGGCGTAGATGAGCCGATCGTTCAGCGGCGCGAGGTCCTCGTAGCCGACCCCGAGCCGTTCGCGCGCGGCGAGGGGGAGGTTGGTGACGAAGACGTCCGTATCCCGGATGAGCCGGTAGAGGGCGCCTCGCCCCGCCTCGGTCTTGAGGTCGAGGGCGAGGCCGCGCTTGTTCCGGTTGTCCGCGAGCCAGCCGTAGTCCACCTCGCAGGGAGGGTTCCCGGGGGCGTGGCGGAGGTACCGGAAGGGGTCCCCCGCGGGCGGCTCGAGCTTGATGACGTCCGCTCCGAGGTCGGCCATCACGGTGGCTGCCGCGGGCGCGGCGATGAAGCTGCCCGCGTCGATGACCTTCAGCCCGGCAAGGAGTGGCGCGTCGTGCATGTCCCGGAGTTGGAAGGCTGGCGCGGGCGGGGATGTGGTGGAGCCGAGGAGGATCGAACTCCCGACCTTCGCATTGCGAACGCGACGCTCTCCCGTCTGAGCTACGGCCCCGTGCGGGGGCGATTCTACCGTGAAGCGGCGCGGGGCGGCTACACTAGCCGATTGACCGGCGGCCCCTCCCGGCGCCCGGCTGCCCCCGGGGCCGCGGCGCGCGCCCAGGAAACCTCTCGATGCACGCGACCCTGCCGTTGCTCGAATCCACCGACTTTCCGCCGCTCCGCCGGGCGCGGATCGACACCCTCCAGGTCAACGTGGGCTACCGCTGCAACCAGTCGTGCCTGCACTGCCACGTCAACGCCGGTCCGCGCCGCACCGAGGAGATGACCCGGGAGACGGCGGATCTCGTGCTCGGTTTTCTTCGCACCTCGGGCGCCGCGAACCTCGACCTCACCGGGGGCGCCCCGGAGCTCCACGCCCCCTTCCGCCATCTCGTCGACTCCGCCCGCGCGCTCGGGGTCCACGTGATGGACCGCTGCAATCTCACCGTTCTCGAGGAGCCGGAGCAGGTCGAGGCGGGGCTCGCCGAGTTCCTCGCTTCGCGGGAGGTGGAGGTGGTCGCCTCGCTGCCCTGCTATGAGGAGGACAACGTCGACCGCCAGCGGGGGAAGGGGGTCTTCGAGCGGAGCATCGACGGGCTGCGGCGCCTCAACCGGCTCGGCTACGGCGATCCGGGCACGGGTCTCGACCTCCATCTCGTGTTCAACCCCCAGGGGCCGGTGCTGCCGCCGCCCCAGCGCGAGCTCGAGGCCGGGTACCGGCGGCAGCTCGGCGAGCGGCACGGGGTCCGGTTCAACCGCCTCCTCGTCCTCGCGAACATGCCGATCGGGCGGTTCGGGAGCATGCTCGTCTCGCGGCGCGAGTTCGAGCCGTACATGGCGCTCCTTCGCGCCGCGCACCAGGAGGCCAACCTCGACGCGGTGATGTGCCGCACCATCCTGAGCGTGGACTGGCGCGGCTACGTGTACGACTGCGACTTCAACCAGATGCTGGGGATCGGGCTCCGCCACCGGGAGGTCTCGGGGCGGGTGCACCTGTCGCACCTCCTCGGCCGGGACCTCGCCGGCAACCCGATCGTGGTCCGCGACCACTGCTACGGCTGCACGGCGGGGCAGGGGAGCAGTTGCGGGGGCGCGCTGAACTGACTCCCGATCCGATCCGGGGCCGGCTCTCCATCGTGATGCCGGTCCTCGACGAAGCGGATGGCATCGGGGCCGCGCTCGAAGCGCTCCGTCCCCTTCGCGAGGGCGGGCACGAGGTCATCGTCTCCGACGGGGGCAGTACCGACGGGACCCGCGAGCGGGCGGCCCGCGGCGCGGACCGGGTTCTCGCCGCCCCGCGCGGGCGCGCCCGCCAGATGAACGCGGGAGCGGAGGCCGCGACCGGGGACGTGTTCGTGTTCCTGCACGCCGACACGAAGTTGCCCGGGGAGGCGGGCCGGGTGGTATTCGAGGCGCTTGGGCGCAAGTCCGGCTGGGGAAGCTTCCCGGTGCGGCTCTCCGGCTCGCATCCCGCCTTCCGCGTCATCGAGCGCATGATCTCCCTTCGCTCCCGGCTGAGCGGCATCGCGACCGGGGACCAGGCGATCTTCGTCGCCCGGGATCTCTTCCGGGCCGTCGGAGGATTCGCGGACCTCGCCCTGCTCGAGGACGTGGAGCTCTGCCGCCGGCTCCGGCGGCTCGTCCGCCCGGTCCGTCCGCGCGTGCCGGTGGTTACCTCGAGCCGGCGCTGGGAGGCGGGCGGGATCGCGCGCACGACCGCGCTCATGTGGTGGATCCGGGGCGCATACGCGCTCGGAGTGAGCCCCGAACGGCTCGCGCGACACTACCGGTACGGGGGCGGCCCCGGGGGCGGGCGCGGGTGAGGGCCGGGATCGCGATCTTCGCCCGCGCCCCGGTGCCGGGCCGGGCCAAGCGCCGGCTCGTTCCCGCCCTCGGCGAGGAGGGCGCGGCGGACCTCCAGCGTCGGATGACGGATCGGGTGGTGGCCGCGGCGGTGGAGGCCCGCGCCGGAAGCGTCTCGCTCTGGTGCACCCCCGATTGCCGCCATCCGTCGTTCCGTGCCCTCGGCGCGCGCCATCGCATCCGGCTTCGGGTGCAGCGGGGCCGCGACCTCGGAGAGCGGATGGGGGCCGCGATGCGGCACCTGCTGGAGCGGCACACGTTCGCGCTCCTCGCGGGAAGCGACTGCCCGGCGCTCGGGGCGGCGGCATTCCGGCAGGCCGCGGAGTGGCTCGACGGGGGAGCGGACGCGGTCCTCGCCCCGGCCCTCGACGGGGGCTACGTGCTCATCGGACTCCGCCGCTTCGAGGCTTCCCTCTTCGCCGGAATGGCCTGGGGAACGGACCGGGTGCTGGTCGAGACCCGCCGGCGCTTCGCCGCCCTCGGCTGGGAATGGCGCGAGACGGAGTCGCTGCCCGACATCGACCGGCCGGAGGATCTCGTCCACCTCGGTCCCGGTCCGGATTTTATATCCGAACAAGAAATCAAATAGATAGAAGACAAACTGTCAGGAGGAGGAGAGACCGCTTCGCGAGCGCGCCGGGCCGGCCCGGTGGGTTCGGCGACAATGCCCGGCGATGGCAAAGTCCGGCAAACGATCGGCCGGGACCAGGCGGAGCCGCCAGCCCCCGAAAGCGGGGCCGGCGAAGGGCGGTTCGGCCGGAGCCAAGGCGCCGCCCGCGAAGCGGGGGCGCCGCCCGCGGAGCCGTGGCCGTGCGCAGCGGTTCCTGCTGCGGATCGGGTGGCGCGCGGCGCTTGCCGCCCTCGTCCTCGGTGCGGGCTACGTGGCCTGGCTCGATGTCCGCGTGCGGGCGGAGTTCGAAGGCAAGCGCTGGGCGTTGCCGGCCCGCGTCTACGCGCGTCCCGTCGAGCTCTGGCCCGGTGCCCGGCTCGACCCGGATTCGCTGGAGGCCGAGCTCCGGCGCTCCGGCTACCACCACGCGGACCACCCGGGCCGGCCCGGCAGCTACCATCGCGCCGCGGATCGGTTCGTCATCGAGACCCGCGAGTTCCGGTTCTGGGACTCGATGGAGCCGGCCCGCCGCATCGAGATCGGGTTCGACGACGGCGTCGTGCGCCGCATCGACGCGAGCGGAGACGACGTGCCGATCGTCCGCCTGGACCCGCCCCTCGTCGGGCGCATCTATCCCGGTCACCACGAGGACCGGGTGATGGTGCGGCTCCACGAAGCGCCGCCGGCCCTCATCGCGGGGCTGGTGGCGGTCGAGGATCACCGGTTCTTCGAGCATCACGGGATCTCCCCGATCTCCATCGCGCGGGCCGCCTGGGCGAACCTCCGCGCGGCGGGCGTCGTGCAGGGGGGCAGCACCCTCACCCAGCAGCTTGCGAAGAACCTCTTCCTCTCGCCCGAACGGACCCTCGCCCGCAAGGTCGACGAGGCGATCATGGCCGTGCTCCTCGACGCGCGCTACCCCAAGGAGGAGCTGCTCGAGGTGTATCTCAACGAGGTGTACCTCGGCCAGGAAGGAAGGCGCGCGGTCCACGGTTTCGGGCTCGCATCGTGGTTCTACTTCGGCCGGCGGCTTGACGAGCTCGACCTCGCCGAGGCGGCCCTTCTCATCGGGCTCGCCCGCGGCGCCTCCGCCTACAATCCCTGGCGCCAGCCGGAACGAGCCCGCCGGCGGCGCGACCTCGTTCTCGACGTGATGGCGGCGCGTGGGGTCGTCGGCCAGGCGGAGGCGGGCGCGGCGAGGGCGCGGCCGCTCGGAGTCCGTTCCGAGGTCCCGCGGGGCGCCTCTCCTCACCCCGCGTTCATCGATCTCGTGCGCCGCCAGCTTTCCCGCGACTATCGGGACGGGGACCTGCGGACCGAAGGGCTCCGGATCTTCACTGCCCTCGACCCGTTGGTGCAGTCGGCCGCCGAGCGGATGCTCGCCCGGGAGCTCGCCGCCGCGGAGCAACGCGGGGGTTTCCCGGCCGGCGTCCTCCAGGGCGCGGTCCTCGTTGCCCGGGCCGACAACGGCGAGGTGCTCGCGGTGGTCGGTGACCGGCGGGCGCAGGCCCGCGGCTTCAACCGGGCCCTCGACGCGAAGCGCCCTATCGGGTCGCTGGTCAAGCCCGCCGTCTACCTTG
>JAJDXW010000369.1 GCA_022823045.1 Gammaproteobacteria bacterium
CCACGCCCCCCGCAGCGTCTCGTCCACCGCGGCCGACCGCGCCGCGACGAGCTCGGCGGCCGGGACGCCCGCGGCGAACCGCGCCCGGATCTCGGCGCGTCGGCCCGCGAGGCCGGCGCGGAGCTCGGCGGCGCGGGGCGCGGTCAAGTCGCGGGGCGGCCGCCCGGTCGGGTGAGAACCTCGCATCCGTCGTGAGTCACCAGGACGGTGTGCTCCCACTGGGCGGAGTCGCTCCGGTCCTTCGTGACCGCGGTCCAGCCGTCGGGGAGGACCTTCACGTGTCGCTTGCCGGCGTTGATCATCGGCTCGATGGTGAACGTCATGCCCGCCTCGATCCGCACTCCCGTCCCGGGCACCCCGTAGTGGAGGATCTGCGGCTCCTCGTGGAACACCCGCCCGATGCCGTGGCCGCAGAACTCGCGCACGACGGAACAGTTGTTGCGCTCGGCATGGTGCTGGATCGCGTGTCCGATGTCGCCGAGCCGGGCACCCGGCCGCACCCGCTCGATCCCGCGCCACATGCACTCGCGGCTGATCCGGGTGACCCGCTCCCGGACGAGCGACGGCTTGCCGATGAAGAACATGCGGCTGGTATCGCCGTGGTAGCCATCCTTGATCACCGTGATGTCGATGTTGATGATGTCGCCGTTCTTCAACCGGCGATCGCCCGGGATGCCGTGGCAGACCACGTGGTTGACCGACGTGCAGATGGACTTCGGAAAGCCGCGGTAGTTGAGCGGGGCGGGGATCGCCTTCTGCTCGTCCACGATGTACCGGTGGCAGATGGCGTCGAGCTCGCCGGTGGTCACCCCCGCGGCCACGTGCGGCTCGATCATCTCCAGCACCTCCGCGGCGAGCCGTCCGGCGACGCGCATCCTGTCGATTTCTTCGGGGGTCTTGATGGAGATCGCCATACCGCCGGCCGGCAAAACGGGGGGCCGGATATGGTATAAATGCGCGCCCGTCACGAGCAAGACGGCTCGACAATCCGCACACGCATCGGCACGTGCGTCCGGGTGCCTCGAACGAGGTCGGCGCATGGGGTGCGTGGAGGCACAACCCGAACGAGAAGGAACCGCGATGTCCATCGTCTCGATGCGCGACATGCTGCAGGCCGGAGTGCACTTCGGCCATCAGTCGCGATACTGGAATCCGAAGATGGCGCCGTACATCTTCGGCGAGCGCAACCGCATCCACATCATCAACCTCGAAGTGACCCTGGCCCTGTACCGGGAGGCGATCAACTTCCTCGGCCGGATGGCGGCCAGCAACGGAACGGTGCTCTTCGTAGGCACCAAGCGCGCGGCCCAGGAGGTGATCCGCCGCGAGGCGGTCCGGTGCGGAATGCCCTACGTCGACCAGCGCTGGCTCGGCGGCATGCTCACCAACTTCAAGACCGTGCGCGCCTCCATCGCCCGGCTCCGGGAGATGGAGGCGATGGAGGAGGACGGCCGCGTCCAGCGCATGAGCAAGAAGGAGGCGCTCGGCTTCCGGCGGTCCCTCGCCAAGCTCCAGCGCAGCCTCGGCGGCATCAAGAACACCGAGTCGTTGCCCGACGTGCTCTTCATCGTCGACGTGGGGCACGAGAAGATCGCGGTGCGCGAGGCGGACAAGCTCGGCATTCCCATCGTCGGGGTGGTGGACACCAACCACGAGCCGGACCGGGTGGACTACGTGATCCCCGGGAACGACGACGCGGCGCGCGCGATCGAGCTCTACACCGTCGGGGTCGCGGACGCGATCATCGAGGCGCGGCAGGCGGCCCACCTGGAGGTCGACCCCGGGGAGAAGGGCGACGCCGGCGCGCCCGGGGCGCCCGCGAACGGCGGCGTTGCCCCCGCCCCGGTCTCGAGCGAGTCGAGCGAGGCGGGTCCGGTCGCCGAGCCCGCCCCCGCCACTTCCGCGGAAGCCGCCGCGGCCGAAACGGCGCCTGCCGCCGCTCCCGAGCCGGCTCCTTCCGCTCCCGCCGAGGCGGCTCCCGAGCCCGCCCCCGCCGCTGCCGCGGAGCCGGTCCCCGCCGAGCCCGCCCCCGCCGCTCCGGCCGAAGCCGAGGCCCCCGCCGCCTCCGCCGAACCGGAGCCTCCCGCCGCGGCGGCATCCGGCCCGGGGCCGGAGGACTCCGGCTCGGCGGAGGCGCAGGACGCCGCCGCCGGCTCCGACGCCTCGGAGGGCCGCTAGCCATGGCCGCGGTGACCGCCGCCCAGGTGAAGGCGCTCCGGGATCGCACCGGGGCCGGGATGATGGACTGCAAGAAGGCGCTCGTGGCGGCGGGCGGCGACCTCGAGGCCGCCGTCGAGGCCATGCGCAAGAGCGGCCTTGCCGCCGCGGACCGCAAGGCGGGGCGCATCGCCGCGGAGGGGCTGATCGCGATCGAGGCCGGCGGCTCGCGCGGCGCCATGGTCGAGGTCAACTGCGAGACCGACTTCGTCGCCCGCGAGGACGACTTCCGGCGGTTCGCCGGCGAGGTTGCCCGCCTGGTGCTGGCCCACGAGCCGGACGGCGTCGAGTCGCTCGGCGCCCTCACCCTCGACGGCGGCGCGACCGTCGAAGATCGCCGCCGGGAGCTCGTCGCGCGGATCAGGGAGAACATCTCCGTACGGCGGTTCGAGGTCCTCGACGCCCCCGGCGGGTGCGTCTCCGGCTACTCCCACGCCGGGCGCATCGGCGTCCTCGTCGCCGTCGACGCGCGCGAAGACCCCGCCGCCACCGGCAAGGACATCGCGATGCACGTCGCCGCGAGCCGGCCCCTCGCGGTGAGCGAGTCCGACCTGCCGGCCGACCTCGTGGAGCGCGAGCGGTCGATCATCGAGGCCCAGGCCGCGGACACCGGCAAGCCGCCCGCCATCGTCGAGAAGATCGTCGCCGGAAGGCTGCGGAAGTTCGCGGGCGAATCGACCCTGCTCGGCCAGCCGTTCGTCAAGGACCCCGAAGTCAACGTTGCCGACTACCTCTCCGGCCGGGGTGCGGTGGTCCACCGCTTCGTCCGCTACGAGGTGGGGGAGGGGATCGAGCGCCGCGAGGACGACTTCGTCTCCGAGGTCATGGCGCAGGTCAGGAAGAACGCTTGACCCACGATCGCATCCTGGATCTCCAAGGTCACGGCGCAGGCCGGTAAGGACCCGTGACCTACGATCGCATCTTGGTGAAGTTGAGCGGCGAGGCGCTGCTTGGAAAAGTCGGCTACGGCATCGACCCCGGGGTGCTCGAGTCGATCGCGGAGGAGGTGCAGGGCCTCGTCACCGCCGGTGTTCAGCTCGGGATCGTCATCGGCGGCGGCAACATCTTCCGGGGCGCGGGCCTCGCCGAGTCGGGGATGGACCGCACCACCGGCGATCACATCGGCATGCTCTCCACGGTGATCAACGCCCTCGCCCTGCAGGACTCGCTGGAACGCTGCGGGATGCACGTGCGGGTGATGTCGGCGATCCGCATCAACGAGGTCTGCGAGGACTTCCTGCGCCGACGCGCGATTCGGCACCTGGAGAAGGGGCGGGTGGTGATTCTCGCCGCCGGCACCGGCAATCCGTACTTCACGACCGATTCGGCCGCGGCCCTCCGGGCGGTGGAGCTCGAGGCGCGGCTGATGATCAAGGCGACACGGGTGGACGGGGTGTTCTCCATGGATCCGGAGAAGCATCCCGGCGCCGTGCGCTACGAACGGCTGAGCTACGACGAGGTCATCGAACGCAAGCTCGGAGTGATGGACGCGACCGCAATCGTGCTGTGCCGTGACCACGCGATGCCCATCCGGGTCATGGACATGGCTCGGCAGGGGGCGTTGCTGCGCGCCGCCCGCGGCCATCCGGAAGGCTCGCTCATCGGGGCCGCCTCGAATACGGAGGCTGCGCATGCTTGACGAGGTGGAGAACGATGCGGTCGCCCGCATGCAGAAGAGCGTCTCGGCGTTCTCGGGCGAGCTCGCCCGGATCCGTACCGGCCGGCCGAGCCCCGCGCTCATCGAGCACGTCAGGGTGCCCTATCACGGGTCGGACGTCGCGCTGAACCAGATTGCCACCATCGGGGTGGCCGACGCCCGCACCCTCAGCGTCTCGCCGTGGGAGAAGTCCATCATCCCCGCGGTGGAGAAGGCGATCCTCGGGGCCGATCTCGGGTTCAACCCGGTGACCGCCGGCGAGATCATCCGGGTGCCGGTCCCGCCGCTCACCGAGGAGCGGCGCCGGGACATGATCCGGGTCGTCCGCCAGGAGGCGGAGACCGCTCGCGTCGCGATCCGGAACATCCGCCGCGATGCGAACCAGATGCTGAAGGAGCTGCTCAAGGAGAAGGAGATCACGGAGGACGAGGACCGCCGCGGGGCGACCCGGGTCCAGAACGCGACCGATCGCTTCGTCGCGCAGATCGACGAGCTGCTGAAGAAGAAGGAAGTGGAGTTGCTCGATGTCTGAGCCGGCGCCGTTGGCCCGGGGGCGGCAGGCGGCGAGCCGCCCCGCCCCGTCGACCCGTGCGCCCGGGGAGTCCGAGGGCGCGCACGCTCACCCCACCTGGAGCGGGACGCAGTCGGAGGCCGGAACCGGAGAGGCGGGCCGGCTGCCCCGGCACCTCGCGATCGTCATGGACGGCAACGGCCGCTGGGCGCGCCACCGCCTCCTCCCGCGCTTCGAGGGTCATCGGGCCGGGGCGACGGCGGCCCGCGACTGCGTCCGTGCCTGCGCCGAGGCGGGCATCGAGTACCTGACCCTGTTCGCCTTCAGCAGCGAGAACTGGGCGCGGCCCGCCGACGAGGTGGGGCAGCTTCTGACCCTGTTCGAGGAAGTCCTGGAGCGGGAGGCCGACGAGCTGGCCGAGAACGGGGTGCGGCTTCGCTTCATCGGTGATCGGAGCGCGTTTCCCCGCCTGCTGCGCGAGACGATGGACCACGTCGAGCGGCGGACGGCCGACAACACCGGCCTCACCCTTGTGATCGCCGCGAACTACGGAGGACACTGGGACATCCTGAACGCGGCCCGGCGGGTCGCGGAGGCGGTCGAACAGGGCGAGATGAGGGCCGAGGACGTCGACCGGTCGGCACTCGAGTCGGGGCTCGCGCTCTCGGGGCTCCCTTCGCCCGACCTGCTCGTTCGCACCGGCGGAGAGCAGCGGATCAGCAACTTCCTGCTCTGGAACCTCGCCTATACCGAGCTGTACTTCGTGGAGACCCTCTGGCCCGAGTTCGATCGGGCCGCCCTTGCCGACGCCATCCGGGAGTTCGGGGAACGGGAGCGGCGCTTCGGGCGCACCAGCGAACAGGTGGCCGTGGCGTCGACTGACGTGGCTGGTGCCAGGTAAGCGGCGCCTGCGGGCTCCCCTTTGTTGGATGTGCGGAGCGACCGCACGCCGCGTCCGCCCTGGAGGGTCTGGCCGGCACGAGGTCTCGCCGGCGGACGCGGTTGGTGCGAGGTGAGCGAGACGGCGCGGCGGTGGATTACCGCCATCGGACTCGTTCCGATCGTCGCCGCCATCGTTCTCTTTCTTCCGCCCGCCGCGTTCCACGCTGCGCTCCTCCTCGCCGTCGCGGCCGGAGCCTGGGAATGGAGCCGGCTCGCCGGTCTCTCGCCGGTCCCCGTCCATGCGGCGGTGGCCGTCGCCTCCCTTGCCGTCGTGCTCGTCTCGGGCGCCGTGCCCGGCGGCGCGTTCGCGTGGGTGGGGGTGGCGTGGTGGCTCGCGGCCCTCGCCGCGATCGTGCGTTTCCGCGGCCCGGTCGCCTCGCGCGCCCCCGGGCGTCCCGCGCTCGCGCTCGCGGGCTGGCTCGTCCTCGTCCCGGCCGGAGCCGCACTTGCCGAGGTGCACGCCGGCCCGGATGGGCCGGCCCTCGCGATGACCCTTCTCGCGGTGGTATGGGCCGCCGATTCCGGTGCGTGGTTCACCGGGCGGCGGTTCGGAAGGACCCGCCTCGCGCCGCACGTGAGCCCCGGCAAGACGTGGGAAGGGGTGGCGGGCGGGGTCGCGGCCGGCACCGCGACCGGCGCGGCGGCGGCATGGTGGCTCGGCCTCGCGTGGTCGGACCTCGTTCCCGCCGCCGTGCTCGCGTCGGGGGCCTCCGTCGTGGGCGATCTCTATGAGAGTGTGGCCAAGCGGCGGGCCGGGGTGAAGGACAGCGGCCGCCTGCTGCCCGGTCACGGCGGGGTCCTGGACCGGATCGACGGCCTCACCGCAGCCGCCCCCGTGTACGCGGTGGTGATGGCCTCGTAGCGCCTCGCCGTGCGCCGCCCCCGAAGCGGAAACGCTGGACATTTGCGCGAGTCCGGTTTCTGATTGGCGCATCCGTGCCGGAGCAGCGACGCAATGAGTGGCGAAGGGCTGGCGATTCTCGGTTCCACGGGGACCATCGGAGCGAACACCCTGTCGGTGGTCTCCCGCCATCCCGACCGCTATCGGGTCGTGGCTCTCGCCGCCCGGAGCAGCGTCGAGACCATGGAGGCGCAGTGCCGTGAGCACCGTCCCGAGTTCGCGGTGCTGGCGGACGAAACGGCCGCCGCGGACCTTCGTGGCCGGCTCGCAGGCACCGCGACCGCCGTGCTCTCCGGCGCTTCGGCCCTCGAGGAGGTGGTCGCCCTGCCGCAGGTACGCCACGTGCTGGCCGGGATCGTGGGCGCGGCGGGCCTCCTTCCGACCCTCGTCGCCGCCCGCGCCGGAAAGCGGGTGCTGCTCGCCAACAAGGAATCGCTGGTCATGTCCGGGCGTCTCTTCATGGACGCGATCCGCGAGGGCGGGGCCGAGCTGATCCCCATCGACAGCGAGCACAACGCGGTTTTCCAGTGCCTTCCGGCCCGTTCGCCGCGGGCCGGGGTACGGCGGCTCCTGCTGACCGCTTCCGGCGGGCCGTTCCGCGATCGATCGCCCCGCGACCTCGAGTCGGTGACCCCGGAGGCGGCCTGCGCCCACCCGAACTGGGAGATGGGGCCGAAGATCTCGGTGGACTCGGCTACCATGATGAACAAGGCGCTCGAGGTCATCGAGGCCTGCTGGCTGTTCGAGACGGTCCCGGATCGGGTCGAGGTCGTCGTCCATCCCCAGAGCACGGTGCATTCGATGGTGGAATACGAAGACGGGTCGATCCTCGCCCAGCTCGGGACGCCGGACATGCGCACCCCCATCGCGCACGCCCTCGCCTGGCCCGAACGCATCGACTCCGGGGTGCCGGGGCTCGACTTCTCCGTTCCGCTGCGGCTCGACTTCGAGCCGCCGGACTTCGGCTGGGCGCCCTGCCTTCGCCTCGGCTACGAGGCCGCCCGCGCCGGGGGAACCCTGCCCGCCGTTCTCAACGCGGCCAACGAGGTGGTGGTGGCCGCGTTCCTGGACCGCCGGGCGAAGTTCAGCGCCATTCCCCGCGTGGTGGAGGAAACCCTCAGCCGCAGCGTGCAGCGCGAAGCGGACAACCTCGACACGATCCTCGACGAGGACGCGGCCGCGCGCGAAATCGCCACCGCGCTCGTCGGCTGAACACGGCAGGGACCGGAGCGGTACCGGACGGTGGAACTCTCGATGGACTTCGTCGGCGCGGTCGCCGCGTTCGTGCTCGCGGTCGGCATCCTCGTCACGGTGCACGAGTTCGGCCACTTCTGGGTGGCGCGTCGCCTGGGCGTGCGGGTGCTGCGCTTCTCCGTCGGTTTCGGGCGGCCCATCTGGACCCGCCAGGGGGCCGGCGGCACGGAATACGTCATCGGCATCCTTCCCCTCGGCGGCTACGTCCGGATGCTGGACGAGCACGACGGGGAGCTCCCCGAGGCCGAGCGGGGGCAAGCGTTCAACCGCAAGCCCCTTTGGGCGCGGAGCGCCATCGTTCTCGCGGGCCCCGCCTTCAACTTCCTGTTCGCCGCCCTTGCCTGGTGGCTCGTGTTCATGGTCGGCTTCGCGGGGCTCCGGGCCGTGGTCGGCGAGGTGGAGCCGGGCTCGCTCGCGGAGCGCGCGGGCCTTGCCCGCGGCGACGCGGTGGTCGCGGTCGAACGCCGTGTGGCGGACACGTGGACGGCGGTGGTCGCCGCGACCCTGGGCGAAGCGCTCGACCGCGAGCGGATCGAGTTGCGCTGGTCCCGGCCAGGCGGCGGCACCGGGTCCGGCGACCTCGACCTCGCCGGGGTGGCCCTGGACGATATCGCGAGCGGGAACTTCTTCGACACGGTCGGCATCGAGCCCGGGATGCCCGTGAGCCGGCCCGTCATCGGAGAGGTGAACGCCGGGGAGCCGGCCGCGAGAGCCGGGATGCGGCCGGGAGACGAGGTGGTACGGGCGCTCGGCGAGCCGATCGCGAGCTGGATGGACTGGGTCCGCTTCGTGCGGGCGCGGCCGGGGGTGGAGTTCCCGGTCGAGGTCCGGCGTGGCGGGGAGCTCGTGACCCTGACCCTCCGGCCGGCCGCGGTGGAGAGCGGCGGGGAGGCGATTGGACGCATCGGAGCCGCCCTGCACCGCGATGCGATGCCGAACGAGGACGACTGGTACGTCACCGAACGGCGCACGCCCCTCGAGGCGGCGGACCGCGCGGTGGCGAGGACCTGGGAGATCACATCGCTCACGGTGGGTCTGCTCTGGAAGATGGTCCGCCTCGAGCTCTCGTCCGAGCACCTGAGCGGCCCCATCACGATCGCTCGCTATGCCCGCGACTCCGCGAGCGGTGGCTTCACCCGGTTTCTCGAGTTCCTCGCCATCGTGAGCGTCAGCCTGGGGATCCTCAACCTTCTGCCGATCCCGGTCCTCGACGGGGGACACCTGCTCATTCACCTCGCCGAGGCGGTGAAGCGCGGGCCCCTGTCCGAGCGCACGATGATGCTCGGCCGCCAGGCGGGGCTGGCCCTGCTCGTTGGCCTGATGAGCCTTGCTCTCTACAATGACGTCATGAGGCTGTTCAGTTGATGGGTGCCGGCATGCTCGGGCGTTCCGCCGCGGCATGCCTGTTGGCGGTCCTGCCGGCCGTCGCGCTCGGCCAGTCGTTCGTGGTCGAGGACATCCGGGTGGAGGGACTCCGGCGTGTCTCCACCGGAACGGTTTTCAACGAGTTGCCGATCGCGGTGGGCGACGAGGCCACCCCCGGCGACACCGCGGAGGCCATCAAGAGGCTGTTCGCGACCGGCTTCTTCGACGACGTGCGGATCGAGCGCGACGGCGGCGCGGTGGTCGTGATCGTGGAGGAGCGGCCGTCCATCGCGAACATCGAATTTTCCGGCAACGACAAGCTCGAGACCGAGGATCTGCTCGAATCGCTCCGCCGGGTGGGGCTCTCGGTCGGCCGCATCTTCGATCCCGCGATCCTGGACCGGACGGAGCAGGAGATCCGCGAGACCTACTTCGCGCAGGGGCGCTACTCCGCCGAGATCGAGACGACGGTGACGCCCCTCGAGCGCCATCGGGTGGGCATTCACTTCGAGATCGACGAGGGAGAGGTGGCGCGTATCCGGCAAATCAACATCGTCGGCAACCAGTCCTTCGACGAGGACGATCTCCTCGATCTCTTCGATTCCACGACCCGGACCCTCTTCTCCTGGCTGACGGGCTCCGACCGCTACTCGAAGCAGAAGGTGGCCGGGGACCTGGAGCGCCTTCGCTCCCACTACCTCGACCGGGGTTTCGTCAATTTCTCGGTCGACTCCACCCAGGTTTCCGTCACCCCCGACAAGCGCTTCATCTACATCACCATCAACGTCTCGGAGGGAAAGACCTTCGAGGTCGGCAAGGTCGAGCTCGCGGGCGAACTCATCATCCCGCCCGAGGAGCTGCTGGACCTCGTGGAGGTGCGCGAGGGGGACGTGTTCAACCGCAGCGACGTGGCCGCGACCGCCGCAAGCGTCAAGGACCGTCTCGGCGACGAGGGCTACGCCTTCGCCAACGTGAACCCGGTCCCCGAGGTCCGCGAGGAAGAGGGGGAGGTGGACATCGCGTTCTTCGTGGACCCCGGCCAGCGCGTATACGTGCGGCGGATCGAGTTCCGCGGAAACCACCAGACCCGCGACGAGGTCCTGCGACGCGAGATGCGCCAGCTCGAGGGCGCCTGGGTGGTCAACCGGGACCTCAACCGCTCGCGCCAGCGGCTCCTCCAGCTCGGTCACTTCGACGAGGTCCGGATCGAGACCCAGCCCGTGCCCGGGACCTCCGACCAGGTGGACGTCATCGTCCACGTTACCGAGCGCGCCTCCGGGGCGCTGCTCCTCAGCGCCGGCTACGCGCAGGACCGGGGGGCGCTCGTCAACGTGACCGTCACCCAGGAGAACCTGTTCGGGACCGGCAACGCGGCCTCCCTCACGTTCAACAACAGCACCAGCCGGCGGGAGTACGCGGTCGCCTACACCAATCCCTACTTCCGTCCGGAAGGGATCAGCCGCCGGCTCTTCGCGCGCCACGAGGAGACCGACGCGCGCGAGCTGGACATCTCGGACTACTCCACCGACGTCACCGGCGCGGGGGTGAACTTCGGCATCCCGTTCACCGAGTACGATCGTTTCCACGTCGGGATCTCCGCCGAGACCATCGACTTCACGCCGGGGATCAACGCCTCGAGAGAAGTCAGGGGCTTCGCCGAGGAAATCGGGGGAAGCAGCGGGCGCGGAGGCGACTACATCGAGCTCCTCGGCACCGCCCGCTGGTCGCGCGATTCGCGGGACCGGCGCATCCTCCCGACCGAGGGGAACTACTCCTCCGCGCTCGCCGAGGTGACCATCCCCGGGAGCGAGCTCGGGTACTATCGCACCCGCCTCTCGCACCAGCAGTTCTTCCCCGTGACGGAGCGGTGGATCCTCATGGCGGAGGCGGAGGTCGGCTACGGGGACGGCTACGGCGACACCGACTCGCTGCCTCTCACCAGCCACTTCTACGCGGGGGGGGTGCGTTCCGTGCGCGGGTTCCGGTCGAACACCCTCGGCCCCCGGGACACTCCGACACGACCAGGGGTGGCGGCGCGCCCGATCGGGGGCGACTTCCTCACCCTCGGGCGGGCCGAGCTCATCCTGCCCCTGCCCTTCCTGGACGAGTCCACCCAGTTCCGGCTGACCGGCTTCCTCGACGCCGGCAACGTCTTCGAGTCGATCGAAGACTTCGAGGCGGACGAGATCCGCTACTCGACCGGATTCTCGACCATCTGGTTCGCGGGGATCGGCATCATCACCACGAGCTGGGGCTTCCCTCTCAACGCGAAGAGCGGCGACCGGGAGCAGCGCTTCCAGTTCACCATCGGGACGACGTTCTAGGCCCCTCCCATGATTCGAAGGTACGGATGGCTGGCCCTCGTGCTGGCGTGGACGGCGGCCACGGGGCCGGCCGTGGCGGTCGACCTCAGGATCGGGTTCGTGGACGTCGCACGGGTCCTCGACCAGTCGCCCCAGGCCGAGGAGGCGCGCCAGAGGATCCAGGTCGAGTTCGCGCCCATCGACCAGGAGATCGTGCGCCTGCAACGCGAGGTCCGGACCCTCGAGGACCAGCTTGTCCGCGACAGCGCGGTCATGGCCAACGAGGAGCGCATGCGCTTCGAGCGCGACGTGCTCTCGCGCAAGCGCGAGCTTCGCCGCCTGCAGGAGGAGTTCCGGGAGGACCTGAACCTGCGCCGCAACCAGGAGCTGCAGAAGCTCCAGCGCCAGGTAGTGCTGACCATCCGGGCGATGGCGAAGGCCGAGGGCTACGACCTCGTCATCAGCGACGGAGTGCTGTTCGCGAGCGAGCGCGTGGACATCACCGGAATGGTGCTGGAGCGGCTCGTGGAGGAGCACGAGCGCCGGGGCGGAAACTAAGAAGAGACGATGCCCGGCACGAAGTGGCCCCTCGGACGGCTGGCGGAGCGGCTCGGAGCCGAGCTTCGCGGCGATCCGGACAGGGTCGTGCGGGCGATTGCGCCGCTCGCGGCGGCGGGGGAGGGAGACCTCTCGTTCCTTGCGAACCGGCGCTACCTCAAGGATCTGCGCACCACCGGGGCGAGTGCGGTCATCCTCGGCCCCGGTGACGTCGACGCGTCTCCCACCGCCGCCCTCGTCCTCTCCAATCCCTACCTCGGCTACGCCCGGGCCGCCGCGCTGATGGTCGAGCCGCCCGCCTTCTCGCCCGGCATCCACCCGAGCGCGGTCGTCGATCCTGCCGCCGACGTGTCCCCCGAGGCGAGCGTCGGCCCCCTCGCATTCGTCGCGGGCGGGTCGCGCATCGGCACGCGGGCACGGATCGGGCCGGGGTCGGTCGTCGGGCCGGATGCGGTCGTCGGGGACGATTCCCGGCTCATTGCGAACGTGACGGTCTGCCGCGACGTCCGGATCGGGGCGCGCTGCCTCCTGCACCCGGGAGCGGTGGTCGGCGCGGACGGCTTCGGCATTGCCAACGACCGGGGGACGTGGCTCAAGATCCCCCAGCTCGGGAGCGTTCGCGTCGGCGACGATGTCGAGGTCGGCGCCAACACGGCCATCGACCGCGGAGCCCTCCAGGACACCGTGATCGGCGATGGCGTCAAGATCGACAACCAGGTCCAGATCGCGCACAACGTGGTCATCGGGGCGGATACCGCCATCGCGGGCTGCGTCGCCATCGCGGGCAGCGTCCGGATCGGGGCACGTTGTATCATTGAGGGCGCGGCCATGATCTCGGGGCACCTCGAGCTCGCGGACGACGTGCACGTGACGGGGGGCACCGCGGTCGCGAAGTCCATCCTCCGAAGCGGCGTGTGGTCTTCCGGCATGCCCGCCCAGGAGAACCACGTCTGGCGGAAGATGTGGATCCGGATGCAGAAGCTCGACGATCTGGCGCGGCGCCTCGCGCGGATCGAGCGCCAGCGGCAGGAGAACGGCAGGCAGTCCGATGACTGAGATCGGCATCGTCGACATCCTCGATCGCCTCCCCCACGCCTATCCGTTCGCCCTGCTCGACCGGGTCCTCGAGCACGAGCCGGGCGAGCGGGTGGTCGCGCTCAAGAACGTGACCTACAACGAGCCGTTCTTCCCCGGCCACTTCCCGGAGACGCCGGTCATGCCGGGCGTGCTCATCCTCGAAGTGATGGCCCAGGCGACGGGGATCCTCGCCATGGGAGTACGCAAGCAGGACACCCGGTACTACATCGTGGGGGTCGACAAGGCGCGGTTCCGCAAGCCCGTGGTCCCCGGCGACCAGCTCGTCGTCGACATCCGCCGGCGGCAGAGCTCGCGCGGGATCTGGAAGGTCGACGCCGAGGCCCGGGTGGACGGCGAGGTGGTGGCGACCGCCGAGCTGATGGGAGCGCTGCGGGGCAGTTGATTCATCCGACGGCGATCGTCTCTCCCGGGGCGCGGCTCGGCGCCGAAGTCGTGGTGGGCCCCTATGCGGTGGTGGGAGACGACGTGGAGGTGGGCGACCGTACCCGCATCGACTCGCACGCGGTGGTGCAGGGGCCGACCCGCCTCGGCGACGACAACCACCTCCATCCCTTCGTGTCCATCGGCGGCGACCCCCAGGACAAGAAGTACGACGGGAGCCCGACCCGGCTCGAGATCGGCGACCGCAACGTCATCCGCGAGTACTGCACCTTCCACCGCGGGACGCCGGGCGGCGGGGGGGTCACCCGGCTCGGCGACGACAACTGGATCATGGCCTACGTGCACGTCGCGCACGACTGCCGGGTCGGCTCGAACACGGTGATGGCCAACTGCGCGACCCTCGCCGGCCACGTGACCGTCGACGACTTCGTGGTGCTTGGCGCGTTCACCGTCGTGCACCAGTTCTGCGCGCTCGGCCGGCACGCGTTCACCGCCATGGGCTCGGTGGTCTTCAAGGACGTACCGCCCTACGTGACGGCGGGCGGCAACGCCGCCTCGGCCCGCGGCATCAACCGCGAGGGCCTGCGTCGGGCCGGATTCGAGCCCGCGACCATCCAGGAGCTGCACCGCGCCTACCGGCTCGTCTACCGGAACGGTCTCCGGGTGCCCGAGGCCCTGGAGCGTCTCGAGGCGATGCGCGCCGGCTGCCCGGAGGTGGTTCCCTTCATCGACTTCCTCGCCGCCTCGAGCCGCGGCATCGTGCGCCAGGGCCGGCGATGAACGGCCCCGCCATCGCGCCGCCGGGGCCTACCGTTGCGCCGGGCGCGGCTCCTGCTCAGGTGCCGTCCATTGCCTTGGTCGCCGGCGAGATGTCGGGCGATGTCCTCGGGGCGCGGCTCATGCGCGCGATCCGCGCCTCGGAGCCCGAGGCCCGCTTCAGCGGGATCGGCGGACCCGAGATGCAGGCTCTCGGGTTCGATTCCTTCCTCCCGATGGAGCGCCTCTCGGTCATGGGGCTGTTCGAGGCGGCCGGCCGCTTCATCGAGCTCATCCCCGAGCGGCGCCGTCTCGCAAATCGCCTCGTCGCCGACGCCCCCGACGTCTTCGTCGGGATCGACGCGCCGGACTTCAACCTTTCGCTCGAACGGCGCCTGCGCACCTCCGGGATCCCCACCGTCCACTACGTCAGCCCCTCGATGTGGGCCTGGCGGGCCTACCGCGCCACGAAGGTCCGCAAGGCCGTGGATCGCATCCTCACCCTGTTCCCGTTCGAGGCGGAGTTCTGCCGCCGCAACGGGATCGCGGCCTGCTTCGTCGGTCATCCCCTCGCGGAGGAGCTCGCGGACGAGGATCGCTCCGCGGCCCGCCGCCGCCTCGGCCTCCCCGAGGAGGGGCCGGTCGTGGCCCTGCTCCCCGGAAGCCGTTCCCACGAGGTGCGGGACATCGGCGGCCCCCTGCTCGAGACCGCCGCCTGGCTGCACCGCCGCCGGCCCGAGCTCACCTTCGCCGCGCCGATGGCGAGTCCCTCGCTCCACGCCGAGTTCCGGCGGATGGCGGAAGCGCAAGGCGCCGCGGTCACCCTCTTCGACGGCGACTCGCGCGCCGTCATGAGCGCGGCGGACGTGGTGATGCTCGCATCTGGCACCGCCTCGCTCGAGGCGATGCTCCTGCGCCGGCCGATGGTGGTGGCGTGGCGGGGGCTTCCCCCGACCTGGTTCATCCTCCGCCGCTGGCTCGGCCGCAACATCCGCTTCATCGGGCTTCCGAACCTGCTTGCGGGGCGCCGGATCGTGCCCGAGTTCCTGCAGGACGACGTGCGCCCGGAGCGCATCGGGCCGGCCTTGCTCCGCCTCCTCGACCGGGGACTTCCGGCCGAAACCGCCTTCGAGTTCGACCGCATCCACCGCGAGCTCCGCTCCGGGCGGGAGAGCGCGGCCGCGGCGGTTCTCGCCCTCGCGGGGCGAGGGGCGGAGGCGGCGGCGTGATTGCGGGGGTCGACGAAGCGGGACGCGGCCCGCTCGCCGGTCCGGTGGTGGCCGCGGCGGTGGTCCTGCGCCCCGGAGCGGTGCCGGAGGGGATCGCGGACTCCAAGACCATCGCCCCTTCGCGCCGGTGCGAGCTCGCGGACCGGATCCGCGAGCTCGCCCTCGGCTGGGCGCTCGGGCTGGCCGCTCCGGCCGAGATCGACCGGCTGAACATCCTTCAGGCGACCCTCCTCGCGATGCGCCGGGCCCTCGCGGGCCTCGCGGGGGCCGGTATCGTGCCCCAGCTTGCCCTCGTCGACGGGAACCGGTGCCCCCCCGGCCTGCCGTTTCCCGCCCGGCCGGTGGTCCGCGGCGACGCCACGGTGACCGCGATCGGCGCCGCCTCGATCCTCGCCAAGGTCTGGCGCGACCGCGAGATGGAACGGCTCGGCCGGCGCTGGCCCCAGTACGGATTCGCGGACCACAAGGGGTATCCCACCCCGGCTCACCTGGAGCAGGTGCGCCGCTTCGGTCCGTCCCCCGTCCATCGCCTGACGTTCGGTCCGGTCCGCCGGGTCCGCGGAGCGCAGCGATGACCGAAGCGTCGAACGGAGGTCTGAACGGCGTCGCCGGGGAGTTCGTGCACCCAGGGTGCACCCGACGTACCTGCCGGCCGGCAATGCGGCCGGTCCGGGCGATGAGCCATGAGTGAGCACGCGGGTTTCGTGCACCTGGTGGTGCACACCGAGTACTCCCTCGTCGACAGCGTGGTCCGGATCCCCGCTCTCGTGGAGGCCGTCCGCGCCCACCGCATGCCCGCGGTGGCGGTCACCGAGGCGGCCAACTTCTTCTCGCTCATCAAGTTCTACCGGGCGTCGGAGCGCGCCGGGGTGAAGCCGATCGTCGGGGCGGACGTCCGGGTGGTGCCGGAGCGGGGGGAGGAGCACCGCCTCGTGCTCCTCTGCCGGCACGCCGAAGGCTACCGCCAGCTCGCCCGGCTCCTCTCGCGGGCCTACCTGGAGGGGGAGGGAACGATCCCCCTTCATTGGCTCGACGAGGGCGAGACCGGGGGGCTCATCGCGATCTCCGCGTTCCGCGACGGCGCGGTGGGCCAGGCCTTCGCCCGCGGCGAGCCGGCGCTCGCGCACCGCTTCGCGGGCGAATGGCACTCCCGCTTCGGGGACCGCTACTACCTCGGCCTCGAACGGCTCGGTCGCGAGGGGGAGGAGGCCCTCCTCGACGACACCGTCCGCCTCGCCGCCGAGCACAGCGTGCCGGTGGTCGCGACGAACGACGTGCGCTTCCTCGCACCCCGGGAGTTCGAGGCGCACGAGGCGCGCGTGTGCATCCAGGAGGGATGGATCCTGGGCGACCCGGACCGCCCGCGCCGCTACACCGAGGAGCAGTACCTGCGGAGCGCGGACGAGATGCGGGACCGCTTCGCGGACGTCCCCGAGGCAATCGAGAACACCCTGGAAATCGCCCGGCGCTGCTCCCTGGAGCTCGAGCTCGGGAAGGACATGCCGCCCGGGTTCCCGGTGGAGCCGGGGGAGACCGCGGAGGGCCGCCTCGCCGGGTCGGCGCGCGCGGGCCTCGCGCGGCGCCTCGGCGAGCGCGCCGAGGCCCCCGAGTACCGCGAACGCCTCGAGTACGAGATCGCGATGGTCACCGAGCTCGGGTTCTCCGGCTACTACCTCATCGTCGCGGACTTCGTCGCCTGGGCCCGCGAGAACGGGGTTCCGGTCGGTCCCGGACGCGGCTCCGGGGCGGGGTCGCTCGCCGCGTGGGCGCTCGGCATCACCGACATTGATCCAATCGCCTACGACCTCCTGTTTGAGCGCTTTCTCAACCCTGAACGGATCTCGATGCCCGACTTCGACATCGACTTCTGCATGGAGGGGCGCGACCGGGTCATCGACTACGTGATCGCCCGCTACGGGTCGGACCGGGTGTCGCAGATCATCACCTTCGGCACGATGGCGGCGAAGGCGGTGGTTCGCGACGCGGGGCGGGTGCTCGGCCTTCCGTTCCCCTTCGTGGACATGATCGCGAAGCTCATCCCCTTCGACCTCGGGATCACCCTCGACCGGGCGCTCGCGGAGGAAGCCCCGCTCCGGGACCACTACGAACGCAGCGAGGACGTGCGCACCCTCATCGACCTCGCCCGCTCGCTCGAAGGGCTCACCCGCAATGCGGGCCGCCACGCGGGGGGCGTGGTCATCGCCCCCGGTCCGCTCACCGACTACACGCCGCTCTTTCGCGATCCGGACGGCGGGTTGCCGGTGACCCAGCTCGACAAGGACGACGTGGAGGCGGTGGGCCTCGTCAAGTTCGACTTCCTCGGGCTCAAGACCCTGACCGTCATCGACCGGGCCGCCGCCATGATCGACGCCGCCCGCCCCGGTGAGCCGCCCGTCGACATGGGGGCGGTGCCGACCGACGACCCGGAGACCTACGAGCTGATCCGCTCCGGCGCCACCACCGGGGTGTTCCAGCTCGAGTCGCGGGGGATGCGCGAGCTCGTGCGCAACCTCAAGCCGAGCCGGTTCGAGGACATCGTCGCCCTGGTCGCCCTGTTCCGGCCGGGGCCCCTCAAGTCCGGGATGGTGGACGACTTCATCCAGCGCAAGGAGGGACTGGCCGAGGTGACCTATCCCCACCCGCAGGTCGAGCCCATCCTCCGGGCGACCCACGGGGTGATCCTGTACCAGGAGCAGGTGATGCAGATCGCCCGCGAGCTTGCCGGGTACAGCCTCGGCGGTGCCGACGTGCTGCGCAAGGCGATGGGCAAGAAGCTGCCCGAGGAAATGGCCCGGGAGCGGGCCGCGTTCGTGTCGGGGGCGACCCGTCACGGGGTGGACGCGCACGTCGCGAACTCCCTCTTCGACCTCATGGAGCACTTCGCCGAGTACGGGTTCAACCGCGCGCACTCCGTCTCCTACGCGCTCGTGTCCTACCAGACGGCGTGGCTCAAGCGCCACCATCCGGCTCCGTTCATGGCCTCCGCGCTGACCGCGGAGATGGACAACACGGACCGGGTGGTGCTCCTCGTGGACGACTGCCGCGACCTCGGAATCGCCGTCCGGCCCCCCGACGTGAACGCGAGCGAGTGGGCCTTCGTCGCGGATGGGGCGGATCGGATCCGCTTCGGTCTCGGCGCGATCCGGGGGGTGGGGCGAAGCGCGGCGGAGAGCATCGTCGAGGCTCGGGAGGCGGACGGGCGGTTCGCCGACCTCTTCGACTTCTGCCGGCGGGTGGACCCCCGCCGGGCGAACCGCCGGGTTCTCGAAGCCCTCATCCACGCGGGCGCGCTCGACCGCCTCGGCCCCGGACGCCGGGCGATGACGGAAGTGCTCGGCCGGGCCATGCAGTCCGCGGAGCGCGATGCGCGCGACTTCGAGGTCGGCCAGGCGGATCTCTTCGGGGGGAGCGCCCCCGCGGTGGAAGGGTATCCCGAGGTCCCCGAGTTCGAGATGGCGGACCGCCTCGCCGGCGAGCGCCAGACCCTTGGCATCTACCTCTCCGGCCACCCCGTCGAGCCCCATGAGGCGGAGCTCCTCAAGTTCACGAGCGGTCCCCTCGAGAAGCTCGCCCCGCGTCCCGAGCGGGTGCAGGTGGCGGCCGGGCTGGTCCTCTCCGTGCGCCCGATGAACACCCGGCGGGGCCGGATGGCGTTCGCGGTGATCGAGGACACGAGCGGGCGCCTGGAGCTGGTCGTGTACTCCGATCTCTTCGCGTCCGACCGCTCGCTCCCCGTCGAGCGGCGGCGCCTCGTCAAGGACCGCGTCGTCGTCGCGGAGGGCACCGTCGAGGAGAGCAACGGCGAGCGTTCCATGCGGGTGGATGCCCTCTACGACCTCGACGAGGCGCGGGCCCGATTCTCCCGGTGCCTCGCCATCGATCTGCGGGGCTCCGGAGACGAGGGGGTCGGCGAGGCCCTCCAGGCCGCCCTCGCCCCGTCGCGCAACGGCCCCACCCCGGTTCGCATCGGCTATCGCTGTCCGGTGGCGCGGGCGGACATCGAGCTCGGCTCCGGGTGGCGGATCCATCCGAGCGACGAGCTCCTTTCCCGGCTCCGGCAGGTCCCCGGCGCCGAGGACGTTTCGCTTCAGTACCGGTGAACGCTCCCTCGCGACGGCTGGACGTGCTGGACTTCGAGCGTCCCATCGCGGAGCGCGAGGCCCGGCTCGAAGTCCTCCGCGCGACCGCCGCCGGATCGGAAGGAATCGAGGCGGTGCGCCGCCTCGAAGCCGAGATCCGGGAGGAGACGGCCGCGATCTTCTCCAACCTCTCTCCCTGGCAGGTGGCCCAGGTCGCCCGGCATCCGCAGCGGCCCTACACCCTCGACTACGTCGAGCGGATGTGCTCGACCTTCGTCGAGCTCCACGGCGACCGCGCGTTCGCCGACGACCGCGCCATGGTCGGCGGCCTCGCCCGCATCGAAGGACGGGCGATCGTGGTCGTCGGGCACCAGAAGGGGCGGGACACGCGGGAAAAGGTCCTGCGCCAGTTCGGCATGCCGAACCCGGAGGGCTACCGCAAGGCGCTGCGTCTCCTGAAGCTCGCCGAGCGTTTCCGCCTGCCGGTGCTGAGCCTCATCGACACCCCGGGCGCCTATCCCGGGATCGGGGCAGAGGAGCGCGGGCAGAGCGAGGCGATCGCCCGGAACCTGGTCGAGATGGCTCGCCTGCGCACCCCCATCGTGTGCGCGGTCATCGGGGAGGGCGGCTCCGGGGGCGCCCTCGCCATCGGGGTCGGAGACCGGGTGCTGATGCTCGAGCACAGCGTCTACTCCGTCATCTCGCCGGAAGGGTGCGCTTCGATCCTCTGGAAGAAGGCGGAAGAGGCGGCCCGGGCGGCGGAGGCGATGGGCATCGACTCGAAGCGCCTGCACGAGCTCGGGCTCATCGACCGGATCCTCGAGGAGCCGCTCGGCGGCGCCCACCGCGACCCCGACACGATGGCGGCGCGGCTCGCGGCGGCAGTCTCGGAGGAGCTCGCGGAGCTCGAGGGAACGGACCCGGAGACGCTCATCGCGCGCCGCTACGAGCGCTTGATGGGCCATGGCGTCTTCGCCTGAGGAAAGCCCCGTCCTCAAGGCGGTGCGGGCGGCGGTGGACCCCCGGTCCGACGTCCCCGGCTCCGCCGAAGGCCCGGCCACCGCCCCGCTCCCCGCCCCCGGGCGATGGTGGGTCGCCCTGAGCGGAGGGGTGGACTCGACGGTGCTCCTCGACGCGGCTGCCCGGGTTCTCGGGGCCCGGGCGGGAGGGTGCCTCGCCGCCGTCCACGTCAACCATGGTCTCCACCCCGACGCGGGCGCCTGGGAAGACCACTGCCGCGAAGCGGCGGCTCGGTACGAGGTCGCGATCGAGGTGCGCCGGGTCGAGGTCGGCGCCGCGGCGGGGGGCGGAGGGGTCGAGGCGGCGGCCCGCGCCGCCCGCCTCGACGCGTTCGCCGACGCGGTTCCGTCCGGCGATTCGCTCCTCCTTGCCCACCACCGCGACGACCAGGCGGAGACCGCGCTGCTCCGGATCCTCCGGGGGGCGGGTCCGGCCGGGATGGCCGCAATGCGCCCGGAGGTCACCGTCGGGGGCCTTCGCCTGGTCCGGCCCCTCCTCGCGGTGCCGCGGACGGGGATCCTCGCCTACGCCCGCGAGCGGGGCCTCGACTGGATCGAGGATCCGGCCAACCTCGACCCCGCGCACGACCGGAACCACTTGCGGCACCGGGCGCTCCCGGCCCTCGCGGAGCGCTGGCCGGACGCCGGCGCGATTCTCGCGCGGCTCGCGGCGCGGGCCGGCGAGACCGCGTCGATGCACGACGCACTCGCGGAGGCGGACCGCGCGGCGGCGCGCGGGAGGGCCCCCGGCACCCTCCGCGCCGCCGCGATCGTGGCCCTCCCGCCGCAC
>JAJDXW010000160.1 GCA_022823045.1 Gammaproteobacteria bacterium
GTTGAGAACCTGCTGGTTCGAATGGGTGACGTTGCCGCGCTGCACCGGCAGGTGTGGCGCGACCCGTTCGTATTGAGCTTGCGTGAGTTCCATCCGTGGAGATTAACATGACCATGTCCATTAGTGCTAACACGCCCTAGAAGAACCGGGGCATGATCGCTCGCGGCAGCATCAGGGTCACGTCCTCGATGAACACCGCGAGCAGGATCACGACGAGGCTCACCGACCCGACCAGCAGGGTCATGCCCATGGCCTGCCGGGGGCGCATGTCGACGATCTTGGAAGCGACGAGCAGGCAGACCCCATAGGGCGGGGTCACGAGGCCGAGGGCGCCGGTGAGGACGACGACCACGCCCATCTGCACCGGGTGGATGCCGACCGAGTCGCCGAGGGCCTGAACGATGGGTAGGAACATGATGATGGCGGGAACGGTGTCGAGAAACGTGCCGAGGATGAGGAACATGACCACCACCGCGATCAGCACGCCATATCGGGTGGCGCCGAACTCCTCCATCATGCCGACCATGGTCTGCGGGAACTCGTAGTAGGCGAGCAGCCAGGCGAAGACCGCGGCGGCGGCGGTCATGATGAGCGGGAGGGCGACGAATCGGCCGCCTTCGCGCAGCAGCCTCCCGAGCGAGCGCAGGGACATTTCCCGATACACGACCGTGCTGAGGACGAGCACGTAGAAGATGGCGATGGCGGCGGACTCGGTCGGGGTGAACACCCCGCCGACGATGCCGCCGATGATGACGAGCGGCACCCCCATCGGGAGGGCCCCCGTCCCGAGAGCCCGCCAGAAGCGGGGCCGCTCCTCGCCGGTGTCGTCGAGACCGAAGTCGAAGCGCCGTGCGAGGTAGTAGACGAGGCCCATCTGGCCGAAGCCGAGCAGCAGACCCGGGATGAACCCGCCGAGGAACAGCATCCCGATGGAGACGTTGCCGAAGGCCCCGTAGATCACCATGAGGATGCTCGGGGGAATGATGTTGCCCATCGTGGACGAGCAGGCGGTGAGCGCCACGGTGAACGGGCGGCTGTAGCCCGCCTTCAGCATCTGTGGCATGAGAACGGAGCCGATGCCCGCGGTGTCGGCGGTGCTGGACCCCGAGATGCCGGCGAAGAGCATGCTGGCGACGATGTTGACCATCGCGAGGCCGGCGCGGATCCGCCCGACGAGGGCCCGGGCGAGCACCATGATCCGCTCCGTGAAGCCGGTCGAGTTGCAGAGCAGCCCCAGGGTGTAGAAGAGCGGGATTGCGAGGATCGGGAACGGGGTGAGGCCTTCGAAGATCCGGAGCGCGATCAGGTTGGGTGGCAGGCCCTCGAGGACGATGACGAGGAGCGAGGCGAGGATCAGCGCGAACGCGACCGGCACCCGGACCAGGATGAGGCCGAAGAAGACCGCGAAGAGGGTCGCGATCAACGCACTCGTCCGGATGCGAAGAGGAGGTGGAAGCGTTCGACGAGGAAGAGCAGCATCGCGGCCCCGGCGATGGGCATTCCGACGTAGATGTAGACCATGGGGAAGCCCATCGAGAAGGAGAGGCGGGTGATTCCAAGCCGCGCGTAGTCGGCCCCGTACCACAGGAACACGATGGCGACGATGGTGACGAGGGCCAGGCTGAGGGCGACGAGGGCCTTCTCGACCGATGCCGGGAGATCGTCCGGGAGGACGTCGGCGACGAGGTGCCCGTGGCTCCGCACCCCGAGACTCGTCCCGAGGAGCACGACCCAGATGAAGCAGTAGACCGCGATCTCCTCGGACCAGGGCGTCGATGCGAGGAACACGTACCGGGCGAGGACCTGGACGAAGATCGTCGTCACCATGACGGTGAGGAGGATGGAGCAGACGATCTCGAGGACGAAGTCGACGAGGTCGTTGAGCCGCCTCAGGCCTGCCCATTGCGTTCGCGTGTCCGTGCCCACTCCCCTGCCCGCCGCCTCCCGATGTCCCGAAGTACACAGGGCCGCCCCCCACCGCGTCAAGCGCGGCCGGCCGAATGTCGGACTCGGCCCCGGACGAACCGGAGGAGAACCGCCTTCACGCCCAGCGCACCGGAACGGCACCAACCGGCGGGGTCGTCAATGCCCGCATGCCGACCGCGAGGTGCGCCTTGCAACCGCGCTCCGGTCGGTGCCCGGCCGCGGCCCGGTTCGCCAATCCGGTGCGCTCGTGCCCCACGGGCACTCGAATTCCGGTTTGCAATGGCCTTGGCCATCAACCAGAATCGGGCGTTCGACCGCGGTTTGCCGGTAGCCCGCCGCGCTACGGTATTCCGCGGATTTCAGAAAAGCATGTCGCGACATCGACGACATTTCGCGAATGAACGAGGAGAAGCACATGACCAAGGCAAGCAGGTGGGTATCCGGCGGTATCGCCGCGGCGGCCCTCTTCACCCTTTCCTCCGTGCCCGCGCTGGCTGCCGACTTCACCCTGCGCTGTGCCCACGACCAGGCGAAGGACGGCTTCTATGAAGTCATCTGGCAGACGTTCAAGACCCTCGTCGAGCCGCTTTCGGGCGGTCGCATCGAGGTCAAGGTCATCGGGGGCGGGCAGCTCGGCGACGAGGCGCAGCTTCTCGAGAACATGAAGATCGGCACCGTCGACTGCGCCGGCTCCTCGGTCGGCAACATCGGCGGCCACATCCCGAAGGCGGGCCTCCTCGGCGTTCCCTACATCATCCAGAACGCGAAGCACCGCGAGCGGATCACCTCGAGCGACGGCCGCTTCTTTGCTGCCCTGGCAGAGGTGGTCGGCGAGTCGGGCGACTGGCGAGCCCTCGGGATGACCACCGCCGGCACCCGCAGCGTCTACAACAGCGTGCGTCCGGTCAACACGCCGGAAGATCTGGAGGGGCTCAAGATCCGGGTCATGACCTCCGACACCCAGGTCAAGAGCTGGAAGGCGCTCGGCGCCGTCCCGACCGCGATGGCCTTCTCCGAGGTGTACACGGGCCTCATGACCAAGACCATCGACGCGGCCGAGAACTCGCCGATGTTCCTCTGGAACATGAAGCACTACGAGGGCATAACGTACTACTCGCTCACCAACCACATGGTGGCGACCGGCATCACGATGATGAGCGAGAAGTCCTACCAGAAGCTGCCCGCGGACCTGCAGAGGATCGTGATGGCGGCCGGTGCCAAGGCTACCGAAGTCGGGCGCTTCTACGACCGGCAGGCCAACGAGCGGTTCATGCGCCAGGTGGTGGACGCCGGCATCGAGGTCAACGAAGTGGATACCGCCCCGTTCGTCGCGAAGACGGCGCACCTGCACGACGAATTCGCCAAGAACCTCGGCGCCGAGGGTCTCCTCGAGGTTCTTCGCGAGGAAGCCAAGGCCGCGATGTAGTCGGTCCGGCCGGCCGCCACGGCCTGAAGCGGTCACCCGGGCGCTCCCGTGCGAGCGCCCGGGTGGCGGTGTAACGAAACCCGGCCGCCGGAACCGACTTCGTTCGAGACCCGTCCCGACGACCCATCCGTGCACCGGGCGAGGTCACGCGCTGCACCATGAATCTTCTGAAGGACATTCGCATCGCGAGCTTCAACCACATGCTGATGGGGCCGGCGGCCGCGCAGTACCTCGCCGATCTCGGGGCCGACGTGATCAGCGTGGAGCCGACCGGGGGGGCGTTCCAGCGCAACTGGGCGGTGGGAAACCTCTTCGTCGACGGTCAGAGCGTCAATCACCTCACCGTCGGACGGAACAAGCGAAGCCTCGCCCTCGACCTCAAGGCGGAGGCCGGGAAGGAGATCGCGCGGCGCCTCGTTCGGTCGTCGGACGTGGTGATGGAGAACTTCCGGCCCGGGAGCATGGAGAAGCTCGGACTCGGATACGAGGACTGCCGGAGCCTCAACCCCGGGATCATCTACGCTTCGGCCACCGGGTACGGCCGTGACGGACCCTACCGCGATCGGCCGGGACAGGACCTGCTTGTCCAGGCCCTCTCCGGTCTTGCGTCCGCGACCGGCGACTCGGACGGTCCGCCGGTCCCGGTCGGGCCGACGGTCGTCGACCATCACGGCGCCGCGCTCCTCGCTCTCGGGATTCTCGCTGCGGTCATCGGACGCGGCCAGGACGGCGGGCGGGGCCGGAGGATCGACGTCGACCTTCTCTCCGCCGCCCTCGACATGCAGTTCGAATCCCTTGGCTGCTTCCTGAACGGCCATCGAACCGGATCTCCGCGCGGCCCGGGCAACATCGCGGCCTGGTTCAGCGCGGTTCCGTACGGGATCTACGCGACCGCCGACGGCCATCTCGCTCTCTCCATGAGCAGCATGGACGCGCTCGCGGCCGCGTTCGAGCTGCCTGCGTTCGCCGGGGTTGCGGAGTCCGACGCCTTCGCCCGCCGGGAGGAGTTCATCCCGGCGCTCCGCGACGTGTTGGCCACGCGCACGACCGGCGCATGGATCGAGCATCTGTCCGATCACCCCGCCGTCTGGCATGCCCCCGTCCAGGACTACGACGCCCTACTCGAGGATCCCCAAATCGCCCACAACGGCTCCTTCGTCACGGTGCCGGGGGCGACGGGCGCGCCGATCACGATGGTGAGCCACCCGGTGACCTACGACGGAGAGCGGCCGGGTGTGCGTCTGGTGCCACAGCCGCTCGGCGCGCAGAGCCGCGAGATCCTGGCCGAGATCGGCTACGGGCCCGAGGCGGCCGACGCGCTGGCCGAGGCCGGGGTGGTGCACTGCGGGGAGCCGGCCGCCCCCGCCTGAGTCGGGCGGCCCGGAACGGAGCGCGACAGCCATGCTCGTCGACATGCGCGTACTGAGCTTTTGCCACTATCTGCAGGGGCCCGCGTGCACCCAGTACCTCGCCGACATGGGCGCGGACGTCATCAAGGTCGAGCCGCCGGGCGGTGCGTTCGAGCGGCACTGGTCGGGCGGGGAGTCGTACGTGGACGGCGTCAGCGCCTTTCTGATGTGCGCCAATCGCAACAAGCGAAGCCTCGCCATCGACCTCAAGAACCCGGTCGCGAAGGACATCATGGATCGGCTCGTCGACTGGGCGGATGTCGTGGTGGAGAACTTTCGCCCGGGGGTGATGGAGCGGCTCGGCCTGGGCTACGAGACGCTTCGCCGTCGCAAGCCGGAGATCGTGTACGCGTCTGCGACGGGTCTCGGCGCGGCGGGGCCGATGAAGGACCGCCCGGGCCAGGACCTGCTGATGCAGGCGCGCTCGGGACTGATGGCGGTCACCGCCAACCACGAAGTCGGCCCGACGGCGGTCGGAGCGGCCATCGTCGACCAGCACGGCGGCGCGCTGCTCGCCATGGGCGTCCTCGCCGGCTACGTCCGCCGCCTCCGCACCGGCGAGGGGACCCGGGTCGAGGGCAGCCTCCTCAACGCCGGCATCGATCTCCAGACCGAGGCGCTCACCAAGTACTTCGCGCGCAACGTAAAGGGAGACGTCTTCACGCGCGACCGCCACGTCGGGAGCTGGTACCACCACGCGCCCTACGGCGTGTACCGGGTGGCCGACGGCCACATCGCGCTCTCCATGAACGAGGCGGCCAAGGTGGCGGAAGCGCTCGACAGCGACGCCCTGCGGGCGCTCAACGAAATCGACCGCTACGCCGAGCGTGACCGCTACGCGCGGGCGGTCGCGGCGGAGATCCGCGAATTGTCGTGCGCGGAGCTCGCCGCCGCCTTTGACGCCCACGGCGTGTGGTTCGAACGGATCCAGGACTATGACGCCCTTCGGGCGGACCCGCAGGTCGTCTTCAGCGAATGCTTCCGCGAGGTGCCGGTCGGAGGCGATGGCCGGACCGCCACCCTCGTCAACCACCCGCTGCGCTACGACGGCGCGCTTCCGGAGTATCGCCGCATGCCCGTCACGGCGGGTGAGCACAGCCGCGAGATCCTCGCCGATCTCGGGTACGGTCGCGAGGAGATCGATGGCTTCGTCGCCGGTGAGGTCGTCGTCGCTGCCGCGCAAGACGCGGGAGTCGGTTCGGCCGCAGAGCCGGCGCCGGGGGTGACGGGCCGCACGGGTTGAAGGACGCCAATCGCATACCGACGCGAGGTCGAGATGGCGCTATGGGGTCCAGCCCGTTCCTGCGCGCGAATCGGCCGCCCCAGCGCGACGTTCGCCGGATTTCGGCGTCAGCGGCATAGACGGAGGCACGAGCATGATCCCAGCCCACCCGAACGGATTTCACGGCATCTATCCCGCCACGTTGTGTCCCTTCACCCGCGATGGCGCGGTTGACGAAACGGCGGTGGCGCGCCACGTCACCGGCCTCGCGGACGTCGACGGCATCGTCGGCGTCCTCTGCAACGGCCATGCCGGCGAGAACTTCCTCCTGACGAATCGCGAGACGCGGCGCGTCGCGGAGATCGTTTCCGGTGCGATCGGTGACCGTGCGATCGTCGTCTCGGGGGTCAACCGCGAGGGAAGCCGGGAGGCGGCGGACCTCGCCGGCGAGGTGGTGGCGGCCGGCGCCGACGCGATCATGGTGTTTCCGCCCAACGCCTGGGCGGGTGGCCAGGACAAGGGCGTGGCCCTGAACCATCACCGGGCCATCGTCGAGGCCGTCGACGTGCCGGTCATGCTCTTCCAGGGCCCCGCCGCGAGCGGCTTCGCCTACCCGCCGGAGGTCCTGGCGGAGCTCGTGCGGCTCCCTCGGGTGGTCGCGATCAAGGAGGGGAGCTGGGAGGTCGCCGCCTACGAGGCCAATCGGCGGCTCGTCAAGTCGGTCGCGCCGCACGTGGCGGTGATGGGTTCGGGCGACGAGCACCTGTTCACGAGCTATGTCGTGGGCAGCGAGGGAAGCCTGGTCAGCCTCGCGGTCGTGATCCCCGAAGCCATCGTGCGGCTGGACCGTGCGGTGCGGGCGGGCGATCTCGCGGCGGCCCGGTCCGCGCACGAGGTCATCTACCCGCTCGCGAAGGCGGTATACGGCATCCCGCCCGGCAGCCACGCCACCGCGCGATTGAAGACCTGCCTCAAGCTGGTCGGAAAGCTCGAGAACGACCGCGTGCGTCCGCCCATCGGTCCGCTGGACGGGGCGGAAAGGGAGATGATGCGCGAGGCAATGGAGCTGTCCGGGCTGCTGCTTCCGAAGGCTTCCTGACCGCCCGATACACAGATGCCCGGTGGCGGGACGGTTCCGCTTCATACCGCGGGGCGCGTCCTCGTGCTTCCACGGGCGACTCACCCGGGCCACCGACCCCCAACTGCAAGGGCCGACGGGGCCTCGTGGTGCCAGAACGTCCTCCGCGCCCCCTTCTTTGCACCGCGCCCGACTGGCGCGCCCGCGGGACCCCTCGGGATTGGCGCCTCAGGCCGCGGACCGCTCGACGCCTGCCAGGGCGCCGCCGAGATCGCGGAGCATCTTCGAGAGCGTTTCCCGATCCGCCGCAGTGGCCGGGCGGCGCGGCGGCCGGGGCGCCCCGCAGGGCATGCCGACCAGTTCGAGCCCGAGCTTGGTGCGCGCGACGGAGCCGTCGGTCGCGTTGACGATCGGGAGGATACGGTCGGAAAGCGCCCTCCCCGCGGCGTGGTCCCCTTCGTTCACCGTGACGTCGAAGAGTCGCGCGGACAGCTCCGGAATCACGTTGCCCGAGACGGAGACCCACCCTTGCGCGCCCAGCAGGAAGCCGTCGTAGGCGTGAAACCCCGCGAACACCGTCATCCGGTCGCCCGCTTCGCGCCGGATGGCCTGGATGCGTGCGATGTCGCCGCTCGACTCCTTGATGTAGCGAATCGTGTCGATCCCCGAAAGGCGCGCGACGAGTGGCGGCTCGAGGTCGACGTTGGCGTAGAAGGGGTTGTTGTAGAGCATGATGGGAATGGAGACGCTCTCCCCGATGCGCCGGTAGTGGAGGAAGAGCTCCTCCTCGTCGGGCTCGCAGTAAAAGGGCGGGACGATCATGAGCGCATCCGCGCCCGCCGCTTCGGCCTCCCGGCTGTAGCGGACGGCGGTGTCCGTCCACTCCGCCGCGGTTCCGACGACGATCGGGATGCGGCCGGCGGCCTGGTCGACGGTGGCCTCGACGAGCCGGGCGCGCTCGTCGTCGCTCACGCTCAGGAACTCGCCCGTGCTCCCGAGAATGATGAGGCCGGGGACCCCACTCCGGATCTGCCACTCCACGAGGTTCCGAAGCGCGGGTTCGTCGACGGACGCCCCGTCCCGCGTGAAGGGGGTGATCAGTACCGTGTAGCTGCCGCGAAGCTCTTTCACCGTTCGCTCCTGTCTCGTCGGCCCCACGCTGCCCCGACCGGCCAGAGGCCCGGCCGCGTGCTCGGGGACCCGTCGTTCGACGGTACCATTCGTGCGATGGGCGGTCCACACTCCGTGGCTGCCGGGCCCGGCGGGAACCAGTGGGAAGAAGGAGGAGGCAATGCGCCACGTTGAGCTCACCGACGTCATCGTCGCGACCGTGCTGCCGTTCGACGAGCAGGGAGGTATCGACTGGGACAGCTATCGGCGGCTCCTCGACTACTGCGCGACCCCGGACGGGATCGGGGCGGTATTCGTCAACGGGCATGCCGGCGAGGGCGCGGCGCTGACGCGCGAAGAGCGTATCCGGGTCATCGAGACGACGCGGGACCATCTCGGCCCTTCGCGGCTGCTTCTCGCGGGGGTCATCCCGTACTGTACGAGAGAGGCCGTCGAGCAGGCCCGCGACGCGAAGGCGCACGGGGCCGACGTGGCCGTCCTGTTTCCCATCCCGAGCTTCGCCGCCGGAGGCGCCGGCACCACTGCCCCGGTGACCTACGTGCGAACCGTCGTGGAGGAAGCGGGCGTGCCGGTCTCCATCTTCCAGTATCCCCTGGCCTCCGGCTGCGGTTATCCGACGGAGACCCTGATGCGGATCGCCGCGTTGCCGGGCGTCGTCGCCATCAAGGAGGGCAGCGACACGATGACCGCTTACGAGGACAACTACCGGCGCCTCAAGTCCGAGGCTCCGCGCGTCGCCATGCTCCCCTCGAACTTCGACTGGTTCCTCGCCCAGTGCGCGGTGGGGGCGGACGGAATTCTGTCGGGGCTCGCGAACCTCACCCCCCACCTCCTGGTGGACCTCTGGCGGGCGACGAAGGCCCTTGACCTTGGCGCGATGCGCGATGCCGCCGACCGGCTCCATCCCGTCGTGCGCACGATCTACGGAGCGCCGCCTCGCATGGACATGCATACGCGGATCAAGGCAGGGCTCGAGCACCTCGGGGTCATCGACTGCGCCATGCCCCGCGCGCCCCTTCTGCCCATCTCCGACGACCTGGCCGCGCACGTCGCACGGACCGTGGACGAGGCCGGCCTTGCCCGCCTCGTTCCGACTCCGTTGCCCCGGGTGGTCCCCGCCGCGTAGCGGGTCCGGCCGACTCCGTGGCCCGGTGGAGAGGGGAGGTCGCGCCGGGCGCGGCGAGCCGTCCGCCGCGGCCGCGGGTGCTGGACTTGACCCGATCCGGTGGACAGGTCAGGGATTTCGCCACCCGCACTGACAGGCGGGCCAGCCGCCCAGCCGATTCCGGCGCTCGTTCGACGAGGGAGACCGGGCGGGACGTCACGCGGGGGCGGCGGGCTGCTCCAGCTCCCAGCCGGCGACGGTGGTGAGGACGATCTTGCCGATGTGGGCGCTCGAGTCCATGAGGGCATGCGCCGCCGCCGCCTCGTGGAGCGGGAACGTCCGGTGGATGACCGGCCGCGCCCGTCCGGCCGCGAGGAGCGGCCATACCCGCTCCCGGAGGGCGTTCGCGATGGGGGTCTTCTCGGCGACGCTCCGGGGGCGCAGGGTCGAGCCGGTGACCGTGAGCCGCTTCACCATGACTGCAAGCAGGTTGATCTCGCTCCTGATCCCGCGCTGGGTGGCGATCTGGACGAGCCGGCCTTCGGTCGCGAGGCACTTGAGGCAGCGCGGAAAGTAGTCTCCGCCCACCATGTCGAGCACCACGTCGACCCCGCGCCCTTCGGTCGCGGCCGCGATGCGGGCGACGAAGTCGTCCTCCCGGTAGTCGATGCTCTCGGCCGCCCCCAGCTCCTCGCACGCCCGGCACTTCTCGGGCGAGCCGGCGGTGGCGTAGACCGTCGCTCCGAACGCCCGCGCGAGCTGGATGGCGGTGGTGCCGATCCCGCTGCTCCCCCCGTGCACGAGGATGCTCTCTCCCGCCGCGAGCCGCCCGCGCTCGAAGACGTTCGTCCACACCGTGAAGTACGTTTCCGGGAGCGCCGCCGCCTGGACGTTGCTCATGCCCTCCGGGACCGGGAGACAGAGCGGCGCTGCGGCGAGGCAGTACTCCGCGTAGCCGCCCCCCTGAACGAGGGCGCAGACCCGGTCGGGCACTCCGGCCGCGCCCGGCCCCGCTTCGACCACCTCGCCCGCGATCTCGAGCCCCGGGATGTCGGATGCGCCGGGCGGCGGCGGGTAGTTGCCCTCGCGCTGCATGACGTCGGGGCGGTTCACGCCGGCCGCCGCGACCTGCACCAGCACCTCACCCGGGCCCGGCCGCGGCACCGGGCGCTCGACCGGCACGAGCGCTTCGGGGCCTCCCGGGACGGCGATCTCGATGGCCGTCATCTTCTCGGGCAGCGTCATGCGGGGAGATCCTCGATTCGGTGGAGGCGGGGCGCGACAATACCGAATCGCGACCGGCACGAACACCCGCGAATGCGCTCCGATACCCGTTCCACGCTCTACCTCGGCTACGGCTCCAACCTCCTCGCCGCCCGCCTCGAGCGCCGGCTTGGGTACTGCGCTCGGCTCGGGGCGGCATCGCTCCCCGGCTACGCGCTCCGGTTTCACAAGCGAGGCCGCGATGGCTCCGGCAAGTGCGATGCGTTTCGCACCGGCGATCCGGCGGACCGTCTCTGGGGAGGCGTGTTTCGCCTTGACGATCGGCAGCTTGCGGAGCTCGACCGCATCGAGGGTCCGGGCTACGAGCGCGCGACGGTGGCGGTGATCCTCGACGGTCGGTCGGTCGCCGCCGATCTCTACGTCGCGCGGCCGGAAGCCCGCGCGCGCGGCCTCACGCCCTACGACTGGTACAAGGAGTTCGTACTCGCCGGGGCTCGCGAGCTCGCGCTACCCCGTAACTACCTGGATGTCATCGAAGCGGTGCCGTCGGTGCCCGATCCGGACCGCGCCCGGGCGGCCCGGAATCGCCTCATTCGGCGGTCCGCCACGCCCGTGCGCTGAGCGCGAGGGTTGCCACCACACCCCAGGCGAGGCCGGTGACCACCCCTGCGTCGAGAATGCCGCGCCACGGCTGGTCCAGTCGGTGGACGAGGATGACGAGGGCGATGATTGCGACCGTTCCGAGGCACGCCCCAAGCTGCTCGCGCCGCGAACCGCCGAAGAAGCCCGCCGCGAAGAACGGCGCGAAGATCACCCGAGCCGCGGTCGGGGCGGCGCGGATGAGCATTGCCCTCTGCGCGACGCGCGGGGAGAATCGGCGCTGGAATCCACGGAGCCCTTCCGACCACGCCATGAACGGCACGAAGGCCCCCATCGCGACCCAGTGGTACCAGGCGAAGGGCACCTCGAGCGCACCGAGAGCGATGCCCGAGAGACGGAAGATCGCCCAGGCGAGGATACCTGCGACCCCGGCGACGGCCCAGATCGCGCCTCCGATTCCGAGGGCGTTCCGGCACGAAATGCGAAGGGTCGGGACATTCCCGGGGGGGTGAAGGTCGGTCACGAGGGGGTCGATCGATGGTGGTTGAGTGTAGTATGACCCAGACGTGTGGAGGGGATGAAACCGGAAAGGATGTCTCCGGTGCTACGGCAAGCGAGGAGGAGAATGCCATGAGCGAACTCCGGTATACCGAGGACCACGAGTGGGTACGGCTCGATGACGACGGTCTGGCGGTGGTCGGGATCACGGACTACGCCCAGGATCAGCTCGGGGAGATCGTGTTCATCGAGCTGCCGGAGGTCGGCGACGAAGTCGAACGGGGGGCCGAGGCTGCCGTCATCGAGTCGGTCAAGGCGGCGAGCGAGCTCTTCGCTCCGGTGTCGGGGACGGTGGTGAAGGTGAACGAGGCCCTGAACGACGAGCCCGCTCTCGTCAACGAAGACCCGGTCGGAGACGGCTGGTTCGTGGAGATCGAGATGGGCGGCGACGAGTCGCTGGAAGAGCTCATGACCGAAGAACAGTATCTTCGGTACGTGGAGGGCCTCGAATGATGGAAGCGACCGGAGACGACCGGCTCGGCGACGTAACCGAGTCCGCCCCCTTCGTCCGGCGCCACATCGGCCCGGGCGAGTCCGAAGCGAAGGCGATGCTGGAGGTTCTCGGCTTCGAGACCGTCGAAGAGCTGATCGACGCCGCCGCCCCGGCGGTCATCCGTCACCCCCGCGAGTTCGACCTCGAGGCCCCTCTCGACGAGCCCGGGGCATACGCGCGCCTCGCCGCCCTCGCGGGCCGCAACCGGCTGATGACGTCGCTCATCGGCATGGGGTACCACGGGACCCACACCCCGGCCGTGATCCGGCGGAACGTGCTCGAGAACCCCGCCTGGTACACCGCCTACACGCCGTACCAGTCGGAGGTGAGCCAAGGCCGGATGGAGGCCCTGCTCAACTACCAGCAGATGATCATCGACCTCACCGGCATGGAGCTCGCCAACGCGTCGCTCCTCGACGAGGCGACGGCGGCGGCCGAGGCGATGGCGATGGCGCGCCGCGTCGGAAAGGCCAAGTCGAACCGGTTCCTGGTCGACGCCGACTGCCACCCCCAGACCATCGACGTGGTCCGCACCCGCGCGAGCCCGCTCGATCTCGAGGTGGAGGTGCGGCCTGTCGCCGAGCTCGACGGACCGTGCTTCGGCATGCTCGTTCAGTACCCGGGCTCGGGCGGCGCGGTCCCGGACCTCGTGGGGGTGGTGGCCCGGGCGCGCGCGCAGGGGGCGCTGGTCGCGGTGGCGGCGGACCCGCTCGCCCTCGTGATGCTGCGCTCGCCGGGGGAGCTCGGGGCCGACATCGTGGTCGGGAGCAGCCAGCGCTTCGGGGTCCCCATGGGCTGCGGCGGACCCCACGCCGCATTCTTCGCCACCCGCGACGCGTTTCGACGCTCCACCCCCGGCCGCATCATCGGGGTGTCGGTGGACCGGCACGGCCAGCCCGCGTTCCGCATGGCCCTCCAGACCCGGGAGCAACACATCCGGCGGGAGAAGGCGACGAGCAACATCTGCACCGCGCAGGTCCTCCTCGCCGTCATCGCGGGCTTCTACGCGGTCTACCACGGGCCGGAGGGACTCTCGCGCATCGCCCGCCGCGTGCACCGCATGGCCCTCCTCCTGCGCGAAGGTCTCGTCCGCCTCGGCTTCGAGACCGAGAACGAGACCTTCTTCGACACGCTGACGGTGAAGGTCCCGCTCTGGAGCGCGACCGCTTCGGGCGGTGCGGCTGCGATCCACGAACGGATGCGGGCGCGGGGGATCAACCTGCGCGAGGTCGACGAAGGGCGGATCGGGATATCGGTGGACGAGACCACCACTCCCGAAGTGGTCGCAGAGGTGCTGGCCGGGTTCGCGCCCGGCGGGGACGTACCGTCCGTCGATTCGCTCGACGCCTCGGCCCGCCCCTGTCTCACCGGCGCCATGCGTCGCGCCGACTCCATCCTCGACCACCCGGTGTTTCACCGTTACCACAGCGAGACCGAGATGCTGCGGTATCTCCGCCGGCTCGCGACCCGGGACGTCGCCCTCGACCGCTCGATGATTCCGCTCGGTTCGTGCACGATGAAGCTGAACGCGACGACCGAGATGCTCCCGGTGACGTTCGAGGGGTTCGCGGGCATTCATCCGTTCGCGCCGCCCGACCAGACCGAGGGGTACGCTCAGCTCGTCCGGGACCTCGAGCTCATGCTCTGCGAGTGCACCGCGTTCGCGGGGGTGTCGTTCCAGCCCAACGCCGGGTCGCAGGGCGAGTACGCGGGGCTTCTCGTCATCCGCCGGTACCACGAGAGCCGGGGAGAGGGGTCCCGGGACATCTGCCTCATCCCCGCCTCCGCCCACGGCACGAACCCCGCGAGCGCGCACATGGCGGGGATGCAGGTCGTGGTGGTGGGGTGCGACGCCGACGGCAACGTGGACGTCGAGGCTCTGCGCGCCAAGGCCGAGGCGGCCGGGGACCGGCTCGCCGCTCTGATGGTGACCTATCCCTCCACGCACGGAGTTTTCGAGGCATCCATCCGCGAGGTCTGCGACATCGTCCACGAGCAGGGCGGGCAGGTCTACATGGACGGAGCGAACCTGAACGCGCTCCTCGGCATCGTGTGGCCGGCCGATCTCGGGGCCGACGTTTCGCACATCAACCTGCACAAGACGTTCTGCATCCCCCACGGGGGAGGCGGGCCGGGAATGGGGCCCATCGGGGTGCGCGCCCACCTCACGCCCTTCCTCCCCGGGCACCCGGTCGTCGAGGACGCGAACCCCTACGATCGGGGCGGCACGTCGATCGGCGCGGTGTCCGCCGCCCCGTGGGGCTCGGCCGGGATCCTCCCCATCTCCTGGGCCTACATGAAGCTCATGGGCCACGAGGGGCTCCTCCAGGCGACCCGGATCGCGATCCTCAACGCGAACTACATCGCGGCCCGCCTCGAGCCGCACTTCCCGGTGCTGTACCGGGGGCCGGGCGGCCTCGTCGCCCACGAGTGCATCATCGACCTTCGGGATCTCAAGAAGGCGTGCGGGATCACGGTCGACGACGTGGCAAAGCGGCTCGTCGACTACGGCTACCACGCCCCGACGATGTCGTTCCCGGTCGCCGACACCCTCATGATCGAGCCGACGGAGAGCGAGTCGAAGCGCGAGATCGACCGCTTCTGCGACGCGATGATCGCGATCCGGGAGGAGATCCGGGCCGTTGAAGAGGGGAGGGCGGACCCCGAGGACAACGTGCTCAAGAACGCCCCGCACGCGACATGTCTCGTCGCCGAGGACGAGTGGCCGCATCCCTACTCGCGCGCCGAGGCCTTCTATCCCGCCCCGTGGTGCCGCGAGGACAAGTACTGGCCCCCCGTCGGGCGCGTCGACAACGTCTACGGCGACCGCAACCTCGTGTGCACCTGTCCCCCGATGGAGGCCTACCTCGACGAAGCGGCCGACTGATTCCCGTAGCCACCTCCGAACCCGACCCGAGTCGGCGCCCTCGTCGCGAGGGTGCAGGGACCACAGGAAAGATTGTCCAATCTTTGGTGAAAATCGGACCGGTGGGCGGCATGGGAGCGGTCCCCTTTCGCCGCGGGCGGAGGCGGGCAGCAGGGCCGGTCCGGGGGGAGCGACCGTCGGCGGTCGGTCAGCGGTTGCGGGCGAAGAACGCCTTGCAGCGGGCGACGACCTCGTCGATGTCGGACTCGTCGATGTCGAGGTGGGTCACGAAGCGAACCGGGTTCCGCGACGAGATGAGGATCCCGTTCGACCGGAAGTGCTCCTGGAGGTCGGCCCGCCAGCGCTCGTCCATGTCCACGAACACCATGTTGGTGTGGACGTCGCTCCCGTCGAAGCCGAGCTCCTCGATGTCCTCGAACCCGGAGCCAAGGCGCTTCGCGTTCTCGTGGTCGCCGGCGAGGCGCTCGACGTGGTGCTCGAGGACGTGGAGGCCGGCGGCGGCGAGGATCCCGACCTGGCGCATGGCCCCGCCCAACATCTTCCGGTTGCGGCGAGCCTCCTCGATGAAGTCCCGCGGGCCGCAAAGCATAGTTCCCGCCGGGGCGCCGAGCCCCTTCGAGAGACAGAACGAGGTCGTGTCGAAGTGACGGGTAATGTCGCTCGCCTCGACCCCGAGGGCCACCGCGGCGTTGAAGACGCGGGCTCCGTCGAGGTGCTTGGCGAGGCCGAACTCGTCGGCGAGCGCTTCCGCCTCGGCAAGGTAGTCGAGAGGGAGTACCTTGCCGCTCTGGGTGTTCTCGAGGCAGAGGAGCCGACTCCTGGCGTAGTGGAAGTCGTCTCCGGGCTTGATCACCGCCCGCACTGCGTCGAGGGGAAGGGTCCCATCCCGGGCGAAGTCGATGGGCTGGGGCTGGATCCCGCCGAGTGCGGCGGCTCCGCCCGCCTCGGAACGGTAGCAGTGGGCACGCTGCCCGGCGATGAACTCGTCGCTGCGGCCGCAGTGGGTGAGGAGGGCGAGGAGGTTGCCCTGGGTGCCGCTTGAGACGAGGAGCGATGCCTCCGTGCCCAGGATCTCGGCCGCCCGGCGCTCCAGCGCGTTGACGGTCGGGTCTTCGCCGTAGACGTCGTCGCCCACCTCCGCCTCGGCCATCGCCTTGCGCATCTCCGGCGTCGGCATGGTCACCGTGTCGCTTCGAAAGTCGATCATGTGGAATCCGCCTCCCCTGGAATGCGCCGCCCGTCCGGGCTTGGTGCCCCGAACGGCGCCGTTGCGGGCGTTCCCGATAGCGATGCGCACCGCCTCGGCTTCCGTGCCAGTATACGGGGACTCTCGGGGCAGCATCGCGGTTGAAGTGATGGAGGAGGATTGATGAAGGAAGGCTCGAGGCGCCAGCGCGTGGTGGTGGTAGGGGCCGGCATGGTCGGCGTCTCCGCCGCCCTCTGGCTGCAGGAGTCCGGGCACGACGTCACCCTCATCGACCGCGGTGCCCCCGGACGGGGGACGTCGTACGGGAACGCGGGCATCTTCGCCACCTACGCGTGCATTCCGATCAACGCCCCCCGGCGGCTCGTCGACGCTCCGTCCATGCTCTTCGACCCCGCGAGCCCGCTCTCGATCCAGTGGTCCTACCTCCCCCGGTTCCTGCCGTGGGCGCTACGCTTCCTCGCGGCGTGCCGGCCGGGTCGCGTCCGCGCGACGGTGGCCGCCCTAGCCACGATCCTCGCGCGGGCGGAGGAGGGCTTCCTTCCCCTCGCGCGCCGGGCGGGAATCGAGCCGCTCCTCGGCCCCGCCGGCGCTCTCTACGTCTACGAATCCGAGGAAAGCTGGCGGCGCGACCGCGGGAACCGCGAGCGGCGGCGTGCCCACGGGGTCGCCATGCAGGAGCTCGACCCGAGCGAGGTGTACGAACTCGAGCCGGCCCTCGCCCACGTCGTACACCGCGGGATCCACATGGAGGACGTGTTCTACCTGCGCAATCCCCATGCGGTGGTGGACGGGCTCGCCCAAGCGTTCGTGCAGTGGGGCGGGCGCCTGCTTCAGGCGGAGGTGAAGTCGATCGGGAACGGCCTTCCCGGGCTGCTCGAGGTGGTCTGCTCGGGAAGGCGCATTGCCGCGGACCGGGTGGTGGTCGCCTCCGGCGCGTGGTCGACGCGGCTCCTCGGCCGGCTCGGGGAGCACATCCCCCTCGACACCGAGCGGGGCTACCACGTCGTGTTCCCGGACGCGGCCTCCCTGCTGAGTCGGCCGGTGGCCCCCATCGACGGCGGATTCTTCATGACTCCAATGGAAGGAGGGCTCCGTGCGGCCGGGACGGTCGAGTTCGCGGGGCTCGACGCCCCGCCCCGGCCGGCGCGCATCGAAGCCCTCACCGCGGCCGCCCGGCGCCTCCTCCCCGATCTCGGCGATCCGGCCGAGAGCTGGCTCGGATTCCGGCCCACGCTCCCCGACTCCCTGCCCGCGATCGGTCCGCTGCCCTCCGACCCCCGCATCCTTTGCGCGTTCGGGCACCAGCACCTGGGAATGACTCTCGGCGGAATCACCGGCAAGCTCATCGCGGAGCTGGTGGACGGCACCGCGCCGCCGAGCGTGGACCTCGCTCCTTTCCGCCCCGACCGCTTCGCCTGACGCCTCTCCCGGCTAGCCGCCGTTGCGCTGGAGGCGGTTCGCCGCGCTCGTCACCGCCCGCAGCGAAGCCATCACGATGTTGGGGTCCATCCCTACCCCGTACAGGTAGTCGCCTCCCGGCCGCGCGACCTCGACGTAGGCGACGGCGGTCGCGTTCGCCCCGTGCCCCGTCGCGTGCTCCTTGTAGTCGAGCACGTTCACCTC
>JAJDXW010000070.1 GCA_022823045.1 Gammaproteobacteria bacterium
CGATCATCGCCTGCTGGACATTCACCGGCACGTCCCCCCGGAACCGGAGGGCCAGCTCCCAGAGGGTGTCTTCGCGCTGCACGGGTCCGTAGGTCGAGCCGGCCGCCTGCTGGGCGTCCGCGGCCGGCGCGAGGGCGACCCCCGCCGCGATCACCGCACCCGCGATCAACCGCCGGGCGGTCGGGAGCCAACGGGCCGACCGAGGCTTCCGGAGACGCTTGAGCGGGTGGCCCACTTCAGCCGAGCTCCTCGATCACCGCCCGGCCCATGGCGGCCGTCCCCACCTCGCGGGTACCGGGAGACGCGATGTCGCGGGTGCGAAGACCGCGGTCGAGGACCCGCGACACCGCCCGCTCGACCCGGTCCGCGAGGTCCGGCCGGTTCAGGGTGTAGCGCAGCATCATGGCCGCGGAAAGGATCGTCGCGAGCGGATTCGCCGCGTCCTGGCCCGCGATGTCGGGAGCGGACCCGTGGCACGGCTCGTAGAGACCCTTGCCGCCGGCGTCGAGCGAAGCGGACGGCAGCATGCCGATGGAGCCGGTGAGCATCGACGCCAGATCCGAGAGGATGTCGCCGAACATGTTGGTGGTCACGATCACGTCGAACTGCTTCGGGTCGCGCACGAGCTGCATCGCCGCGTTGTCCACGTACATGTGGCCGAGCTCCACGTCCTCGTACTCCTCGCCCACGCGCTCCGCCACCTCGCGCCACAGCTCGCTCACCTCGAGGACGTTGGCCTTGTCCACCGAGCACACGCGGCCGGACCGCCGGCGCGCCGCCTCGAACGCGGCCCGGCAGATGCGCTCGATCTCGGATTCGGTGTAGACGAGGGTGTTGATGCCCCGGCGCTCGCCTCCCTCCATGGTCTCGATGCCCCGCGGGGTGCCGAAGTAGATGCCCCCGGTGAGCTCGCGCACGATGAGGATGTCGAGGCCGGCCACCACGTCGGAGCGCAGGGGGGACGCGTCGGCGAGCTGCGGATAGAGGACCGCGGGACGAAGGTTCGCGAAGAGCCCGAGCCCGGACCGCAGCCCGAGCAATCCCCGCTCGGGGCGGAGGTCGCGGTCGAGCGCGTCCCATTGCGGCCCGCCGATGGACCCCATGAGCACCGCGTCGGCCGCCCGGGCGCTCGCGAGCGTCTCGTCGGGGAGCGGCTTCCCGGTCGCCTCGAAGGCCACGCCGCCGAGCAGACCTTCCTCGATCTCGGCATCGAAGTCGGCGATCTCCGACACCCGGCGCAGGACCCCGAGAGCGGGCGCGATCACCTCCGGCCCGATGCCGTCGCCGGGCAATGCAAGGATACGGGGACGATTGGGGCTCATGCGGTCTCTCGGGTAGACAAGCTCCCGACGCGGGAGTCGGTTGGGGCAAGGATAGCCAAAACCCGCCGCCCCCGATACCGGCGCGGCGAACCCGCGCCCCGGGAGTGGCGGTCCCGTGACCCGCCGGAGCTCTTTCCGCGGGGGCGACCGGCCCATGCCGGACCGGTGGCGGCAAGCTGACGGAGCCCGCGGTTCGGAGCTGCCCCGAGTCGAGAGGGCGTGCGGCGCGATCGTTAGAATTATCCCACGCTCTTCGAGCTTCGCATCGGCTTCCATGCCCCTTTCTTCCGACCAGATGACCGATCCCGAACTTCGCCGCCTCCCCGCCCTCATCGAAGGTTGGGCGGCGGAGCTCGGGTTCAGTCGCACCGGAATCGCCGGGATCGACCTCTCCGCGGACGAGACCCGCCTCGTCAACTGGCTCGCGGCCGGACGGCACGGCGAAATGGGCTACATGGCCCGGCACGGACGCAAGCGCAGCCGGCCCGCCGACCTCCTGCCCGGGACCCTGCGCGTCATCTCGGTGCGCATGGACTACTGGCCGGGCGGAGCGGCCCGCCCGGCCGAAGACGTGCTCGCGGATCCGACGACTGGCTACGTCGCCCGCTACGCCCTCGGCCGCGACTACCACCGTCTCATGCGCCGGCGGCTGCAGCGGCTCGCGGACCGGATCGGCGAGCACGTGGGCCCCTTCGGCTACCGGGCGTTCGTCGACAGCGCTCCCGTCCTCGAGCGAGCGCTCGCCCGCGACGCGGGCCTCGGCTGGATCGGAAAGCACACCAACCTCATCGACCCCCGCTCGGGCTCCTGGTTCTTCCTCGGCGAGCTCTACACCGACCTCCCCCTCCCCGCCGGCGACGCCCCGGCGGATCACTGCGGGCGCTGCCGGGCGTGCATCGACGCCTGCCCGACCCGCGCCATCGTGGCTCCCCATGAGCTCGACGCCCGCCGGTGCATCGCCTACCTCACGATCGAGCATCCCGGTCCGATTCCCGTCGAGCTCCGGCCCGCGGTCGGCAACCGCGTCTTCGGCTGCGACGACTGCCAGCTCGTGTGCCCGTGGAACCGGTTCGCCCCCGACGCCGCCGAGCCCGGCTTCGCGCCGCGGCACGGCCTGGACCGTTCCCCGCTCGTCGAGCTCTTCGCGTGGGACGAAGCGGACTTCGAGCGCTACACTGAGGGCTCGGCGATCCGGAGGCTGGGCCACGAACGGTGGCTCCGGAACGTGGCGGTCGCGCTCGGAAACGCCCCCACGACCCCCGGCGTGGTGCGCGCCCTCCGCGCCCGGAGCGGGCACCCCTCCGACCTCGTGCGCGAGCACGTCGCGTGGGCGCTCGACCGCCACCGCCAACCGCATTGAACGCATTGAACGCATTGAACCCGGACGAGGATCACGGCGACATGAACGACCTGCAACGCACCATCGAGGAGGCCTTCGAGCGGCGCTCCGACATCGCTCCCGGCCACGCCGAGCGCGCGGTCGCCGACGCGGTGGAGTCCACCCTCGCGATGCTCGATCGCGGCGAGATCCGGGTGGCGGAGAAGATCGACGGCGAGTGGACGGTGCACGAGTGGACCAAGAAGGCGGTGCTGCTCTCTTTCCGGCTGCGCGACAACGAGCTCATGCGGGGCGGGGTTACCCGGTTCTTCGACAAGGTGCCGCTCAAGTTCGCGGGGATGGACGAAGCGGAGCTCAGGGCGACCGGCGTGCGGGTGGTGCCGCCCGCGTGCGCGCGTTACGGCGCCTACATCGCTCCCGGGGTGGTGTTGATGCCCTCCTACGTGAACCTCGGCGCGTGGGTCGATTCCGGAACGATGGTGGACACGTGGGCGACGGTCGGCTCCTGCGCCCAGATCGGCAAGAACGTGCACCTGTCCGGCGGCGCCGGGATCGGCGGCGTGCTAGAGCCGCTCCAGGCAAGCCCCACCATCATCGAGGACGACTGCTTCATCGGCGCGCGCTCGGAGATCGTGGAAGGGGTGGTCGTGGAAGAGGGCGCGGTCGTCTCGATGGGTGTCTTCATCGGCCAGAGCACCCGCATCTACGACCGGGAGACCGGAGAGGTCCACTACGGCCGGGTGCCCGCGGGGGCGGTGGTGGTGCCGGGGAGCCTCCCCGCCGCGGACGGAAGCCACAGCCTCGCGTGCGCGGTCATCGTCAAGCGGGTGGACGCGAAGACCCGCGCCCGGGTCGGCCTCAACGAGCTGCTGCGCGACGTCTGAACGAGGCTTCGACAGCCCGCCGGGAGCTTGACCGCTCCGGTCCGGCGGTGCGGCAACCCGGGTCGCGCCGGTCCTCACCACCGCACGGTGGCGCCGAGGCCGAGGCCGCTCTCGTTCGAGCCTTCGCTCCGGCGTCGGGTCGCCTTGAGGTCGAGCGAGAAGTCGAGGCCGCCGAGACCGTCGCGGCCCCCCGGCTTCAAGCGCCACCCGAGGGTCATGTCGCTCCCGGTCCCGGACGTCGTGTAGCCCACGTAGGGCGCGCCGGTGAACCGGCCCCCGAACGCGGAGCGCCCGTACGACGCCTCGGTCGTCCA
>JAJDXW010000022.1 GCA_022823045.1 Gammaproteobacteria bacterium
TGGTGGTGAGCCTCATGACCGCGGAGCCGGACAAGGAGACGCAGGACATGGTCGACGCGACCCGGATCCCGAAGGGTGCGTCGGTCCTCGCCTCTTCGCACTGAGTTCCGAGGTCGTCGACATGCGCCGGGGCGGGGTCTCCCGCCCCGGCGTTCTTCGTTTTCCGGCTGGAAATTGGGGTCAGGGTGAGATTTTCGGTACCGGGAACCCCACCCTGACCCCGTTTCCGATCGGCGCACCACGCTCCGCGTCGGCTTTCGGCGCCGAACCCCTGGGGCTAAACTCCGCCACTACCCGCGATGAACCGGAAGGAAGGCCGATTCGATATTCCGTGCCCCGGCGGCGGAACGGCTGAGCGCGCCGGCTGATGTACGAGGCGTTCCCGCTCTGGCTGCTGGTCCTCGACTACGTGCTCGGCGCGATCATGTGGACTCTGGTCGGGCGCTTCGGGATGGGGCTGTTCCTCCCCGAGGACAGCAACTTCTTCTTCATGCGCTTCTTCGTGCGGGTGACCAACCCGCTCCTCCGGCTCTTCGCGCCGGTGACGCCGGGCTTCCTCATCGCGCCGATGGTGCCGCTCTTCGTCGCGTGGTTCTTCTTCATGATCCGCTTCTACGTGATGCCGTGGCTCCTCGGATACTCGGTGATGGGCATGCTGTCGTTCCCCCTCGAGAGCGAGATCGGGCAGTCCGTCGCGCGGCTCGTCGGCTTCTTCCTGAATTGAGCGCCGGTCGGGGGCGCCGACACCCGTGACGGTGCGGACCTGGCGACCCGAGGACCCCGGCCCCGTCGCGATCGCCCTCGACACCCTCGTCGCCGGGGTCCACTTCCGGGCGGACGTCTCGCCGCGGGCCATCGGCCACAAGGCCCTCGCGGTCAACCTGAGCGATCTCGCCGCGATGGGCGCCCGCCCCCGGCGCGCCCTCGTCCACCTCGCGCATCCCGATCCGCCCGAGGCGTGGGAGCGGGAGTTCGCGGCCGGGCTCGACGCGCTCGCCGCCCGCTTCACCCTGCGGGTGGGCCGGGAAGCGACACGGCGCGCGCCTCTCACGGTGACCGTCGAGGTCGCGGGGACGTTCCCCCACGCGGCCCGCCCGCCGCTTCGCCGCTCCGGCGCGCGGCCGGGGGATGCCATCTACGTCACCGGGACCCTCGGGGACGCGGCGGGGGCGCTCGCGGGCGCCGCCGCCCTCGCCGGGCGGCTCGACCTTCCGGAGCCGCGGGTACCGGCGGGGATGGCCCTGCGGGGCATCGCGACGAGCGCGATCGACGTGTCGGACGGCCTCGCGGCCGATCTCGGGCACGTGCTCCGCGCGAGCGGGGTCGGCGCCTCGGTCGAAACCGCCCGCCTGCCGCTCTCGCCCGCCCTCCTCACCGCCTTCGGACGGGAGCGGGCGACGGACCTCGCGCTCGCGGGCGGCGACGACTACGAGCTTGCGTTCACCGTGCCGCCGGAGCGCGAACGGCTCCTCGCCGAGGCGCCGCTCGAGGTCCCGGTCACCCGGATCGGGACCATCGAGCGAGGAACCGGGCTTCGCTGCCTCGGCACGGACGGCGGCCCGCGCCCCGTCCCCCGGGGCTACGAGCACTTCGTGACCGGCGCCGGCCGCGACGGCGAGGGCAACCGCGATGCGCCGTCCGCCCCGGAGCCCTCGCCCCGGCCATGACTCCCGACCGGACTCCCGACCGGACTCCGGCGTGGCCGCGTCGCCTCGCCCTCGTGCTCGGCACCGGCTTCGGAGCCGGCCGCGTGCCGCACGCGCCGGGCACGGCGGGAAGCGTAGTGGGCCTCGGGCTCGGGCTCGGGCTCGCGGCCGCCGCCCTCGACGCAGCCGCGGTCGCCGCGATCACCGCGGCCATCTGCGTCGCGGGCGTCCCCATCTGCGCGGGGGCGGCCCGGGCCCTCGGCGACCCGGACCCGCCCGCCGTCGTGTGGGACGAGATCGCGGGGATGCTCGTCGCCCTCCTCGCGGTCCCCTCCGGCTGGTACTGGTGGGTGGCCGCGTTCGTGCTCTTCCGGGCCTTCGACGTGCTCAAGCCCTGGCCGATCGGGTGGCTCGAACGGCGCGTCCGGGGCGGCGCCGGGATCATGCTCGACGATCTCGTCGCCGGCGCGTTCGCCTGCGCCGCCGTCCAGGCGCTCGCCCGTCTCGCGGGCGGCGGGAGCTGAGGGGTCCGGTCCGGGCCCCCGGAGCACGAGCGGCCGATGCCAGCGGAGTTCGATCTCATCGCCCGCCATTTCGCGCGGGCGACCCCCTTCCGGGGCGACGTCGCGGCCGGGATCGGGGACGACGCGGCCCTCCTCCTCCCCCCGACCGGATGCGGGATCGTCTCCGCGTGCACCGCCCTCCACGAAGGGGTCGACTTCCCTTCCGACACGCCGCCCGGAACCCTCGGCCGAAGGGCGGTCGCGGACGGCCTTCGGCTTCTCGCGGAGACCGCGTCGGGCGGCCCCCCGCCCCGTCCCGCGTGGGCCCTGCTCGGCCTGACCCTCCCCGCCCCCGACGAGGACTGGACCCGCGAGTTCGCGGCGGGGCTCGCGGCGGCGTGCCGGGAGGCGGGGGTCCAGCTCGTCGGGGGGGACACCACCCGCGGCCCGCGCGCCGTCGTCTGCGTGGTGCACGCCATCGTCCTTCCCCGGAGCGGCTGATGCGCACCCCCGCGAGCGAGGCCGAGCTCCTGGAGCGCGCCCGAGGGATCGCCGGCTCCACCCTCGCGGAGCTCGCCGCCTCCCTCCGGCTACCCCTCCCCCACGACTCCCGGCGGGCCAAGGGCTGGGCCGGACAGCTCGTCGAAGCGGCGCTCGGCGCCCCGTCGGCGGGTGCGCCCGGGCCGGACTTCCCCGGCCTCGGCATCGAGCTCAAGACCATCCCGGTGACCCCGGAGGGACGCCCCCGCGAGTCGACCTGGGTCTGCACCGCGCCCATGGAGGACGTGACCGGCCTTCGCTGGGAGACCTCCCTCGTGCGCGCGAAGCTCGCCCGGGTCCTCTGGGTGCCGACCGTCGACGGGACGGACGGCGACTTCCGGTCGCGCCGGATCGGCGCGCCGCTCCTCTGGAGCCCCTCCCCGGACGAAGCGGCGGTCCTCCGGGCCGACTGGGAGGAGTTCATGGAGGACATCGCCCTCGGCCGGCTCCGGGCGATCACCGGAAGGCGGGGCACCGCCCTTCAGCTCCGGCCGAAGGCCGCGCACTCGCGCGAGCGCGAGTGGACCACCGACGAGGACGGGGCGCGGGTGCTCGCGAACCCCCGCGGCTTCTACCTCCGCGCAAGCTTCACGGCCGGGCTCCTCGCCCGCCACTTCGGCCCCTGACCGGGGCGCCCCCGGCCAGCCGCCCCCGGTCGTATTGCCGCGTAGCGTCATGCGGTATAGTCGATGGCGTGATCAAGGGGTTCAACGACCAGGAAACGGAACGAATCTGGCGGGGCGAACGTTCCCGGCGCCTGCCACAGGACATTCAGGCGACGGCGCGACGCAAGCTCCGGTACCTTGACGCGGCGAGTACCTTGAAAGACTTGCGGGTGCCTCCGGCCAACCGACTGGAAGCGCTCAAGGGAGACCGTGCCGGGCAGCACAGCATCCGCGTCAACCGGCGCTGGAGGGTGTGCTTCCGATGGGAGGACGGCAACGCGTCCGAAGTGGAAATCGTGGACTATCACTAGAGAAACGGAGATTGTGACGATGACCTCCGAAGTCGACCTGCTGCCGAACCCCCATCCGGGAGAAATCCTGCTGGAGGACTTCCTCAAGCCCATGCGGATCAGCCAGTCGGAGCTGGCGCGGGCGGTGGGCGTGTCCCCGCGCCGGATCAACGAGGTGGTGCTCGGCAAACGAGCCGTCACGGCGGAGACGGACCTCCTGCTCACCCGCTACTTCGGTCTGTCGGAAGGGCTGTTCATGCGGCTCCAGGCGCTCCACGATCTCGAGAACGCAAAGCTCGCACTGCGGGACCGGTTGTACGCCATCCGTCCTCGCGATGCCGCCTGACGGATTCGACCTCGAGGAGCGCCGCCCACGAAAACGGGGTCGGAACGAGACTTCCGGCGGTGTGGAGAGAGCCGGATGAGGAGCGTGGAGTCTCACTCCGGTCGCGTCTTCGCGACTGAGAGGGTTCAGCCGGCCGGGTGGAGGCACTCCGGGTCGAGGAACCCCTCGGCGACCGCCGTCACCCCCCCTTCCATGCGAAGGGAGAAGTCCTTCCGGACGGAGACCTCGATCTCGCCGCCCGGCATCTGGACGGTGACCGGCGAGCGGACCCGGCCGAGCCGGCAGCCCACCGCGGCCGCTGCGCAACTGCTCGTCCCCGAAGCGAGGGTGTAGCCCGCGCCCCGCTCCCAGATCTCGATGCGGATGCGGTGTGGTCCGACGGCCTCGACGAGCTGGACGTTCGTGCGGTTCGGGAACGCCGGATGCCGCTCGAGGAGCGGTCCGAGGGTGCGCGCGTCCGCCTCCCGGGCCTCGTCCACCGCGACCACGCAGTGCGGGTTTCCGACGGTGACCGCGGAGTACTCCACCTCGCGGCCGTCCGCAGTGGTGAGGCGGCGGTCCAGCACCTCCCCGCGCTCGCCCCGCACCGGCACCGCCGCCGCGTCGAAGCTCGCCCGCCCCATCTCGACCGCGACCCGGCGCCCGTCCTCCGACACGCGGCACTCGACTGCCCCGCCCGGCGTCTCCACCCGGAACCTCTCGGTGCCCTTCACCCGTCCCTGGTCGCGGAGGTAGCGCGCGAAGATGCGAAGCCCGTTGCCGCTCTTCTCGGCCTCCGACCCGTCCGGATTGAAGATCCGGAGCCCCGCCGTCTCCCCGGAACCGTCCCCGGACCGAGCGGGGCTCACGTCCAGCAGGATCCCGTCCGCCCCGATGCCATGGTGCCGATCACAGATGCGGCGAACGATCGCCCGATCGGGAGGCGCCCCGAGCGCGTCGCCCACGAGCACCACGTAGTCGTTTCCAAGCGCGTGATACTTCCGGAATTCCACCGCCCATGAACGCCCGTTCCGCCCCGGCCGGGCGCGAGCGTAGCACCCTTCAACGCGCGCCGCAGACCGCCATTCGGTCAGGAGAGGTCCACGCGTGGCAAGGAACGCTCGAAGCGACCCCGGACCCCGCCTCGCCCGCCGAGACGGCTCTCACCCGCCGAATGCATCCCCCGACGGCTTGCGTCGCTCGGACAGGGCGGGCGGGGTCCCCCCGGGCAGCGTGCGATACTCGGCTCATGCACCTCTTCGATCCCACTGGTCCCGCCTTTCAGGCCAGCCCCGGCCGCGTCCCGCCGCTGAACCGGTTGGGGCTCGACCGCTCGGACGTCGACGAGATTCCGAGGCTGGTCGAAGATGCGCGCTGCCCCCTCTCGAACGCGCCGCCGGCGGGCCCGCAATGAGCCGGCGCAGACTCCCCATCGGCATCCAGACCTTCCGCGAGATCCGGGAGCGAGACTGCTACTACGTCGACAAGACCGCGTACATCCGGCGGCTTCTGGACGAAGGCAAGCACTACTTCCTCTCCCGCCCGCGCCGATTCGGCAAGAGCCTGTTCCTCGACACCTGCAAGGAGCTGTTCGAGGCCAACGAGGCGCTCTTCGAGGGACTGACCATCCACGAGCACTGGGACTGGTCGGTGCGCCATCCCGTGGTGCGCCTGAGCTTCGGCAGCGGAAGCTTCACCGCGCCCGGCGACGTGCAGGCACGCGTGAGGGAGCAGCTCGCCGCCATCGAGCGGCGCCAGTCGGTCGTCTCCGAATGCGGCACGGAGGCGGGGCGCCTCGCGTCGTTGCTGGAGACGCTGCATGAACGCACCGGCCAGCGGGTGGTGGTTCTCGTCGACGAGTACGACAAGCCGATTCTCGACGCGCTGGACGTGCCGGAGGTGGCCCGCGCGAACCGCGGATACCTGCGCGGCCTGTACTCGGTCGTCAAGGACAGCGACGCCCACATCCGCTTCAGCTTCCTCACCGGGGTGAGCAAGTTCACCAAGGTGAGCCTGTTCTCCGGGCTCAACAACCTCAAGGACATCACGCTCGACCCCCGATACTCCGCCATCTGCGGTTATACGGAGGCGGACCTCGAAACGGTGTTCGCACCGGAGCTCCCGGGCCTCGACCGGGACCGGATCCGCGAGTGGTACAACGGCTACGGCTGGCGGGGCGAGGAGCGGGTCTACAACCCCTTCGACATCCTGCTGCTGTTCGATACACGCGAGTTCGGCGCGTGGTGGTTCGAGACCGGCACCCCGGCGTTCCTCGTCGAGACGCTGTTCCAGCGCCGGGTGAGCTCGGCGGCACTCGGCGAGATGATGGGCAGCGCGAGCCTGCTCTCCGCGTTCGACGTCGACCGGATTGCGACCGAGGCGCTGCTGTTCCAGACCGGCTACCTCACCATCCACGGCGAGGAAGACGTCGGCGGCGAGCCGTTCTATCGGCTCGGCTACCCGAATCGCGAGGTGCGCCAGAGCCTGAACCGGAGCCTGCTGCAGTATCTGGTGCAGGACGAGTCCGGCGAGGAGGCGAACCGGCTCCGGCTCTACCGGCTGCTGCGGGCCGACGACTTCGAAGGGATGCGGGCGCTCTTTCACGCCTTCTTCGCGAGCATCCCGTACGAGTGGTACACCAACAACGACATCGCCCGCTACGAGGGCTACTACGCGAGCGTGTTCTACTCGTACTTCGCGGCCCTCGGGCTCGACGTCACGGTCGAGGACAGCACGAGCCACGGGCGCCTCGACATGGCGGTGCGCTTCGACGGGAACGTGTATCTGTTCGAGTTCAAGGTGGTGGAGATGGCGGGCGAAGGGGCGGCGATGGTGCAGTTGAAGGAGCGGCGTTACGCGGACAAGTACCGCGGCACGGGGGAGCCGATCCACCTCGTGGCGGTGGAGTTCAGCCGGGACGCGCGCAACGTGGTGGCGTTCGAGGTCGAGTCCGCCTGAACGGCGCCGCATCGCCCGCGACCCCCCACGACCCGTGAACGCCCGTTCCGCCCCGGCCGGAGAGGAGCGTGGCATCCCTCTCCCCGAACGGCAGGCCGAGATCCGGCCCGGGGAGGTGCACGTGTGGCACGGCACCCTCGAGGCGAGCCCGGACGCCGTCACCCCCACCGAGGAGTCGCGCGCGCGCCGGATGGGCTCCCCGCGCCGGCGCCGCGAGTTCCTCGTCGCACGCGGGGCGCTCCGGCGCGTTCTCGCCGGTACGCTCGGCATCGACCCTCTCCTCGTCCCGATCGTTCAAGGAGCGCACGGCAAGCCCCGGCTCGGATCGGACCGACGGCCACCGATCGGCTTCAACTTCTCCCACTCGGGCGACCGGTTCGTGGTCGCGATCGCCCTCGGCATGGAGCCGGGGGTCGACATCGAGCGGATCCGCGCCCGCCGGGACCTCGCCGGGCTTGCCAGGTGGTCCTTCTCCCCCGCCGAGCAGGAGGAGGTCGCCGCGGCGCCGGAGCCGATGGACGCGTTCTACCGCGTCTGGAGCCGCAAGGAGGCAGTCATCAAGGCGGACGGGCGCGGCATCGCCATCGGACTCGATCGCTTCGACGTCAACGCGGGAGAACCGTCCGCCCTGCTCGACGCGCGCTGGGAGGGAGCGGCCCCCGGCGAGGCGGCGCACTGGTCGCTCCACTCCCTCGAAGCGCCCTCCGGCTACGCGGCGGCCCTCGCCGTCCGGCGCCCCGCCGTCGAGGTGATCGTGCGGGTGCCGCCGCCCCCAAGCGGTTGACCCGGAAAACCGTCGAATTCACCGATCGGGTCGACCCCGCGGCCCGTGATGGAGCCTGGAAGCGGTGGAGTTTGCAACCTTCGAATGGGTCGATTGGTTCAGCAACCGCCGGAGCCTCGATCCGATCGGGAACCGACCTCGGGCAGAGGCCGAAGCAGCGCACCATCGCCAAACCGAGCACACCGCGCTGGCCGCGTAACTCACACAAGACAGCCTCCGCAGAACCCGGCGCGGTTCACAGGCGGTGTTTTTCAGGTCGTGCCCCGAGGTCCGCGGAGAACACCGGAAGCCGACACGCAGATGGGATATGAGGATCATCGCTTCGGCATCGACACCTCGGGAATCCCGGGGTTCAGCGAAGCGTCGCCGCGACCCGGAACCCGATCGCGTCGTAGCGGGTGTCGGCGGGCTCCCAGTGGCGAAATGCCGACCGCACCCGGCTCGGCGGGTCCTCCCACGAGCCGCCCCGCAGCATGCGAAAGCGGCAGTCGCCGCGCCGCACCCACGCGCTTCCGTCCGACGGCGCCCCCTCGTAGTTGCGGTGCCCGCAGTCCTCCACCCACTCCCAGACGTTCCCGAGCATGTCGAAAAGGCCGAATCCGTTCGGGGCAAGGCTCCCCGCCGGGGCAGTCGATTTTCCGTCCCAATCGCTCCCGCACCGGCTGCAGTTGGCATGGCCCTCGCCGGGCTCCTCTCCCCAGTAGTGCGACGAATCCGTGCCCGCGCGCGCGACGTACTCCCACTCCGCCTCGCTGAGCAGGCGGTACCGCCTTCCCGTCGTCTCGGACAGCCAGCCCACGTACTCCTTCGCGTCCTTCCAGCTCACGTGGACCACCGGGCGGTTTCCGCGGCCCCACCCCTCGTCGCGAGGAGCGTGCGTGCAGCCTCCGTCACGGTGGCACGCGTCGAACTCGGCGAACGTCACCTCGTATCGCCCGACGGCAAACGGCCCGGGGATGGTCACCCGATGGCGCGGGGCTTCATCCTCCCAGCGATCCCCCTCCGCTGACGGGGAGCCCATCAGGAACTCCCCCTCCGTCACCACCACCATCTCCGGGCAGTGCGCGCAGTCCTTGAAGACTGCGCCCTTCCGGTCCGTTCGTGGCGCGGCCGGGCCCGCGTCGGGAGTCAGGTCCCGGGTGGGCGTCGAGGTCTCCTCGACGAGCTCGGCATCCGGGGACGCCGCTCCCTGCCCCGGAGGTGCACTCGAGGCGCCCCCTTGCGTTGACCGCGGTTCCTGAACCGGCTCTGTCGAACCGAGCGCCCGCGCCACCCGAAACCCGATTACGGAGCGGCGGGCCCCAGCCTGGTAGGCATTGCGGAAGGCGGAGCGAAGGTACGCGGGGAGGTCGTTCCAGGAGCCACCGCGCGCCATCCGATCCGAACACCCCCCCGTCTCCCGTGCACTCCCGTCCGCCGGCGGTCTCTCATAGCTCGCGCTCCGGCAATCGCGCACCCACTCCCACACATTGCCGTGCACCTCGTGGAGCCCGAAGCGGTTCGGGGAAAAGGAATCGACCGGCACCGTCTTCCTCCTGAACGGGCCCTTTCGCCCCGGACCGTAGGTGTGGTTACCGTCGTAGTTCGCCTGGTCCGTCGAAACGGTCGTCCCGAAGTGAAACGGCGTCTGCGTCCCCGCTCGCGCCACGTACTCCCACTCCGATTCGCTGAGCAGCCGGTACCCCTCGCCCGTCTTCCCGCTCAACCACTCGACATACGACCGGGCGTCCTCCCAGCTCACGTTGATGACCGGCCGCCTCCCGCGACCCCATCCCTCGTCGTGCGGCCGATACCCTCCACATCCCCCTTCGAGCACACAGGCATCCCACTCCTCGAACGTCACTTCGTGGACGCCCACCGCGAACGGCTCGCCGATCGTCACCCGATGCACCGGACCTTCGCCGGAGAACCGCCCCCGCTCGGAATCCAGCGAGCCCATCCGGAACTCCCCGGCCGACACCACCACCATTTCCGGACACGCGTCGCAATCCCGGAATACGTCCCCCTTGTTCCGCGCCGGAGCGGGCGCGGGAGCGGGCTCCGGCTCGATTCGCGCCGCGTTTCGGGCCTGCTGCTCGGCCGGGCAGCCGCCGTCGGCGGCCCCGAGACGGTTGCTCGACTCCTCATCGAGATAGCCACTTTCCTCGTCTGCCCGCGACGCCTGCCACGCACGTATCGCCGCGCGCGTACGCGGACCGAAGACCCCGTCCATTCCCCCGGGATCGAACCCAAGCCCCTTCAGACAGGACTGGACCCGGCGCCGTTGCTCGCGCCCGAGCCCGAGCGCCCTCTCGCGTTCCCGCGGCGTGCTCGAAGCCCCCCTTTGCGATGACTTCGGTTCCTGAAGCAGCTCTCTCGAATCGAGCGACCGCGCCACCCGAAATCCGATCATGGAGCGTCGCTGCTCAGCGTGGAAACGCGTGCGGAGGGCCGAACGGAGGAACTTCGGGTGGTTCAGCCAGGAGCCCCCGCGCAACCCCCGGTAGGTGCAATACCGCGTCTCCCCGGCACTCCCATCGGCCGGGGCCCGTTCATAGCTCCGGTTCCAGCAGTCCTGCACCCACTCCGACACGTTCCCGTGCACCTCGCGGAGCCCGAAACCGTTTGGCGAGAATGAACCGACTGGCACCGTCTTCTTCCTGTATGAACCCTTTCGCCCTGTACCGTATTTAAACCTCCCGTCGTAGTTCGCTTGGTCCGTCGAAATCGTCTCGCCGAAGTGAAACGGCGTCCGCGCCCCTGCCCGCGCCACGTACTCCCACTCCGATTCGCTGAGCAGCCGGTACTCCTTGCCCGTCCTTCCGCTCAGCCACTCCACGTACGAGCGGGCGTCATTCCAGCTCACATTGATAACCGGTCGATCCCCCCGACCCCACCCCTCATCGTACGGACGATGCCCTCCGCATCCTCCTTCGCGCACACACGCATCCCACTCTTCGAACGTCACCTCGTGCACGCCCACCGCGAACGGCTCGCCGATCGTCACCCGATGCACCGGACCTTCTTCGGAGAAGCGCCCCCGCTCGGAATCCGGCGAGCCCATCAGGAACTCCCCCGCCGGAACCACCGCCAGATCCGGACATTCGTCGCAATCCCGGAGCAGCGTCTCACCGGCCTTCGCTCGCGCGTTGGCGGCCGCGATCAGCTCCTCCAAGCGAGCCTGGACAGCCTCGACGTACTTCCCACGCGGATGCGACGAGCGGTACTCGACGTATGCCCGGACCGTGTCCGACGACTTCGCCCGCGCGAACGCCTCGCGATCGATACGTTCGGCTTCCTCGCGCGCCTTGCGCTCGGCCTCCGCGCGTCGCTCCGCTTCTTCGCGCGCCTTGCGTTCAGCTTCCGCGCGTCGCGCCGCTTCCTCTCGCGCCTTCAGCTCGGCTTCCCTCGCTTCCATCAGCGTGACGACTTCCCGGTATCCTCCCAGCTTCGCCATCTCCATCGGGGTGCGGCCCTTCGGCCCCTCGATCGAGACATCGGCGCCTGAGTCGAGCAGGAGCGAGGCCACCTCCGCATGACCATGGAGCGCCGCGATGAAGAGCGCCGTCGCGCCGTCCGGGGCGCGGATGTCGGGCTCCGCCTCCGCGGCGAGCAACGGCGCGGCCATCAACGGGTAGCCCCGATTCGCCGCATGCATCAGGGGCGTCCAGCCCTGGCCGTCGCGCGCGTTGGGGTCCGCTCCGGCGGCGAGCGCCGCCTTCACGCCGTCGATGTCGCCCGCCCGCACCGCCCGGGGCAGCGCGTCCCGTGGGGGCGCCTTCGCTGTCCGCGGAGCGGGCTCCGCGTCCGCTTCCGTTGCCCCGTCCGCCGGACGGCCGTCGCTCCGGTGGCGCCTCGCGACCTCGCGCAGGGCGCGCAGCGTCTCCGGGGTCAACCCGTCCGTCGCGGCCAGACCGGCATCGCCGAGAAACGTCCGATACGCCTCCCCGGTGCGCTCGCCCCACTCCCCGTCGGCTGCCCCCGGCTCGTAACCGAGCGCGGCAAGCAATCGCTGCGCCTCCCGGATCGCCCGCGGCGGCGGGGGACCGACTGCCGGGGTCGTTTCCGGGTCCGTATCGGCCCGGGGCGCCCCGGCCGGAACCGCCGGGGCGGGGGCGACCGGGGCGGGCGCGGTTTCCCGCGGTGC
>JAJDXW010000072.1 GCA_022823045.1 Gammaproteobacteria bacterium
GGTGGCAAGGACAGCCTTGACAATGGAATCATTCTGAGGGCGGATATCCATCGCCTCTACGATGCGAGACTGTTTCGTATCGATCCGAAATCCGGAAAACCGACCAGATTGTGTGAAAGCCTGTCTCCGAGATATAAGAGACTGTTTGAAAAAGAAAAATCGAAATTGCCAGAAAAGACTTTCAATAGAGTAAAAAGAGTGCTGGAAGAAGCATGGAAGGACTCGGGTCCAGATCAGTGAACATGAACGGAGCGGCGGATGGGACGAGGTGAGGAGAGGCGGACGGCAGATCTGGTGGGGCTCGGGTTCGCGTGGGACGAGCTGGAGGTTGGGTACCGGTTTCGGACGGTCGGGCGGACGGTGACGGAGGCGGATCTCGTCAACTTCATCTCGGCGACGGGGATGCTGGAAGTGCTCTTCACCGACACGGAGTACCTCGCCGAGCACGGCCCGATGACTGGGCGGGTGGTGCCCGCCGCCCTTGCGTACACCTTCGCCGAGGGGCTCCTCGTCCAGTCCACCATGCAGCACACCGGCCTCGGCTTCCTCAACATGGAGCTCGACGTGAAGGGGCCGACCCTCGTCGGCGACACCATTCACGTCGAGTGCGAGGTGACGGAGGCGCGCCCGACCTCGAAGGGTCGCGGCCTCGTCCGCACCCGGAACGAGGTCGTCAACCAGCGGGGGGAGACGGTGCTCGTCTACACCCCGCTCCGCATCATGGCCTCGCGCGCCATGCGCGACGGCGCCGCGTGACCGCATCGACTTGCCCCTGCGGCGGGTGTTGACGCCGGGTAGGCCATTGGCCTACATAAGCGGATGGAGTTCGAGTGGGACGATGCCAAGAGCGATGACTGCTTCGCGCAACGCGGATTCGACTTTGCCTACGTCGTCCGGGCGTTCCTCGATCCGAACCGGATCGTCGGACGCGACCGCCGCTGGGACTATGGCGAGGACCGCTACCGGCTGCTCGGCGCCATAGCGGGGCGAGTCTTCCTCGTGATCTACACGATGCGCGGCAGCGCCATCCGCATCATCTCCGCCCGCAAGGCCAACCGGAGGGAGGTTGGAGAATATGAGCACGACACGAGTCAGGATTGAACCCGGGGACCCGCGAAATCTGCCCTCGGGACGGGTCGATCATGAAGTGCTGGAACGCACGAGCGAGCGGGATATCGCCCTGCAACAGCGGCAGGACGACGCCGAGGCGATGCGGGACATCGCGCGATTTGCCCGCCGCGTCCGCCGGCGCCTGGGTCTGACACAGGTGGAGTTCGCGCGGCGCATCAACGTGCCGCACGAGACGATCCGCAACTGGGAGCAGGGAAAGCGCAGCCCGACCGGCGCCGCCAGGACGCTGCTCAGGGTGCTCGACAGGGCGCCCGAGACGGCATTGCGAGTCCTGACTTGAGGACAGCGTCACATCGGGTCGCGGCCCGGAAGTCGCGGCACACGGTGGCGCGCGCCCCGCGGTGGTCGAATCATCTCCGGCGAGAGAGGTCGGGCAGGCCGGGTTGCAATACGCTCGTCCGTCCCGTAGTCCGGGCAGCATGAAATGATCCCGGCGCGCGGGCGCCCCGGCTCGAACCAGGAGCAATGACGTGCACTTCGGACTCAGTGAGGAACAGCTTGCGATGCGCGACACCGCGCGCCGCTTTGCGGAGGAGCGGCTTGCCCCCCGCTACCGGGCGCGCGAGGCAGAGGCCCGCATCGAGCCCGAGCTGATCGAGGAGATGGGCTCGCTTGGCCTCATCGGGATCGACCTCCCGGAGCCGCTCGGCGGGCTCGACCTCGGCGGGGTCGCGAGCGGCCTCATCATCGAGGACATCGCGGGCGGTGACATGAACGTCTCCTACGTGCAGCTCCTCGCCTCCCTCAACGGCTCCATCATCGCCGCGCACGCCCGCCCCGAACTGGCGCAGGAGATCGTTCCGCGCGTCTGCGAAGGGAAGGCTCTCCTCGCCCTCGGGCTCACCGAGCCCGGTGGGGGCTCCGATGCGGCAAACCTCAAGCTCCGGGCCGCGCGCACCAACGCCGGGTACGTCCTCAACGGCGAGAAGGCGTCGATATCGCTTGCGACCCAGGCGCACGAGGCGGTCGTCTTCGCCCGCACCGGAGAGCAGGCGGCGCGCTCGCGCGGGGTCTCCGCCTTCCTGGTGCCCCTCGACGCCCCCGGCGTGGCGGTGAGCGGGTATGACGACGTCGGCTCCGCCGCGGTGGGCCGCGGCTCCATCTTCTTCGAGGATGTCGAGGTTCCGGCGGAGCGCATGCTCGCTGAGGAGAACGCCGCGTTCCGCACCGTCATGTCCGGCTTCGACTACTCGCGGGCGCTCATCGGCCTGCAGTGCCTCGCGGTGGCGGAAGTGTCGCTTCGCGAGACGTGGACCTACGCGACCGAGCGCGAGGCGTTCGGCGCTCCGATCGTCAAGAACCAGGGGGTGAGCGAGCCGCTCGCGGAGGCGGACACCTGGATCGAGGCGGCGAAGCTCCTCTGTTACAAGACCCTCTGGCTGCGGGACCATGGTGAGCCACACACCGCGGAGGCGGCGATGTGCAAGTGGTGGGCGCCCAAGGTCGCCTTCGACGTGATCCACCGCTGCCTCCTCACCCACGGGCACTTCGCGTACACCCGCGACCTGCCCTTCGAGCAGCGCCTCCGCGACGTGATGGGGCTCCAGATCGGCGACGGCACGAGCCAGATCCAGAAGATGATCATCGCCCGCGAGCGAGTGGGCCGGATCGCCCTCTCGCACGGCTGAACGGGCGTACGGTCAGAAGCCGGGGGAGCCGCGGCAGCCGAGGAAGCGAGTCAGGGCCACGTGCTCGCCGTCCGGATCCGGGGCGATCCGCTCGTCGTGGAAGAGCACCCGCAGCCGGCCGTGGTAGAGATCGATGAGCTCGTTCGGCGCGAGCCGGAACGTCCGACTGGTCGGTCCGGCCACCGGTACGGACGTGAGGAGGTGGTGCTCGACAAGCAGCATTCCGCCCTCCGTCAACCCGTCCGGCAGGCGCTCCATCATCGCCCGGTTTGTGTAGCGGATGACGGTGATGAGGTTGTAGCGGCCGGGTGGCGGCTCGAAGCCGTCGAGGTCGGCGACCCGCCAGTCGACCGCGAGTCCGCGGTCGCGGGAAGTCATGCGCGCACACTCGATAGCGACTCCGGAGATGTCCACCGCCTCGACTTCGTAGCCGGCCTCGGCGAGGCAAAGAGCGTTGCGGCCGGCCCCGCAGGCGAGGTCCAGGGCTCGCCCCCGCGGCAGCTCCGCCAGCCGCTCGACGAGAAAGGGAGAAGGGTAGCTCCGCGACCGGTAGCTGCCCTCCGCGTACCGCTGATCCCACTTCTCACGGTCCGCTTCGCTCACCGCCACCTCCCGTTGGATCTAGATCAGCTCGACCGGAGTACGCACCCCCGGTGCTCTGGCCAGCCTCTGATCGCCGGTCACGAGCACGGTGGACAACGCTTCCGCCAACGCCAGGTACACCGCGTCGTATGCGGTGACGTTGGCGCGCAGCTCCCAGACCCGATCGAGGAACGGTTCGTGCGAATATCGTTCCACGTCAAGGCGGCGCCAGCGATGGAGCGCGGTTGCCGCGAGCGGCTCGTCGAGCGTTCCCTGCAACACGTACCGGCGCAGCACTTGAGCGATCTCCAGATCGATGAGGTGCGGTACGTGGATGACCTCGGTCTCGTCCGCCAGCCGTGCCGCCAATCTCTTTCCCGACGAAGTACGGAGAAGGAGCTCGACGGCGCCCGAGGCATCCAGCACCATCAGCGCGAGTCCCGTTCCTCGCGCAAGATGTCGGCCGGCGGTGGGTCCAAGTGCATTTCAGGCTGGGCTCGGATGGCTTCGAGCAGTTCCTGCCGGCTCGGACGTGCAAGCGCCCTCTCGATTGCCTGCAGGATGTAACGAGACATCGAGACGCCCTCGATGGCGGCGCGAGCTTTCACCCGGCGATGCAGCGGCTCCGGAACGTTGCGAATCTGAATCATGGTTTTCATGTGTTTAGTATGAAAACACGCACCCTTCATGTCAATGCCGCCGAGGCGGACCTGGAGGTGAACGAGCGCCGTGAGCAATCGCAAGCCATCTCCCGGACGGGGAGCGGCTCCCGGCCGGACTATGCGACCGGCGGCGCCTCGTTCGGGGGAGCGAGGATGCCGTGGAGGAAGGTCTCCGCCGCCTCGCGCACGAAGTCGTCGAGGGAGCCCTTCTCGGGGTCGTACCACTCCACCGACCAGTTGAGCGCGCCGAACAGGAACATCCTGGCCAGAGCGAGGTCCCGGTCGGGGTGGATCTCGCCCGCCGCCCGGGCATCCTGCAGCATTCGCCGCCAATCGTCGGCGTAGGCGCGCCGCCGCGACAGCATCCGGGTCCGGACGTCGGGCGGGGCCTGTCCGAAGATGCGGAAGCTCGCCGACGTGTACTCGCCGTGGTAGAGGAGGCTCCGCAGGTGGGCCTCGATCCCGGTCCGGATCCGGTCCGCGGGAGAGGTCTCCGGCGGCAGGGCCTCGATCGCCCGCCTCACCGCCGCCGATACCCGCGCGATGCCGATGTCGAGGACCTCCTCGAGGAGCCGTTCCTTCGAGTCGAAGTGGTAGTAGATGCTCCCCGCCCGGAGTCGGGCGGCGACCGCGATGTCGTTGAGGGTGGTGCCCGCGAATCCCTTGTCGCGGAAGGTGCGCGCCGCCGCGTCGAGGATCCGCTGCCGGGTACGCTCCGACTTCGGTCCTGCGTCGGCGCCGTTCCCGGGCAGGGAGCTGCGCGCCGGGCGCGCCGCGAGATCGGGTGGTTCCGGGACGGGAGGACTCGGATTCGTCGTCGTCGGCTGCTCTTCGCTCATGTCTCCGGTCACGGGCGGGCGGGGGAACGGAAGTTCGAAAATTCTAACACCCGCTAGAATTCCGCCGTGAATCGGCTATGCTTGACGCTGCCCAGAGATAGCCGACGGGAAGAATGGACATGCAGCGCCTCACGACCCTGGACCAGGGCTGCCAGGTGGCCCAACTGCGGCTGCTCCTCCGCTACGTCGACACCAAGACGACGGCGATGGCGGAGTCCGTGTACCGAAATCCGGTGACCGACTACACCTGCCCGGATCAGCTCGCGGCCGAGCGGGAGACGCTGTTCCGCCGCCACCCGCTGCTCATGGGGCTCGGCAGCGAGATTCCGGAGCCGGGCGACTTCCTGACCGACGACTTTTCCGGGGTTCCCATCCTCGTGGTCCGGGGGGAAGACGGTGTCCTGCGCGGCTTCCTCAACGTCTGCCGGCACCGGGGGTCGCGGGTCGCGCAGGGGCGCGGCAACCGCAAGCGATTCGTCTGTCCCTACCATGCCTGGACGTACGGCTCGGACGGGCGGCTGCTCCGGATCCCGCATGACGAGGGCTTCCCCGGGGTCGACCCGGCGTGCCATGGCCTCACTCCGGTTCCGGTGGTGGAGAAGTACGGGCTCGTGTGGGCGATGACGAGCCCCGGGGCCGAATTCGACATCGACGAGGCCCTCGAAGGGGCGGAGGGCGACCTTGCGAGCTTCGACCTCGGCCGGTACTCCCTCTACGAGACCCGGGTGCTCGAGCAGAAGATGAACTGGAAGCTCGTGATCGATACCTTCCTCGAGACCTACCACGTCCGGGTGCTGCACCCCTCCACCCTCGACCCGATCCTCCATTCGAACGTCGGGACCTTCGACGAGTTCGGGCGCAACAGCCGGAGCATCTACGCCCGCCGGTCCCTCGACGAGCTGCGGGACTTGCCCGAAACGGACTGGGACCTCGTCCACCACACCGCGATCGTCTACGTGCTGTTTCCGAACACCGTCTTCATCGTGCAGCAGGACCACCTCGAGACGTGGCGCATCTTCCCCGTCGAAGACGATCCGGACCGGGCCCGGATGTACGTCCAGCTCTATACGCCCGAGCCCGCCCTCACCGAGAGCGCGAAGGGTCACTGGGACCGGAACATGGACCTCCTGATGTCCATCGTCCTCGAGGAAGACTTCCCGAACGGCGAGAACATCCAGCGCAGCTTCTACTCGGGGGCGCAGGAGCACGTCACCTACGGGCGGAACGAGCCCGCCCTCGGCCACTACCACGAGTCGATCAAGCGCCATCTCGCCCGGGCCGCCTGAGCCGCGGCCGGCGGGCGGGGTCCCGGTCCGCCCCAGTCCGTCCCGGTCCGGAAGCGCGACGGCCGGGGCGCCGGGCCCGCGCCCCTCAGGCGGCCAGTCCGGCGGTCGAACCGGCCCCGGCGCGTTCCGGAATCGGTTCCGATCCCGCCCCGGCGCGTGACGTGAGGAGCGCGCAACCCCGGGCAACGTCCTCGATGGTCGCATTTCGGCGATGGGCGAACTCGCCGAGGGTGCGCCGCCACCGGCGGGCTCCCGGCACGCCCCGGTACAGGCCGAGAAGGGGGCGCACCATTTCTCCGAGGCCCGCCCCGCGGTCGCACTCGCGCTTCGCGTAGGCGAGAAATCGTGCCGTCACCTCGCTCCGCTCCGGGGGCGGGGCGGTCTCGCCGAAGAGGGTCCGGTCGACCCCGGCGAGCAGCCACAGGTCGTGCCAGGCGGCACGGCCGAGCATGACTCCATCCACCCGACGGAGCGCGGCCCCGGCCTCCTGAAGGGTCGTGATCCCTCCGTTGAGCACGATCTCGAGACCCCGCATCTCGCCCTTCAGGCGGAACACCCGGTCGTGCCGCAACGGGGGGACCTCGCGGTTCTGGCGGGGGCTCAGCCCGTTCAGCCACGCCTTGCGCGCGTGGACGATGAACGTCGAGCAGCCCGCCTCGGCCACCGCTCCCGCGAAGTCGCGGAACCGCGAGTAGCTGTCGAGGTCGTCGATCCCGATCCGGGTCTTGACCGTGACCGGAATCGACACCGCGTCGCGCATGGCCGCGACGCACTCGGCGACGAGGACGGGCCGCGCCATGAGGGCGGCCCCGAAGCAGCCCTTCTGAACGCGCGGGCTGGGGCAGCCCACGTTGAGGTTGATCTCGTCGTATCCCGCTCCCTCGGCGAGGCGAGCACACCGGGCGAGGCCGGCGGGGTCGCTCCCGCCCAACTGGATCGCCACCGGGTGTTCGGCCGAATGGAAGCGAAGCGCCCGCTCGGCATCCCCGTGGAGCAGGGCGCCGATCGGGATCATCTCGGTGTAGAGCCGCGCCCGCCGGCTGAGAAGCCTGAGCAGGTACCGGCCATGGCGGTCCGTGCAGCCCATCATGGGGGCGACGCAGAACCGGTGCGGGCTCGGGTTCGGTGTCGGTTGCGGGCTTCGTTGCGGGGGCTGGCTCATGCCGGGATCATAGCGAGGAAGGGCGGCGAGGGGCCGAGGGAGAAGATGTCTCGCCGTGCGCCGCCGGGCACCGACCGAATCCGGGCGGGCTTCCGTGACCGGCTCGGGGCAGGCGTGCTAGTCTTTTTCTAACGCCTGTTCGACTCCGTGCCGGGGTGCGCGCAGGCCGCGCCCGGCGCGACGGACTCGTCCGGCATCGGGCCATCGAACCATCATCGGAGACTCCATATGCCGTCCACGAACGCCACCCGCGAGCTCGACCTCAAGATCGTCAACGGCTTCATCGTGGACGGCTCCGGAGCTCCCGGCTACGAGGGCGAGGTCGGTATCCGCGACGGCCGGATCGCCGCCGTCGGAGAGGCGCCGGGCCGCGCGGCGGAGACGATCGACGCGGGGGGCCGGGCGGTGTGCCCCGGGTTCGTCGACATCCACACCCACTACGACGCGCAAGTCATGTGGGACCGCATGCTCACCATCTCCCCCTGGCACGGGGTGACGACGGTGGTGATGGGCAACTGCGGCTTCTCCGTCGCGCCGACCCGGCCCGAGCACCGCGAGACGATCGTCCGCACCCTCGAGAACGTGGAAGGGATGACCGTCGCCGCCCTGCACGAGGGACTCGGGGAGGAGTGGCCCTTCGCCACCTTCCCCGAGTACCTGGACGCGGTCGAGGGCCGCGGCACCGCGATCAACGTCGGGGCTCTCATCGGCCATACCGCCCTGCGGACCTGGGTGATGGGCGAGGACGCGACGGAGCGCGAGGCGACGGCGGCCGAGGTCGACGAGATGCGCCGGATCGTCCGCGAGGCGATGGAGGCGGGAGCGCTCGGGTTTGCGACCTCGAAGGCGCCGACCCACGTCGGCTACCACGGCAAGCCGGTCCCGAGCCGCGCCGCCGCGACCGGGGAGATCGTCGCCCTCGCGGGAGAGCTTCGCCGCGCCGGGCGGGGCGGCGTGGTCCAGGCGACCGTCGGCCGCTCGCTCTCCTTACCGGAGTTCAAGGCGCTCAACGAGGCGTCGGGATGCACGGTGAGCTGGACCGCCCTCCTCGCGGGGATCGCCCTCCAGGACGGCGATGCGGACGAGCAGCTCCGCCGTTCCGCCGAGCTGGTGGCCGACGGCTACGACGTCGTCCCCCAGGTGAGCCCCCGCGCCCTCAAGTTCGAGTACCAGCTCAAGGCCCCCTTCGTGTTCGAGGCGATGCGCCTCTTCCGGCCGGTGTCCGAGGCCGACGCGGCGGGCAAGAAGCGGCTCTACGCGGACCCCGACTTCCGGGCCGCGGTGTGGGAGCGGCTGAGCGAGCGGGTCCCGCCCTCGTTCCGGCGGTCGTTCCGGGAAACGGTGGTGAGCGAGGCCCCGGGGCGGCCGGACCTCGCCGAGCGCCCCCTCTTCGAGCTCGCGGAGGCAGCCGGCAAGACCCCCGTCGAGTACCTGTTCGACCTCGGGCTCGAGAGCGATCTCGAGGCGCGGTTCCGGATGCCGGTCGCGAACCACGACGAGGACGAGGTGGAACGGCTCCTCCTCGACCCCAACACCGTGGTAGGGCTCTCCGACGCTGGCGCGCATGCGAGCCAGCTCTGCGATGCCTGCGCGACCACGTTCCTCCTCAAGCGCTGGGTGCGCGAGAGGAAGTCGCTCGGTCTCGAGCAGGCGGTTCGGATGATCACGTCCCGCCCCGCCGAGGTATTCGGGATCGCCGAACGAGGCCGCCTCGCCCCCGGGCTCGCGGCGGACGTGGTCGTGTTCGACCCGGACACCGTCGGCGACGGGCCGCTCCGGCGGGTGTACGATTTCCCGGGCGGGGCCGACCGCCTCATCTCCGAGGCGGAAGGCATCGAGGCGGTCATCGTGAACGGCACGGTCATTCGGCGGAGCGGGGAGGACCGGGTGGACTCGTCCGGCCCTCTGCCCGGGCGCCTGCTCCGCAACGGCCGGGCGGCGGCGCCAGGTCGCAGCCCGACCTCTGCCGCCGCGACAGACTGATCATCGAAGAGGAGTACGAGCTCATGGCCGGATACGGCTACATCATCGGGCAGGTCGAGGTGAAGGACTCCGAGGCGTACAAGGAGTACATCGCTCAGGCACCCGCGACGATCGCCCAGTACGGCGGGGAGTATCTCGTGCGGGGGGGCGCCTTCGAGGTGCTGGAGGGTGACTGGGCGCGCGCGCGCACCGTCGTGCTCCGCTTCCCGAGCGTCGAGGACGCCAAGCGGTGGCATGCCTCGCCGGAGTACGAGGAACCGAAGGCGCTCCGCAATCGGGTCGCCCTCACCAACATGGTCGTGATCGAGGGCGCCGCCGCCGGCTAGCCGCCGGTGCCCCCGCCTCAGAGCTCCTTGCAGAGGCGTAACGAATCGTAGATCGCGGCGTGGATGTTCCGGCTCGCGACCGCGTCGCCGACCCGGAACAGCATGAACGCGCCGTCCGGGTTGGACGCACCCGCCTGGGGGCGGCCCGCGATCAGGGCTTCGAGGTCGAGCTCCCCTTCGTTGCGCGCGAGCGGAGCGAGCTCGTGGAAGAGCTCCGCCGCGGGGAGCGTTCCGTGCTCGACGACGACCTGGTCCACGAAACGCGTCGCCTCCTTGTCGGTGTACTCGTTGCGGAGCACCGCGCGCAACCGGTTGCCGTCGCGCTCCACCGAGCGCAGCCGATGGTCGGGGGTCAGCGTCACCCCCTTCGCGTAGAAGCTCGCGAGGTACACCGGATAGTTCGTCGCCCCGACCTCGTGGGCGGTGAGGCGGTCCGGGGTCGCGAGCTCCACCGACGAACCCCGCGAGGCGAGGTAGTCGACGACGCTCGGACCCTGGTGGTCCCCGTGGTCGTCGAAGACGAGCACCTCGGCGCCGGGCTCGACCTGCCCCCCGAGCACGTCCCACACGCTGACGGCGTGCTCCGCCCCCATCACCGGTTCGAGGTTCGGCACCCCTCCGGTGGCGGTGACGACGACGTCCGGGCGTTCCGCGAGCACGTCGGCGGCCTCCGCGTAGCGATTGAAGTGCAGCGCGGCGCCGAGGTGCTCGACCTCCGCCGCCAGCCACTCGGCGATTCCGAGCAGCTCCTTCCGCCAGGTCGCGCGCGCCGCGAGCACGATCTGCCCCCCGGGCTCGCTCGCCGCCTCGAAGACGACGACCTCGTGGCCGCGCAGCGCCGAGACCCGGGCCGCCTCGAGTCCCGCCGGACCCGCCCCCACCACGACCACCTTGCGCCGCGGGCCGTCGCCCGGCCGGACGACGTGCGGCATCGTTCGTTCGCGGCCGGTCGCGGGGTTGTGGAGGCACAGGGCGTCGCCCCCGACGTAGATGCGGTCGATGCAATAGCCGGCGCCGACGCAGGGTCGGATCCGCTCCTCCTCGCCCCGCATCATCTTCGCGACGATGTGCGGGTCCGCCATGTGGGCGCGGGTCATCGCGATCATGTCGACGAGCCCCTCGCGCACGCAGTGCTCGGCGGTCGGAAGGTCCATGATGCGGGTCGCATGGAAGACCGCGAGCCCGGTTTCCCGCTTCATCCGCGCCGCGATGGGCACGAAGGGGGCCCGCGGTCCCGCCATGCTCGGAATGGAGAGCGAGAGTCCGCGCTCGTCTCCCACATGGCCCGCGACCACGTTCAGGAAGTCGCACATCCCGGTGTCCGCGTAGATCTTCGCAAGCGCCAGGCAGTCCTCCTGGTCGAGCCCGCCCTCCTTGAGCTCGTCCCCCATCATCCGGAAGCCGACGAGGAAGTCCTCTCCCACCCGGCGGCGCACCTCCTCCAGGACCTCGAGTCCGAAGCGGGCCCGGTTCTCCAGGCTCCCGCCGTACTCGTCGGTCCGCCGGTTGACGAGCGGCGTCCAGAACTGGTGGATGAGGTGCCCGTAGGCGAGGAGCTCGACGCCGTCGAGCCCGCCCTCCCTGCAGCGGACCGCGGCGTCGCCGAAGGCCCGCACCACCCGCCGGATGTCGCCCCGGTCCATCTCCTTCGGGAACGAGCGGTGGGCGTGCTCGCGCACCGGCGAGGGCGCGACGGGGGGAAGCCAGTCCTCGACGTCCCAGAGCGTGCGGTGCCCCATGTGGGTGATCTGGCACATGATCGCGCAGCCGTGCCGGTGGACCCGCTCGGAGAACTCGCGGAGCACGGGGACGATCGAGTCGTCGCCAATCCAGATCTGGCCGAACGCCGACGGCGAGTCCGGGGCGACGTTCGACGACCCCCCGAACATGGTGAGGGCGAGCCCGCCCTTCGCCTTCTCCTCGTGGTAGAGCTGGTAGCGGAGCTTCGGGTGCCGGTCCTCGACGTAGCCCGGGGCGTGGCTCGTGCTCATGAGCCGGTTCCGGAACGTGACGTGGCGAAGCCGGAACGGCTCGAGGAGGTGGGGGTACGGGCTCGTGTTCATCCTGGGCGGCTTCCGCGAACGACCTTCCCATCATGGCGAATCGGACGCGTCCCGCGCAACGCGGCGATGGGGGAATGTCCTCCGTCCGCGGGTACGGGCGGCCGCCGGAGGTGGGCCCGGGCCCGCCGTCCGGGATGCGGGTCGTCGCCGCTCGCGGTGCGCGGCGTGTTGCCGGGGTTCCGGATTTCGCGATAACCTGAAGTTTCACACGTATCCGGCGGATTCGTTCGGCATCGGGTATTCGATGGACGAGGCTGCTTCGGTGGAGACCCCATCCGGCAAGTCCGCGCCGGACGAGAACTTTCCCGTTGGTTCCCGACTGCTGCCGGCGCGTTTTCGGCCGCATGTCGCGGCCTTCTATGCCTACGCGCGGGCGATCGACGACATCGCGGACAACCCCGATCTCGCGCCGGAGGACAAGGTCGCACGTCTGGACGGTTTCGCCCGCGCGGTGAGTGGTGCGGATTCGACGGATCCCGCCTACCGCAAGGCGCACGACATCCGCCGCAGCCTCGCCGAGACCGGGGTGACGCACCGCCACTGCGTGGACCTGACCCGCGCATTCAAGCAGGATGCGACCAGGCTCCGCTATGACGACTGGGACGACCTCATCGGCTACTGCAGCTTCTCCGCGGCGCCGGTCGGGCGCTACCTCGTCGACCTGCATGGTGAATCGGTCGAGGCGTATCCCGCCTCCGACGCGCTCTGCAACGCGCTCCAGGTCCTCAACCACCTCCAGGACTGCGGCGATGACTACCGGGCGCTGGACCGCGTCTACCTTCCGCAGGACTGGATGGCCGAGGCCGGCATCGCCGTCGAGGCGCTCGGGGGCAGCCGGACCCCGGCCTCCCTCCGGAGGGTCCTCGACCGCTGCCTCGATGCGACGGACGGCTTGCTCGCGTCGGCCGAGCGCCTTCCGGGCGAGCTTCGCGACACCCGCTTCGCCATGGAAGCGGCCGCGATCGTGGCCATCGCGCGGAAGCTCGGTCGCGAGCTCCGCCGCCGCGACCCCCTCGCCGAACGGGTGGTCCTGACGAAGGCCCAGTATGCGGCCTGCTGCGCCCGGGGAGTCGGACGGGTTCTGTTCCGAAGGGCGGTTCGCCGCCTCCGTCCCGCGGCGGCGGACGCTTCTCGCATCGGTCCGCCGGCGGGCAGCCGGGACCATTCATGAGCTCGGGGCGACACCGCACCGTGACTGCCCGGGACGGCCCGACCGGCGGCGAAACGGACCCCCGGGCGCACGTGAACCGCGTCGTCGCCCGCTCGGGGACGTCGTTCCTGTGGGGAATGAGGGTGCTGCCGGCCGAGCGGCGGCGCGCGATGTACGCGATCTACGCCTTCTGCCGCGAGGTCGACGACATTGCCGACGAGCCGGGCGAGGTGGCCGACAAGCGGCGGGCGCTTGCCGCGTGGCGTGAAGAGATCGACCGGCTCTACGCGGGGCGGCCGGAATGGCTGACGACGAGGGCCCTGCAGGCGCCGGTGCGCCGTTTCGAGTTGCCGCGGGAGGAGTTTCTCGCCATCATCGACGGGATGGAGATCGACGCGGCGCCGACGGTGCGGATGCGAAGGCTCTCCGACCTGCTCGACTACTGCCGCAAGGTGGCCGGTTCGGTCGGTATCCTGTCGGTTCACACCTTCGGGGTGCCCATGCATCCGGGTCCGCGAATCGCCGAAGTGCTCGGCAACGCGCTCCAGTTGACGAACATCCTGCGCGACCTCAAGGAAGACGCCGCGTTGCAGCGCCTCTACGTACCCCAGGAGATGCTGGATCGGCATGGCGTCGCGGGTCGGTCGCCCGGTGCGGTGTTCGTTCATCCGGGATTTGCCGGCGTGTGCGCCGAGCTCGCCGGCCTCGCCCGCGGCTACTACGCCGAGGCCGACCGGCTGCTGACCGAGCTCGGATGGCGGAAGATGCGGCCCGCAGTGCTCATGATGGCGGTGTATCGAGAGACGCTCGAACGCCTCGAGAAACGGGGCTGGAAGCGAATCGGAGGTCCAATCCGGCTGTCGCGTACCCGAAAGACGTGGCTGGGCCTCCAATACGGGATCTTCTGACGACCCCAATCTCGTGTCTCGGGTGTTCATCGTCGGTGCCGGCCTCGCCGGCCTTTCCGCTGCCGTGTCGCTGGCGAACGAGGGCCGGGCAGTCACCGTGTACGAGGCCGGCGTCCGGGCCGGCGGGCGGTGCCGGTCCTATTTCGATGCGAGGCTCGACCGCCTCATCGACAACGGCAACCATCTGCTCCTGAGCGGCAACCGCTCCGCCGTGCGCTATCTGGCCGACACCGGGGCGGACGACGCCCTGGTGGGTCCCGCCTCGGCCTGTTTTCCGTTCCTCGACGTTCGAACCGGGCGGCGATGGCGCGTGCGGCCCAACGCGGGACGGGTGCCGTGGTGGATTCTGCGCGGCGCACGGCGGGTTCCGGATACGAGAGCCCGGGACTACCTCTCCACCCTCAAGTTCGCGTTGGCCGGCCCCGACCGCACGGTGACCGACTGCATCGGCGATCGCGGGGCGCTGTTCGAGCGGTTCTGGGAGCCGCTCGCCGTCGCGGCCCTGAACACGCCGGCCCGGTCGGGCGCGGCCGCCCTTCTATGGCCGGTTCTGCGTGAGACCTTCGCCCGGGGGGAGGCCGCCTGCCGGCCGCGAATCGCAAGGCTCGGACTCTCCCAGGCGTTCGTGGACCCGGCCCTGGAGCTCCTCGGCCGGCGGGGCGCGAAGGTGTGGCTGGGGCGCCGGCTGCGCGGGATCGAGTTCGCGAACCGCAGGGCGACCCGCCTCGAACTCGGCACCGAAGCGATCGCGTTGGAAAGCGGGGACATCCTCGTCCTTGCCGTCCCCCCCTCCGCGGCGGCCGGCCTGGTGCCGTCCCTCATCGTTCCGGAGGAGAGCAACACCATCGTCAACGCACACTTCCGCCTGGCGGAGTCCGTCGGCCTGCCGGCCGATCTGCCGTTTCTCGGTCTCGTCGGAGGGACCGCGCAGTGGCTCTTCACCCGGGGCGACGTGGCGTCGATCACGATCAGCGCGGCGGACGCGCTCGCCGGAGAACCGGCCGGGGAGATTGCCCGCAAGACCTGGCGCGACGTCGCGACGGCCCTTCACCTCGACCCCGTGGCGCTTCCGGCGTATCGGGTCGTCAAGGAGCGGCGCGCGACGTTCGCCCAGACGCCGGGAGAGGTCCGCCGCCGCCCGGGGACGCGAACCGCGTTCGCCAACCTGTACCTCGCCGGCGACTGGATCGACACGGGTCTCCCCGCGACGATCGAAGGCGCGATCCGTTCCGGCCACCTGGCCGCGCGCGCGATCGCGGGCCGATGAGGGAATCCGAAAGTGGGGTCATGGCGAAGATGGGGTCAGAGTGGGACATCCGATGCGGTGGGGCGAGCCGGACTCGACCCCAGCGACGCCGGAAGTCTCACCCTGGCCCCACTTTCGGGGCGCGGCCCCGCTAGAAGCTGTAGGTGAGCTCCGCTCCGATGAAGCTGTCGCGCCACGTCGTCCGGATCGGATCCGCTTCGTCGAGGTCGAGCATGGTGGTCGTCTCCAGGCGCAGGGACCACTCGTCCGAGAGACGCCGGCTGAACTCGACGCTCATGGTCCGGCTGCCGTAGTCGGTGTCGGCGACGAGGGCGGCGGTGATCTCGGTGCCCTCGACGTCGTTGAACGCGAGGCGGGCGGCGAGGAAGACGTCGTCCTGGAACTGGTGGGTCGATCTCCGGCCCCGGTCGTCGCGGTGCCATTCGCCAAGCAGGCTGAGGTCCAGGGCCGATTCGAACAGCGAGTAGACGGTGTACTCGCCGCCGATGACGAAGGCGGTGAAGTCTTCCTCTTCCCCGAACGGGTGCCGGCACGACGGAACGTTCAGGGCTCCGGCGCGATGGATGGCCTCGAGCTTGAGCAGGAGGGATTCGGTGGTGAGCTGGGCATCCAGTCCGAACTGGCGGATCTGCGGGTAGTACGGAGCGAGGGCGGTTGGAAACGCGAGTACCGGGATCCCGTCGCAGGTCGGGATCGGAGTACCGGGGGGAAGCGGGGGAAGCGGCTGGAACGATGCGGGCCGAATGGACGGCTCCCGGCTCGTGCCGTCGAATACGGAGAGGCCGATGTCCAGCAGCCCGAAGCTGTGGCTGTAGCGGGCCGCCACGTCCAGGTGCCGCTCCTCCGCCCCGCTCTCGTACTCGACCAGATCGGGATCCACCACGAGCCCCGAGCGCAGCCGTCCGTGGCGACCCGGAAACGTCCGCTCGCGGTGCCACGGGAGGGCGAAGAGCTCCGCCGTCCCCCAGTCTCCGGCGAAGGTGAGGTGGGCCATGGGCTGGCCGAGCTTGGTCTTCCCGTCCGGGTGCTCGACGAGGTCGGCTTGGTTCACGATGTCGACCGGGTTGTAGAGCTCCGCGACCCCCCAGAAGACCCGGTCGACCCCGAGCCGCGCCTCCCACTCCCCCTTGTCGAGCTCACCGAAGAGGAGGAGGTACGCCTCGCGCACATCGGCGTGGGTGCGTCTCGAGTCCGCGCCGTCGCCGCGGAAGAAGGGGGTCAGGGTGAAGCTCCGGCCCTCGGGGTCCTCGAGAAAGAGGGTCGGCTCCACGACGAAGCCGGTCGCGTGCGAGCGCTGGCCGGGATAGGCCGGGGACTGTGGGTACCACCGACTTTCCAGGCTGTAGCGCCCGGAGAACGAATGCTCGATGTCTCCCGTCTCGGCCCAGGCCTCGGCCGCGGTGACGAGCGCCCCGAGCATCCCGAGCGCCCCGACGATGGCGGCGCGGCCGCGGGCGGCGAGAGACGGCATCACCGGGCTCGCTTGACGCCTGTCCCCGCGGGGACGCGGCCACCGAGGCCAGCCACGACGGCGGCGCACGGGGCGAGGACCCGGAATGCCGAACGGGTGAGGTGGGCGAGGCTCACCGCTTTCTCCTGTCGATGGCCATCAGGAGCGGCGGGAGGAGCAGGAAGTCGGCAAGGAGCGCGAAGACGATCGTGGTCGCGACCATGAGCCCCAGGGCCCAGCTCACCTCGAACCCCGACGAGGCGAAGACGAGGAAACCGAGGGCGAGGACCGCGGTGGTGGTCCACAGGGCCCGGCCCACGGTGCGGAAGGTCGAGCGAACCGCTTCCGGCGCGGAGAGCCCGTCGCGGCGGGCCCTGAGATACTTGCTCAGGAAGTGGATCGTGTCGTCCACGATGATGCCGAACGCGATCGCGGTCATCACCGAGCCGGCAAGCCCCACCCGGCCCACCAGGTAGCCCCACAGCCCGAAGCTCATGGCGGCGGGAATGAAGTTGGGCACGAGACTCACCAGACCCAGGCGCACGCTCCTGAACACTCCGATCAGGATAAGCGAGATGAGGGCCATCGCGATGATCGTCCCGCGCAGCATGCTCGCGATGTTTCGCTGCGAGAGGTGAGCGAAGGCGATGCTGACCCCGGACCCCTCGGTGGCGAGTTGCGGGGCGTTGGCCTCGAGCCAGGCCTGCGCTCGCGCGTCAAGCTCGCGCTGCTGGCGAGCCGAAAGGCTTCGGGTCACCGCGGTCAGGCGAGTGGCGGACTTGGCGATGTCGATCCGATTGTTGAGGTCGCTCCCGAACGGAAGCGACAGCTCGTAGAGGAGCAGGTACTGCGCGGCGAGGGCCGGATCGTCCGGCAGGCGGAAGAAGGCCGGATCGTCGCCGTGCATGTTCCGGTTGAGGCGCCGCATGATGTCCGGAAACGCCTGGACGTGAGCCACCTCGGGCTGCTCGCGGTACCACTCGGCAAAGGCGTCGACCGCGCGTAGGTAGTCGGGATCGGTGATGCCGCCCTCGCGCCCGGCGCGGAGGGAGTACTCGATCGTCTCCATGCCGGTCAGGTTGTCGATCACGAAGTCCGTGTCGCGGCGGAACTCGTAGCGTTCGTCGAAGTACTTCGTCCAGTTGTCGGTGAGCTCGATGCGGGGAATACCGAGCACGAGGGCGAGGGAAAGGAGGGCGACGAACCAGAGGAGAAAGTTGCGGCGGCCGACGACGAAGGCGCCGAAGCGGTCGAAGAAGTCGGCCCGCTCCGGGCGGCCGCGAGGGGCGCGCACCGGCAGGATCGAGAGCAGGGCGGGCAGGACGGTCATGGAGTAAACGAAGGCGCAGACCACCCCGAACGCCACGAGATTGCCGAGCACCCGGAACGGCGGGGAGTCCGAAGCATTGAGGCTGAGGAAGCCGATGACGGTCGTCGCGGTGGTGAGGAACACCGGCCACGTGTTGTCGCGGAGCGACCCGGCCACCGCGTCGTGCCGCTCGAGCCCTCGCCGCATTCCGGCGAGCACGGCAGCCACGATGTGCACGGAGTGCGCGACCGCGACCGTCATCACGATGATCGGCACCCCTGAATTGACGGGGTTGAAGACGGTGCCGATCCACCCGGCGAATCCCAAGGTGGTGTTGATGACGAACACGAGGGTGATGACGAGGGCCAGGGTCCCGAGCACGGAGCGAAGAAGCAGCGCGGAGGCGACGACGATGATCAGGAAGACGATGGGGGCAAGGGTCTCCATCTCCCCCTGGGTGACGTCGGCAAAGGTCCGGTGCAGGATGACGTCGCCGGTCAGGTGGTAGGCGAGATCCGGATGGCCCGTGCGGGCTTCGTCCAGCAGACCGCGGAGATAGTCGGAGATCTCGGCGAGCGCGGCATCGGTATCCTCGGGAAGGGAGAAGTTGATCGCGAGCCCGGCCACGCGTCCGTCGTGGGAGACCAGCCGCCCCGCGAGCTCGATGGAGCCGAGGGCGATCCCTTCGATGCGCGCGAGATCGTCGTCGCCGAGAGACGGCGCGTCCTCGACCAGCGGCTCGACGACGAGGTCGTCCTCGGACGCCTCGCTGTGGGAGAAATTGGTCAGGGAGTCGACCCGGGTCGCCCACGGGGCCTGCCACGCCGCATCGGTCAGCTCCTCGATCGCGGCGAGCGTCTCGCGGGTGAACACCGACCCCTCTCCGGGCGCGACCGCGACGAGCGCCGTATTGGACGAGGAGTACGTCTCCTCCAGCGCATCGAGCGCGGCGAGCTGCGGATTGTCCTCGTCGAAGAGGCTCCGGTAGTCGTTCGTGATGCCGATGAAGCGGGCGCCCCCCGTCACCGCCAGCATGAGCACGGTGGTGGCGGCAAGCACCGCCCACCGGCGGCGAAGGACGATTCCGATGAAGCGCTCGAGCGGCGGAATGGCCGAGGTGTTGCCCATCCTCAGCCGCCGTCGGCCGCGCGGCCGTCGGTCCTGACCCGGTGTGGAGTCGAGGTGGTCACGTCAAGCCATCCCCGTCCCGTCCGCCGGAAGCGCCGCGGCCACCCGCGGGGTCTGGAAGTTCGCGAAACACGACCGCCGCTCACCAAGGCTGCGAGATCGAGTTCTTCACGTGATCGGGCATTCTGTAGCTCAGTCCCTCCTCATCGTAGATCGAGATCTGAAGGAGCTGCGAGAAATTGCTCGACCGGATCATGTCGCCCCTCTCGAACCACCGCCGAAGGCGCTGCTTGGTGCGGAACGCGAACAGGGTGCCCAGGGTACGGGTCTTCGGATAGCCGAACCGATCGGCGAGCTCGTTCCCGATGAGGGCTCTCGAAAGGCGGTGGGCGAGCGCAATCACGTTCCGTTGTTCCGCCGGGTCCGTTATGTCCGCAACCTCCGGGATCGCCTGGATGAGGCCGTTGGCGACGGCGACGGCATCGGAGTCCGGTGGCGGTTCGCACAGGTAGGCCATTTCGTAGACCTTTTTCGCATCCTTGCCGGTGACGTAGAGAATGGACTCGGGTATCCCCATGAGATACCCGCTGTAGCGCCAGATGGCGAGAACGCTCTCGCGCTCCTTTTGGTCGAACTTCGCGCCGACCAGTTCGGCGTACTCGATCAGGCGCCTGGAGAACACGGAGATGGCGAAACCCAGGTGGGCGGCGCTGAGCGGCGTGCCCCAGGCGTCGTGGTCCCAGAGTTCCGACCGGGACAGGAGGCTCCTGATCCGACCGTGAACGAACCGGATGCGGGTCGAGAGCTTCCAGCCGTCGTTGTCCCGGTACAGGCCGCGGGGGAAGAAGATGTCGAGCAGGTGCCGATTGTTCTGCCGGAGGCGTCGGCTGGTGGACACCGTCCGCTCGGTGATGAAGAAGGACTTGGAGATGAGGGTCGACAATCCCTCCACCAGCACCCCCGTCACGAATGCGATGAGCATGAGATCCGCGTTCGCGTGAAAGGCCCGGATGCCGGGGATGAACATTTCGCGGTCGAGCCAGGGAGGGTCCTCCAGGTCGCGGAAGAAATCTCGAAGGCATTGCGGTGCGCCCCGCAGCACCTCGTCATCCTGCTCGATTCCCGCCCTGATGAAACGGTGAAGGTCGGGCGGGGGAAGCGAGGCGAGCTCCTCCAGGACCGGATCAAGCATCGGGTCGCCGATCCCGGTATGGCGCAGGTAACTGTCCGCGCCGGCCGGATCGTGGCGGCGAGCCCGTTCGTATCCCTCCGTGTACGCCGAGGGAACGTGCACCATTTCTTCAGTTCCTGGCAGGACGTTCCAAAGATGGTCCGCAGCTCTTTGGAAAGGTGACTGGTTCCGCCGCATTGTAGCGGATTCCGCACTATGGGCCATCCGGTTCCCTCTTCCCGGAAGTGTCGGTGGTGAAGGGAGCGGGAGCCGGTGTGTGGAGGACCTCCCACGTCGCCCGGACGTGAATGCGGTAAAGTGCTCGCGGGTCACGCGCGCGAATTGCCGCGAGAGGCGGAGGAATCAGGTGGCGAAACGGGCCTTGAAGATCATCCTCGCGCAGCCGCGAGGATTCTGCGCCGGTGTCGTGAGGGCGGTGGACATCGTGGAGCGCGCGCTCGACATCTACGGCGCGCCCGTCTACGTGCGGCACGAGATCGTGCACAACAAGCACGTCGTCGACAGTCTTCGGGCCAAGGGCGCGCGCTTCGTCGAGGAAGTGGATGACATCCCCGAGGGCGCGGTCACCGTGTTCAGCGCCCACGGCGTGGCCCGGAAGGTGGTGGACGACGCCGGGGTCCGCGGGCTGCAGGTGATTGACGCCACCTGTCCGCTCGTGAGCAAGGTGCACAACGAGACGAAACGCTATGCGCGCAAGGGCCACGAGGTGATCCTCATCGGCCATCCCGGCCACCCGGAAGTCGAAGGGACGATGGGACAGGTGTCGGCCGAGGTCCACCTGGTGTCGGACATCGGGGACGTGGCGACCCTGGAGCCGTCCGATCCGAACAAGCTCGCCTACGTTACGCAGACGACCCTCAGCGTCGACGACACCCGGGAGATCATCGCGGCGCTCAAGGAGCGCTTCCCGGGGATCCGCGGCCCCGACGTGAAGGACATCTGCTACGCCACCCAGAATCGGCAGACCGCGGTGCGGCGGCTCGCGGAGCGCTCCGACGTGATCCTGGTGATCGGCGCCGACTACAGCTCGAACTCGAACCGCCTGCGCGAGATCAGCGAGGAGTCCGGCACCGATAGCTACCTCATCCCGGATGCCGGGGGCCTGGACCCCGCCTGGCTGGACGCAGCGCGGACGGTGGGGATCACGGCCGGGGCGTCGGCGCCGGAGCAGCTCGTCCAGGAGCTGATCGCCCGTCTCGAAGATTTGTTCGACATCACCGTGGCCGACCTCGACGGCATCGAGGAGAACGTTACCTTCCGCCTGCCGGGCGAGCTTCTCGACGCCGAGAAGCGGGTGGCATAGCACGCGGGCGCCCGGCGCCCGGTCCCTGGCCTACGGCTCGCCGCGCGGAGCGGCCGCCGCTTCTTCTCGACGGGGGTGTTTCCGGACCGCCGCGGTCGCCCGAGCGCCGCTCGCCGGTCGTGGGCCGGAATGCGTTGCGGGCTAGCCCGCAAATCTCACCGACTTTCGTCGCGAGGGCGTCAAGATGCCGCTGTGACAAGGCGCACGGACTGAAAGACGCTGAAGGCGTAGCCGACACTACGCTGAAGCGGATTGAGGGAGTACGCCTTGTCACAGCGAGCAGATTGGCGTCCGCAGCAGGAAGTTGGTGAGATATGCGGGCTAGAATACGGACCTGCCTCTCTTTCCCGGAGTTGACCGATGGACGACGACACCCGAACCGCCCTCGAAGCGGCCGCGTTCCGGACGCTGGTGGCGCATCTTCGCGAGCGGACGGACGTGCAGAACATCGACCTCATGAACCTCGCGGGCTTCTGCCGCAACTGCCTCTCGAAGTGGTACCGGGCGGCTGCCGAGGAGCAGGGCTTGCGTCTGGACTACGACGAGGCGCGCGAGATCGTGTACGGGATGCCTTACGCCGAGTGGAAGGCCCGGCACCAGACCGAGGCGACGCCGGAGCAGCGCGCGGCCTGGGAGTCGAGCCGCCCGCACGGTTGACCGGTCCCACCTCTCCGTCACGGCGCCCCCGCCCATCGCACCGGGGTCCGGGCCGGCGACCCCCTCCCGCGTCCATGACCCCGCCTCGCCGAACCCGCACCCGGCTGCGCCGCCCCTCGAACGCGTCGGCATCGTGCCGTTCCCGCGCCGATGGGCACCGGGAACCGCGGGCCGCAACCTGAATGGACCTCGCCGCCCTCGCATCCTCGATCCCGGTCGAGCCCTGGGTGTGGCAGGCGTTCGTCGTCGTCTTCCTCACCCTGGCGGTGAGCTACACCGCACGGCGCATCCTGCTCTCGTGGGGACGGCGCCTCGAACGCACGTCCACGCCGTGGGACGACGCCCTGGTGGACTCGCTCCGCCGCCCGCTCCGGGTATTCATCTGGGTGGTCGGCATCGCCTTCGCCGCGAGCCTGGTTCCGGTCGCGGGAGAGGGAACCATCTTCGAGGCGGTGGACGCGGCCCGCGACGTCGGCGTGGTGGCCTGCATCGCGTGGTTTCTCGTCCGTTTCGTCTCGCAGGCGGAGGAGAACCTCCTCGCCCGCGAGACGGACTCCGAGCTCGGGCCCGACCGCGCCACCCTCGACGCGATCGCGAAGCTGCTCCGCGTCTCGATCATCATCACCGCGACGCTCGTCGTCATGCAGACCCTCGGGTTCAGCATCTCGGGCGTGCTCGCGTTCGGCGGCATCGGCGGCATCGCGGTCGGGTTCGCGGCCCGCGACATGCTCGCGAACTTTTTCGGCGCGCTCATGATCTACCTCGACCGGCCCTTCGTCGTCGGCGAGACGATCCGCTCCCCGGACCGCGAGATCATGGGCACCGTCGAGCAGATCGGCTGGCGCCTCACGCGCATCCGCACCTTCGAGAACCGTCCCCTCTACGTTCCGAACTCGGTCTTCGCGACCATCGCCATCGAGAACTTCACCCGGATGCTCAACCGCCGGATCTACGAGACGATCGGGGTTCGCTACGACGATTCGACCCGGGTGCAGCCGATCGTCGACGAGGTGCGGGCGATGCTCGAATCGCACCCCGGGATCGACCCCGACGAGTTCCTGATGGTGAACTTCAACGCGTTCGCTCCTTCCTCTCTCGACTTCTTCATCTACGCCTTCACCCGGACCAAGGCGTGGGACGAGTACCACGCGGTCAAGCAGGACGTGCTGCTCAAGGTGAACGAGATCATCGAGCGCCACGGGGCGGAGATCGCGTTTCCCACCTCGACCATCCACTTTGCCGGGAGCGCCGGAGCGGGGGCGGAGACTCGATTGCAGGGCGCGGGGCCGGACGTGGAGTCCAGCGCCGGCGAGAAGGACGGTTAGGCGGCGCCCGCCGGTAGGGCGGAGTCCCGGGCGGCGCGGGCGTCGGCCTCGATCCGGTCGATGACCGCCGGCAGCTCGCTCAGGCACGCCACCTCCCCGTCCGCCACGGCCGCCCCGTTCGGGAGGGGCGCTCGCTCCCGGTTGACCCAGACGGTGTACCAGCCGAGTCGCTTGGCCCCGGCCACGTCGGCGTCGAGGTGGTCGCCGACGTGCACGATCTCGTCCGGCTCGAGTCCGGTCCGGCGCATCGCCTCCTCGAACATGGCGGGCTCGGGTTTGCTCAGCCCAACCTCTCCCGCCTGGATCGCGAAGTGGAACAGGGGTCCGATGTCGAGCCTGCGCACGTCGGCGTTCCCGTTGGTGAGGGCGCCGATGACGTAGCGTCGGCGGAGGGTCCGCAGCACTTCCACCGCGTGTTCGTGGTACTCGATGGTGTGCCGGGACGTGAGGAACACCTCGAAACCGGCTCGCGCGAGGCGTTCCGCCTCCGTCTCCGCGCGGCCGGTTCGAACGAGGGCGGCCTTCAGCACCTGCACCCGAAGCTCGCTCACGTCGTGCGCGAGGTGCGGCGTCTTCGCAATAATCGCGGTGCGGACCCTGAACAGCGCCTCGCGATCGTAGCGCGCTGCCATGTCCGGGCAGTTCGCGTCGAGCCAGGCGCGCAGAGCCCGCTCGGCGCAAGCGATCGCGGGCTCGACGTCCCACAACGTGTCGTCGAGATCGAAGGTGACCGCGCGAATCGGTCCCGGGTGGATGCGGTCGGCGACCATGTTCGGGAGATTATAATCGCGCCTCGCCGGGCGCGCGGGCGCTTCCGGGAGCTGCGCCCGGAGCGCGAGGGGTGCCCCACGCCCGCTGGCCGGCGGGCGCCGGGGAGAGCACCTGGGCGCGGTCCGCCACCATCCCCGCCGGTACGTGAAACCGAAGAGGTGAAACCGATGCCGTCCAACCGGCCGAGGGTCTACATCGACGGCCACGTGGGCACCACCGGGCTGCGTATCCGGGACTGGCTGCACGGGCGCGACGACCTCGATCTCCTTCATCTTCCCGAGGGGAGCCGCAAGGATCCGGAGGCGCGCCGCTCACGGGTGCAGGAGGCCGACGTGGCGGTGCTGTGCCTGCCGGACGCCGCGGCGCGCGAGGCGGCGGCGTGGGCTTCGGAGAGCGGGACCCGGGTCGTGGATGCGAGCACCGCGCACCGCGTGGCGGACGGGTGGACCTACGGGCTGCCGGAGCTCGATCCCGGACGGCGCGCACGGATCGGCGACGCCGGGCGCGTATCGAATCCCGGTTGCTACCCGAGCGGCTTCGTGCTCCTCGTCCGCCCCCTGGTCGATGCGGGATTGCTCGCGCCGGAAACTCTGCTCTCGGTGCACGCCCTGTCCGGCTATTCCGGTGGCGGCCGCGCGCTCATCGAGCGGTGGGAGTCGCCGGAGGCAGGGCTGGAACGCCTCCCGTACGAGGCTCCCTACGCGCTCGATCGGGTACACAAGCACATCCCGGAAATGACCCGCTACGCGGGGCTCGTCCGAGAGCCGCAGTTCCTGCCCGCCGTCGGTCCGTTCCGGTGTGGCATGCGGGTCCAGATCCCGATTCCGGCCGGTGTCCTGGCGGGCGACGGCGCCCGGGTGCGCGAGGTGCTCACCGACCGGTACGCCGACGAGCCGTTCGTTCGGGTGGTGTCCCGGGTCGAGGCGGCGCCGGACGAATGGGCGCTCGACCCCCGCGCCTGCAACGACACCAATCGGATCGAGCTGCACGTGTTCCCCCATCCGTCGGGGCACGTCCTGCTGGTCGCGATCCTGGACAACCTCGGCAAGGGGGCGTCGGGCGCCGCGATCCAGAACCTCAACCTCATGCTGGGTCTCGACGAGGGGGCCGGACTGCCCGCGTAGCTGGCGGCGCCACGCCGACCCGGAGGGGGTCCGGGTCGAGCCGCCCGGAATCCGCGGCTGGCCGCGGCCGTTCGCAATCGTGCCGCCACCTTCGGCGGGGGGAGGCGAGGATCAGCCGAGCCGGGTGAACGCGCCCCGCGCGTCGACGAAGGCCTCGGTCAGCCCGTATCCCGCGCCGGCCGGGATCCTGAGCCTCCGGCCGCCCTCGACCTTCTGCCCCCGCGGCATTACGGTGACCGGCGGAGCGGAACGGGCCGCGGCGAGCGCCTCGGCCACGGTGGCGCTGCGCCCGAACTTCTGCGCGTTGAGCCGGGTCGGAAACATGACGTACCACTCTCCCGCGTCGGCCGCCGCGACGAGCGCGGCAGGGGTGATCCACACCGACGCGGTGGATTCGTGGCCGTCGTGCCGCGCCTCCTGCTCCCGCGACGCGTCGGCCACGAAGAAGTGGGTGTCGAACCGCTTCGGCTGGGACTCCGGCGTGATCCAGTGCGCGAACGGGACCAGGCGGTCGCCGGCGAGCATGAGGTCCTCGGCCTCCGCGAGGGCCAGCATGTCAAGGGAATGGTCCGCGAGGGCGCTCGCGAATCGGCGCTTGATCGCGTCGACCCGGCCTTGTCCGACGAGCTCGGTCGAGTCGCGGGCGCGGGCGAGCAGGATCCCGCATTCCTCGAACGCCTCGCGGATGGCCGCGATTCGGAACGCGAGACCCTCTGCATCGAGAACATCCGATCCCTCCACCCGCGCCCGCAGCGCCGGGTTCCGGTCCGCTTCGTCCACCGTTCCCCCGGGATAGACGAGCGCGCCGGACGCGAACGCGCTGTCGCGGCTGCGGGCGAGCAGGAACAGCTCCGGGCCGTCCGGTCCGTCCCGGGCGAGCAGGAGCGAGGCGGCGGCACGCGCCGGGACGGGCGGCCGCGCCGCAGGTTCCTCGTTCATGTGAAGCGTCGTCCTCGTGGAGCGGAGGGGGTGAGGACGCCGGCCGCGGACCAAGCCCGGATGGCGCGCTCCCGTGAACCGGCCCCGTGGGCCAGAGGGCGAGGCGGGTGCCGCCTCACGCCGCCGCGTCCGTCTGGTCGTCCTCGACGAGCCCCGCCATGCCGCCGTCCACCGGCAGCCGGACCTTGAACTCGGTGAACTCGCCTTCCTGCGAGTCCACGCTCATCTCGCCGCCGTGGCGGCGCACGATGTCGTTGGAGATGGAAAGCCCGAGCCCGGTCCCTTCGTTCGTCGCCTTGGTGGTGAAGAAAGGCTCGAAGATCTTGGCGACCACCGATTCCGGAATCCCGGTGCCGTTGTCCCGAACGCGTACCTCCACCATCTCGTCGTCGCGACGGGTCTTGAGCCACAGGGTGGGCTCGTAGCCGCCCGATTCGGTCTTGCGCCGCTCGTCGGTGGCCTGGCACGCGTTGGTGACGATGTTCAGGAACACCCGGCTCATGTCCTGCGGGACGGCCTGGATCGCGCCCGCCCCTTCGTCGAACTCCTGGTGGAACGTCACGTTGAACTCGCTGTCGAGGGCCCGCCGGCTGTGGTAGGCGAGGTTCGCGTACTCCATCAGCATCGCGTTCACGTCGACCGACTCGAGGTCGCCGGAGGACTCGCGCGAGTGCGAGAGCATGCCCCGCACGATGCTGTCCGCCCGCAGGCTGTGCTCGACGATCTTGCCGAGGCTCGTGTCGAGCTCCCCGGCGACGTCGTCCAGCTCCTCGCGGGTCTTCTCGTCGAGATTCTCCCCGGAGTCGTCGAGGATCTCCTTCATCTCCTCGGTGAGCTCGCGCGAGATCTCGGAGAAATTCTTGATGAAGTTGAGCGGGTTCTTGATCTCGTGGGCGACCCCGGCCGTCAACTGGCCGAGGGCGGCCAGCTTCTCCTGCAGGACCACCTGGTCCTGGGCGCGGCGCAGGTCGGTCAGCACCCCCTCGAGCTCGACATTCTTTGCCCGCACCTCCTCCGCCAGCATCTCCACCAGGTTGAGCCGCTGGACCTCCAGGGCATGCTGGCGGAAGACCTCGAGGGCGTCCGCCATGTCGGTGACCTCGTCGTGTCCCCCGACATCCACCGAGGTCTCGAGGTCGCCCCCCGCCATCCGCCGCATCGATGCGGCGAGGCTCGTGATGCGGCGCACCAGAACCCGGCCGACGAGGAGCCAGCCGATGAGCACCAGGGCCACGATGCCGATCACGTTGAGGGTCAGGAGGAGGACGAGACCGACCTGGATCGCCGACTCCGAATCGGCCGCCGCCGCCGAGGCCCGTTCGCGGGCGGCCGCCACGATCCCCTCCGCGGCGGCCACCAGCTCCGTTTCCAGGCGGCGATTGCGCGCGAGGTACTCCTGCTGGAGCCCGATGAGCCGAAGCTCGTTCTCGCGGAGACGGAAGGCGCTAGTGCCCCTCGAACCGAATCCGATCAGGTTCTTGAGGTGCGCCTCAAGATCCGCGTGATCGATTCCCGCCCGGGCGCGCTGGAGATTCCTCGCCACCGAATCGAACTGCTCGCGGAGGGGGCGGAGGAGATCCGGGTCGGTGACCTCGAGCGCTTGTCCGAGCAGGCTCTCCGCGAGGCTCGACTGGGCACTCAGGGCAAGCAGGCTGCGGTACCGCGACAGCTCCCGGTACGATGCGCGCTCGTCGGGCGGGGCGGGCGCGTCGTCGAGCGTCCGATACCCCGTCGCGAGGAAGAGCATCTGGTCGTCGACCATCGGAAGGAGGATGTCGCCGACCGCGCGGCGTTGGCCCTGGATATCGATGGCCATGGCCTCCTTGGCCTGGGCCAGCTCGATTCGGCGCTCCACCGAGCGGTCGATCCAGTCGATGTTCTCGATGAGGCTCGTGGCGACGCCATCCATCTGCTCGATCTGGTCCTGCCGTATCTCCATCTGCCGCACCGAGTCCACGATCTCCCCGAAGCCGGAGCGATGGGCCGCGAACTCGGCTCGCGCGGTGGCAAGCTCCTCGCGGGTGTCCGACGCGATGAGGCGGGGCGCGGCCGCGACGAGAAGGGCGCCCCGCTGCGCCAGGAGGAAGGCGGAGTTGAGGTCGGGAACGCTCCGCTCGGTGATTCGGCGCTGGGCATCGCCCACGTTGAGGAAGGAGTACCCTCCGACGAGGCTCGCGGCGAGCGCGAGCGCGAAGGCCCCGCCGAGGCCGAGGTAGAGCTTCCCGGCGACGCCGAGGCCGCGGCGCCGGGAGGCCGTTCCGGCGGCGCCCCCCTCGACCTCGGTCGCGCCTTGCGCTTCGGCTTCGGCCACGAGTCCGGAACTCTCGGACTCGACGGCGGCCGGGAGCGCGTCGGACTCGGGCTCGGGAGAATCGGGCCGGGGGGTATCGCTGCTCATCACTGCGTCCGCGCGGCCAGCCGTTCTATGGGATGGTAGTGGCCGTCCGGCCCGATCTCGGTCAGAAATACCCGGTCCGAGCCCTGGTTGTCGATCGGCCCGAACTCGAGCTCGAATCCGCCAAGATCATGGGTCCCGGTCAAGGTTACCGCGTTGATGAAGCCGTTCCGGGTGAGGTCCCGCCCCGCACGGTCGAGCGCTTCCACCACGAAGCGTCCGACGATGTAGCCTTCCAGGGAGACGAAGCCCGGCCCGCTCTCCGGCGCGTAGGCGGCGAGGGCGTGCTGGTAGTCGGAGACGACCGGAATGGAGTCGTCGCCCGGGAATGGGACGACCTGGGTCACGAGCACCCCGTCCCCGGCTTCTCCGAGCTCGTTCGCGAGGGCGTTGCTGCCGACGAACGAGATGTTGACGAAGACCGGATCGAATCCGAGGAGACGCGCCCACCGGATGAACGCGGCCACCGGCCGGTACGCTCCGATGATCACCACCGCTTCGGGCCGGCTGTGGCTGAGGTCGAGCACCGCCGTCTTCACCGCGGTGGTATTCCGGGGATAGGTGCCGACTCCCGCGAGCTCGAGCTTGCGCCGCTTGAGCGCGCGGCTGAGGCCCTTGAAGCCCGCGAGTCCGTACGAATCGTCCTGGTAGAGGATCCCGATTCGGGTGACGCCCAGGTCGCTCGACAGCCGCTCGACCATCTCCTCGGTTTCCTGGAAATAGGAGGCGCGGACGTTGATCACCATGGGGCGGCTTCGGCTGCGCAGGAACTCCGCCCCCGTGAACGGGCCGATGTAGGGCACCCCGGCCGCGGACGCAATCGGCTCGGCCGCGTTGGAGGTCGGCGTGCCGACCGCCCCGACGAGGGCGAACACCCGCTCCTCCTCGATGAGCCGGCGGGTGTTGGCGATTGCGGCCTCCGGCTCGTAGGTGTCGTCGAGGGAGAGGAGCTCGAGCATTCGCCCGTGCACGCCCCCCCTCCGGTTGCGTTCCTCGAACGCGGCGCGGAGCCCGAGCTGCATGCCCCGGCCGAGCGCTTGCGCGGGGCCGGAGAAGGCGGCGGACTGGCCGAAGAGCACGCGATCGTCGGTTACGCCCGGGATGTCGTCGGCAGCCCGGGCCGAAACCAGGGCGACCGCGGTGACCAGGGCGAGGACGACGCCGGCGCGACGCATTCCGGACGAGCTTGGTGAATCGTGGATGGCGCGCGTGGTCACTTCCCTACGTTCTTGGTCAGGGTGAGGCGATTCTTCCCGTCTTCGTGCCGGTAGTCGGCGTCGTCCATGAACGTGCGGACGAAGTGGACCCCGAGACCGCCCACCGTCCGCTCCTCGAGCTTCGCTTCGACGTCGGGCACGGGGACCTCGATGAGCGGATTGAATCGCCGTCCGTCGTCGAGGATGTTGACGGTGACGGTCCGCGAGTCGATCTGGAACTCGAAGTCGACGTGGATCTCGTGCTCCGCGCCGTCGTCGAATCCGTAGTTGATGACATTCAGGACCATCTCCTCGAGACAGAGCTGGAGCTGGAACCGTGCCTGGTCGGAAACCTGGTGGCGCTCCGCGAATTCGTCAAACGCCGCGGTCAGGCGCTCGAGCTCGAACTTGTCGTTCTTGAGGACGAGCTGCAGGTCGGGCAAGGAGGACTTCGCGGTCACTGGGCATTCCCCCCGGCCTTCAGCACCAGGCAGGTCAGGTCGTCGAACTGCTCCGCCTCCCCGGAGAACCGCACGACGGTCTGCACCAGGGCCTCGACCGCTTCGCGCGCCGGCCCCGGATTCACGCCCGCGATCGCGTCGTGTACCCGCGCGTTCCCGAATTCCTCCTCTGCCTCGTTCAGGGCTTCCGTAACCCCGTCGGTGTAGAGGAATGCGAGGTCGCCGGGGGAGAGGGTGCTCGTTCGCTCCTCGAACGCCATGTCGTCGACGATGCCAAGCGGTACCCCACCGGTGAACGGAAGCGCTTCCGTCGAGCCGTCGGTCCGCCGCAGCACGGGGGGCTCATGGCCGGCATTCGCGTAGGTGAGCGCGCCCGTCCGGGGGTTGAAGACTCCGTAGAACACGGTGACGAACATGGACGCCTGGTTCTCCGCGTGCAGCAGGGCGTTGGCTTCGGTCAGGGCCTCCGCGGGAGACCCCATCCCGATGGCGATGCCCTTCAACAGGGTCCGGCAGACCATCATGAACAACGCGGCCGGGATCCCCTTCCCCGACACGTCGGCGATCACGATGCCGAGTCGGCCGTCCTCCAGGCGATAGATGTCGTAGAAATCGCCGCCCACCTCCTTGGCCGGGATCACGCGGCCGTGGACCTCGAACTGCGGCGTGCACGGAAACGATGTCGGCAGGATGGACAACTGCATGGAGTGGGCGATGTTGAGCTCCTGGCGCAGGGCCTGGAGCTGGTTCTGGGACGACAGCGCCTCGCGCATGATCCGGGAGTGCCGGAGGGTCTTGTCGATCGTGGTCTCGAGGTCGTCGAAGTCGATCGGCTTGGTCACGAAGTCGAACGCGCCCCGGTTCATCGCGGTGCGGATGTTGTCCATATCGCCGTAGGCGGAGACCATCACCGCCCGGATCTCGGGATTCACCTCGCCGAGCGCATTGAGGAGGGAAAGGCCGTCGAGCCGCGGCATGTTGATGTCGGAGAGGATCATCTCGAGCTCGGGATTCTCCGCGAGCCGCTCCAGGGCCTCGAGCCCGTTCTGGGCGAAGGTGAACTCGAACTCGCCGCGCCGGATGCGGCGACGGAACTTCTGGCGGACGAGGATCTCGAGATCGGGCTCGTCGTCGACGACGAGGATCTTCGCCGGCCGGTCGTCCATCTGTTCCGGGGAGGTCGCGTCCACGTTCTCCATGGGAAGCCATCCGATTTCGGGTACGGGGAATCTACACGAAAGATGGTGCCTGCCGCGACCGCCCGGTTACCTTGTGGCCGGGGTTGCCGGGGCGGAACCGGGACGGCCGAGGAGGGGATGCATCGCCCGGCCCGGAGCCGGCGCGACTTCCCGCGGACGGACCGCAAGGGGTTCCGAATCAGAGGTTTCCGGTGACGATTTCCGCCTCGCTCTCGTTGCCCCTTGTGTCGACGACCCGCAACCGGGGCGGCCCGTCCCCGCGGTGACGAAGGGCGCTGTCGACGAGGGCGAGGCCGATGGGGCGCATCTCGGGGCGGCCGGACGGGTCCTCGAGTCCGGTCGGCACGCTGGTTCCGGACGTGACGTACCCCGCGTGGACGTCCCCGTGGAACACCTTCTGGCCCGCTCGAAGCGGCCGACGCCCCCCGGACACCGCGATGGGGGCGACGAGGCGGGGGAGGACCGGTGAGGCGTCCGCTTCGCCCCGCCGAAGCCGTTCGCGCACCTCGCGCTGGCGTTCGAGCGCGGCGCGCCCCACGTATTCCGACGCGCCTCCCGCGCGGCGCACTCCGAAGCGCGCGAGCGCGTTCGCGAAGATCGGGATCTCGATCCCTTCCGGATCGGCGCCAAGCTCGTGCCCGTAGAGCGGAAGCCCCGCCTGGAGGCGCAGCGAGTCGCGCGCGCCGAGGCCGACCGGCGCCGCGCCTGCCGCAACGAGCCGGGTCCACAGCCGCTCGATCGTGTCCGGGCCGGCGAAGAGCTCGAAGCAGACCCGTTCCCCCGTGTAGCCGGTTCGCGCGACGAGGAGGTCCCCGTCTTCGAAGCGGGTCTCGGCGTGGCGGTTGCGGCCGTCCCCGGGGAGGGAGACGGCGGGAACCATCCCTTCCAGCATCCGTTCGGAGTCCGGTCCCTGGAGGGCGATCATGGCGAGCGCCTCGCTCTCGTCCTCGAGGCGGACGTCGCCTGCGAGCCGCGCGCCGATCCAATCGAAGTCGTGCGCACGGTTCGAGGCGTTGACCACGAGAAGGAAATCGTCCTGCCCAAGCCGGTAGAGGTAGGCGTCGTCCTCGGCGCCGCCCCGTTCGTTGGCGATGAAGGTGTAGTGCGCGCGGCCGGGGGCGAGCGCGGCCGGATCGTTGGTGAGGACCCGGCCGAGGGCCGTCTCCGCCCCGGGGCCCCGGAGCCGGAACCGGCCCATGTGGGAGACATCGAAGAGGCCCGCGTTCCGGCGGGTCGCGAGGTGCTCCGCGACGATCCCGCTCCGGTACTGGACCGGCATTTCCCACCCCGCGAAGTCGACCATCCGGCCGCCGTTCCGCCGGTGCCAGTCGTGGAGCGGGGTCCTCCGCAGGGAAGGGCCGGACGACGGCCCGGGGGCGGTCATGACGGCAGGCGCCGGCAGGCGCCGGTGGTCGAGTGGACGTGCATGGGCGGGTTCCTCGTGCGCCGATCTCAGCGGGAAAGGTGGGACGTGCAGCGATCGACCGCGAGCTCGGCCAGCTCCGCGAGCCGGTGCCGGAGGCGGGGCCGGCCGGCTCCCCGGATCCGGTAGAGATCCGCCTCACGGCTCGCCGCGTAGAGGTAGTCGTCGCTCGTTCGAAGCTCGTCCACCAGGTTGAGGTCGAGCGCGTCCCGGCCGTGCCAGTACTCCCCGGTCCCCACCCGCTCCACGTCGAGGGATGGCCGGTACTCGGCCACGAAGTCCCGGAACAGCTTGTGGATGTTGTCGAGCTGGTCCTGGAACTTCTCGCGCCCCGCGTCCGTGTTCTTGCCGAGCATCGTCACCGTGAGCTTGTACTCGCCGGCCTGAAACTGCTCCACGTCCACCCCGCGCGCCTCGAGCAGGCGGTGCAGGTTCGGGATCGCCGCGAACGCGCCGATCGAGCCGACGATTGCGAACGGAGCCGCGAGGATCCGGTTCGCGACGCAGGCCATCATGTAGCCGCCGCTCGCCGCGACCCGGTCCACGGTGACGGTGAGCGCGATGCCCCGTTCGCGGATCCGGGCGAGCTGCGACGCGCCGAGCCCGTGCCCGTGGGCCGCCCCTCCCGAGTTCTCGAGTCGCACCACCACCTCGTCCCGATCCGTGGCGACCGCGAGCACGAGGGTCACCTCCTCGCGCAGCGCGTCCACGCCGCTCGCCCGGAGGTCTCCCTTGAAGTCGATCACGAAGACCCGGCGGCGTCCACCCTCCCCGCCGCTCGCGAGCCGGCGGTGCTCTTCCCGGTCGCGCGCCCTGCGTTCCGCCTTGTCGGCCTTTCGCCGGGCGCGGACCGCCTTGCGGGGCATGGCCGCACTCTCGAACGCGGCCGCCATCCGGCGGTATTCCCGGTTGAGGGGAACGACCTCCGGAGGCGCGGTGCGGCGGCGCCCCGCCCGCGTCTGGCGCGCCGCGCCCGCGACGAGGGCGGCGGCGAGACCGACCGCGATGACGAGGGTGGCCGCCTTGGCGAGGAACAGCCCGTATTCCGCAAGCCACTCCATGATCGGGTGCTTCGCCCGGTGCGCCGGGGATCGTGGCGAGCCGGAGAGCCCGGACGGCGGGTGCGGAGGGGCCCCGGCGCGCGGCTCAGTCCGCGGCCGCCCCCACCTCCAACCCGGTCTCCATCTCGAACTGCGGCGCTTCGCAGTCGAACTTCTTGAGCTCCGGCATCACCTCGCGGGCGAAGAGGCGCATGTTGCGCTCCGCCTCGTCCCAGGGCATGCCGGAGTAGCTCGTGATGGCCATGAACCCGTTGTGGCCCACCGCCCGGTGGATGTCCATGATCTTCTCGTACACCTGCTCGGGGGTGCCCCAGGGGTGCAGGCGCGCGAAGTCGGCGGCGGCGCCTTCCTGTCCGCGCTTGTCGATGTACTTCGTGAGGGCGGCGTAGTACTCGTAGCCGCGGGTCGACTTGAGGTGGTCGCGCTTGAACTCGTAGTGCTTCATCACCGTGTCGTAGTACTTTCCGATGTATCGCATGGCCATCTCTTCCGCGCGGTCGGCGCTCTCGTCGACAAACGTCCAGCCGGCCACGAGCGGGGGCGGCGGCTCGGTCCCGTTCACCTCTCGGTACAGCTCGCGGTACTCCCCGATCTCGCGTTCCACGTCTTCCCACGGCTTCTGCGGCACGATGAGGAGGCCGACCCCGAGCCTGGCCATGATGCGGGACGATTCCGGCGACACCGCCGCCGCGTAGGTGCGGCCCCGGAAGGTGCGGAAGGGGGCGGGGCGAAGGTCGCGGCGGGGCTGCTTGACGAACTCTCCGTCGTACTCGACGTAGCCCTTCTCGAGGCCCTCCAGCACGTACTCCGCGTACTCGACGAACCGGTGCCGCGACTCGTTCATGTCCACCCGGAAGCCTTCGAACTCCACCCGGCCGAGCCCGCGGCCGATGCCGAGGATGACCCGCCCGTCCGAGATGTTGTCGAGCATCGCGACCTTCTCGGCCACCCGCATCGGGTCGTGCCAGGGAAGCACCACCACCATCGTGCCGAGCTTCGCACGCTCGGTCCGTCCCGCCATGTAGGTGAGGAACTGCACGACGTCCGGGCACATCGTGTAGTCGGTGAAGTGGTGCTCGACCGACCAGATCGACTCGAATCCGAGGGGCTCGGCCAGCTCCGCGAGCCGGAGCTCGTTCCGGTAGACCTCGTAGTCGGACAGGGCATCGTCCGGGTTCTGGAAGATGGCGGAGTAGCCGACGTGCATGGGTGACACCCCCTGGGACCTGAGCGGGCCGAACGAATACCGGTAGTCCCGGCGATGATACGCTAGGCCAATGAGCAGCGAAATGACCGCCTGTGTACTCGTGATCGGCAACGAGGTGCTGTCCGGGCGCACGCCGGACCGCAATCTCAACCACGTCGCCCGGCGGCTCGCCGAGCTCGGGATCGAGCTCCGCGAGGCACGGATCCTGCCCGACGACGAGGCGATGATCGTGGAAGCGGTCAACGACGCGCGCGGGCGTTACCGGTACGTGTTCACCACCGGCGGGATCGGTCCCACCCACGACGACATCACCGCCGACTCCATCGCGAAGGCCTTCGGGGTCGGCATCTCGCACCATCCCGACGCGGTGGCCGTGCTGCGGACGAACTACTCCCCGGAGATGCTGAACGAGGCGCGCCTTCGGATGGCCCGCATCCCGGACGGGGCGTCGCTCGTCAAGAACCCGGTGAGCCATGCCCCGGGGTTCCGGATCGAGAACGTCTACGTGTTCGCGGGCGTTCCGGCGATCATGCAGGCGATGTTCGAGGAGATCGCCCACGAGCTGGAGGGCGGACAGCCCGCCGCGTCGGTCACCGTCTCGTGCTTTCTCGGCGAGG
>JAJDXW010000066.1 GCA_022823045.1 Gammaproteobacteria bacterium
CGTGGCTCTTGCCGCAGGCGCGCGCGAGGGTCTGGAGCTCGAGGGTCATCGTGGTGAGGTAGTTGCGAAGCCGGCGCGCGCCCTGCTCGGGGTCGAGCCGCGTCTCGAGGTCCGCATCCTGGGTGGTGATGCCGACCGGACAGCGGCCGGTATGGCAGTGGTGGCAGAAGCCGGGCTCGGTGCCGAGGGCGTGGTAGTCCTCCACGTAGTCGGGACGGTTGCACCCGAGGGCGATGAGGGACGCGGTGCCGAGCGACACCGCGTCCGCCCCGAGGGCGAGCGCCTTCGCGACGTCCGCCCCGTGGCGAATGCCCCCCGAGACGATGAGCTGCACCTTGCGGTGCATGTCGAGCTCCCGGAGCGCCTCGACCGCCTGGCGGACCGCGGGCAGGGTCGGAACCCCGGCGTGCTCGATGAAGATGTCCTGGGTCGCCGCGGTGCCGCCCTGCATTCCGTCCACGACCACCGCGTCCGCCCCCGCCTTGACCGCGAGGGCGACGTCGTACCCGACCCGCGCCGCCCCCACCTTGACGTAGACCGGCAGCTCCCAGTCGGTGATCTCCCGGAGCTCCTGGATCTTGATCTCGAGGTCGTCGGGCCCCGTCCAGTCGGGGTGCCGGCAGGCGCTTCGCTGGTCGATCCCGACCGGGAGGTCCCGCATCCCCGCGATCCGCTCCGTGATCTTCTGCCCGAGCAGCATGCCCCCCCCGCCCGGCTTCGCCCCCTGCCCCACCACCACCTCGATGGCGTCGCACGCCCGGAGGTGATCGGGGTCGACGCCGTAGCGCGACGGCAGCACCTGGTAGACGAGGAGCTTCGACGCCTCGCGTTCCTCCGGCGACATCCCGCCGTCCCCGGTGGTGGTGCTCGTCCCCGCCGCGGTCGCGGCCATCCCGATCGCGCGCTTCGCGTTCGCCCCGAGCGCGCCGAAGCTCATTCCCGCGATCGTGATCGGGATCGCGAGCTCCATCGGGCGCCGGGCGAAGCGCGTGCCGATGGTGACCGCGGTCTCGCACTTCTCGCGGTAGCCCTCGAGCGGATACCGGGACATCGAGGCCCCGAGCAGCAGGAGATCGTCGAAGGTGGGGAGGTGGCGCTTCGCGCCGAAGCCGCGGATGTCGTACACCCCCTCGTCCGCGGCGCGGTGGATCTCGGCGATGACCGGTGCGGGGAACGAGGCCGATGCCCGGAGCCAGCGCCGATCGGGGGGCGAGCCGGGAGGCGATCCGCCGCTCAACGCACGGACCCCAGTCGGTCGCGGGGGGAGTCGAGCTCAGTATTCATCGGCGTGGTCCACGTCGAAGTTGTAGAGCCGCCGGGCGGAGCCGTAGCGCCGGAACGCGGCCGCGTCGGCCTCCACCCCGGCCGCCGCGAGGAGACCGCCGAGCCGCTCGACATGCGCGTTGCTCATGTCCTTCTCGATGCAATCGGCCCCGAGCGACGCGACCGTCCCTCGCACGTACAGCACCGCCTCGTAGATGGAGTCGCCGAGGTCGGCGCCGGCGTCGCCGCAGACCACCAGGTGGCCGGCCTGGGCCATGAACGCGCTCATGTGCCCGACCGAGCCCGCCACCACGATGTCGATCCCCTTCATGGAGATCCCGCAGCGCGCGCTCGCGTTCCCCTCGATCACGAGGAGCCCGCCGCGCCCGGACGCGCCGGCGGACTGGGAGGCGTTGCCCTTCACGCGCACCGATCCCGACATCATGTTCTCGGCCAACCCGGGCCCCGCGTTGCCGTGGATGACGATGTTCGCGGAGCGGTTCATCCCGGCGCAGTAGTAGCCGACGTGCCCGAGGATCTCGAGCTCGGCCGCCGCCGCCATCCCGACGCACAGGGCGTGGCGGCCCCCGGGGTTGCGGATACGCCAGCGCGCGCCTTCGTCTCGTTCGATTTCATGGAGCGAACGGTTGAGCGAGCGCCGGTCGCCGCCCGCGAGGTCGAATTCGACCGGCTCCGGCGCGGCGCTCACGAGGGCGCTCCGCCCCAGTGATAGACCCGGCCGGGGGTGGGCTCCCAGATCTCGGCCCGATCCGCGCCCGGGAGCGGCGCGATGGCCCGGAACTCCGAGGCCATGGCCACCCAGTCCCCGGTCTCCGCGAGCACCGCGGGCTTGCAGGCGATGGGGTCGCGGAGCACCGCGAAGCCGTCCCGGGTCGCGACCGCGAACGTGTAGAACCCGTCGAGGTCGTCGATGGACGCTTCGAGCGCTTCGTCGAGGGAGTCGCCCTCGTGAAGACGCCACGTGAGATAGCCCGCCGCCACCTCGGTGTCGTTGTCGGTCTGGAAGGCGATCCCCCGGCGGCGAAGCTTCTCGCGCAGGCGGTTGTGGTTGGAGAGCGAGCCGTTGTGCACGAGACAGAGATCGAGCCCGGTGGAGAACGGGTGCGAGTGCTCGGTGGTGACCGCGCTCTCGGTCGCCATCCGGGTGTGGCCGAGCGCGTGGCTCCCGTCGATCTCCCGGAACCCGAAGCGCTCGACCACGTCCTTCGGGAGTCCCTTCTCCTTGTAGAGCTCGATCGTGTCCCCCGAGCTCATCACCCGGAGCTCGGGATGTTCACCGGCGAACCACCGCTCGGCTCGCTCCGGGGGGAGCGCGCAGGCGAGCGTCGCGTGGCTCGCCCGCACCTCCATGTCCACCTCCGCGCCCGACTCCCTCGCGAGCGCGTCGCGTAGGGCCGCCCAGTCGTATCCGGGATCCTCGTGATGGACGGTGATCTTCGAGCCGCCCCTTCCCGCGGGACGCCGATAGAAGGCGATCCCGGCGCTGTCCGGTCCCCGGTCGCCAAGCTCGACCAGCATGGGCGACACCAGCTCGCCGATCCGCGGGCGAAGCTCCGGATTCTTTGCATAGAGTCCGACGATTCCGCACATGAGCGCACCGGCCCCTCCCCTGCCAGCGTGCGCTTATATCACTTCCGCCCCGCGTCCCGCCATCCCGCGCCACTGCACGCCCGGCCCCAAGCTCCCCCGTGGCGGGGAAACTCCGGGGGCGACCTTAGCCTCGGAGCGGGGCGGACGCTTCAGCCAGGGAACCGGGCCGACGCGGAGGCCAGCCTCACCCTTCTCGAGCGCAGGCGACGCGCCTTCCGACTACGGCCGGGACGGAGCGGGGACGAGGGCGAGCACCCGGGTCGGGCTCCCCGAGCCCTGCTCGATCTTGAGCGGCGCGGCGAGGATCACCGCCCCGCGCGGCGGCAGGAGGTCGAGGTTGGTCATGCACTGCAGGCCGTAGCGGTTGTTGCGGTGCATGTAGTAGTGGCAGGGGAAGGGCTGGGAGAAGTGGATGGCCTGCCCGGCATCGGTCCCCACCGACTCGGTGCCGAATCCGAGCACATCGCGCTTCGCGATGAGCCACGGCACCACGTGCTCGTCCGGCCCCGGGGTGTGCTGCCCGTCCTCGAGCATGTTGAGGTAGTCGACGGGGTCGCGCCGCTTCGACCAGTCGGTGCGCATGAACACCCACGCGCGGGGCGGGATCTCCCCGTGCTCCGCCTCCCACGCTTCCACGAAGTCGATCGTGAGGAGGAAGTCGGGGTCCTCCCCGCACTCGCGCGAGCAGTCGAGCACGCACGCTTCGGCGATGAAGTTCTCGACCGGGATGGTGTCGGTGGCGTTGTTCGGCAGCTCCTTTCCCGACACCCAGTGGATCGGGGCGTCGAAGTGGGTCCCGGTGTGCTCCCCGCACGAGAAGTTGTTCCAGTACCAGGCGGGGCCGCGTTCGTCGTAGCGCGAGATCTCCTCGATGCGAAACGGCCAGCACTGGCCGAGCTCGGGCGGCAAAACGATGGTCGGGAACCCCGGCTCCAGGGTCTCCGTGAGGTCGATGACCCGGATCCGGCCCGCCACCAGGTCGGCGAGGAACCGGGCGAGGGTCTTCGCGGATTCCGGGGTCCCCGCCCCGGCCCCGGCCGCGGCTCGCGTCGCGGCCTGCTCTGCAACCTCGCTCACAGCGACAGCTCCCGTTCGACTTCCTTCGGATTCTCGCGCAACCGGGCGTGGATCTCCTGCGCCACCGCCCCCGGATAGACGTCCTCCACCCCGTCCTCGAGCGCCTTCACCACCACGTTCGCCAGAACCTCCGGGGTGAGCTTGGGCGGCGGCAGCAACTGCTGCCACTCGTCCTCGATCGGACCCGGGAACACGTTCACGACCTTCACCCCGCCCTCGAGGAGGTCGGTGCGCAGGCACTGCGAGAGCGAGTGCGCGGCCGCGAGCGACGCCGAGTACGTGGCGAAAGCAGGATTGTTCACGAGCGCCCAGATCGACAGCACGTTGACCCACGCGCAGGCGCCGAAGGGTCCGTCCGCGCCGCGCTCGCGAAGGACGGGGCCGAACTCCGCGGCGAGGCGCAGCAGGCCGAAGTAGTGGATGTCCATCTCCGCTCGCGGGGTGTTGACGTCCTTTCGCCCCCGGATCCCCCCCGGGCGCAGGTGATACCCGTTGTTGACGAGGATCTCGACCTTGGCCCCGATCCGGCCCGCAAGCTCGTGCACCGAGCGCGCGTCCGTCACGTCGAGCGGGAAGACGGTGACCCCGGGCAGCTCGGCGAGGGCCGCGAGCTCGGGGCTCGGGTGCCACGCATCGGGGTTCCCGACGTACACCTCGCGCGCCTCCGCCGCGACCATCGCCCGCACCAGGGCCTGCCCCGCGGGGGTCTTGCCGTTGGTCACGAGCACCCGGCGGTGTCGGGGGTGGCAGGTGGTCTCGCGCAGCTCCAGGTCGTCATCCATGTTCGGCACCTCCTTCCCGGGGGGCATGGCGAGCATGACCGCGCGTCCGCTCCGATCGAGGCGCACCGACATGCACACGCGTTCCCCGATGCGGCAGTCCTCCATGACGTGGGCGACGATCGACGGCCCGCAGTCGAGGCCGACGAGCCCGAGCCGCCAGGGGAGACGCTCGCGGAAATACACGTCGTTGCTGTGGTGAAGGGTGGTGCCGGCGACGAGGGTGCCGCCGGCCGGAACGTCCCGCCACGCGAGCTCCCCCGAGAGGCAACCGCCGCAGAGCTGGCGCGGCGGATACTGGACCCGCCCGCAGTCCTCGCAGCGCTGGAGCGCGAACCGGCCCTCGGCGGCGACCGCGGTGAGGCCGAGGGCCTCGCGGCTTCGCGGCGCCGGCGGGAGGGCCGGGAGGCGGGTGCGCTTGATGGGGTCCTTGCGCTTCGGGCGGGGTAGCGGCGTGGTCATTCGGCAAGTGTATCTCCGCGCACGGCGTTGCAGTACCGGCAATCCTCGCCCGGAAAGAGGAGAGTCACCGGAAGGGTCCGCGCAAGAACGCGTTCCCGATTTCGCGGGCAGCTCGGATTCAAAGTGCGCCTTCCCGGAAGCGCGGACATCCTGCCCGCGCGGAGCGGCCCTCCAACGCCCGCGCGGACAAGATGCCCGGGCGGCCGGTGGTCCCGGTTGGTCCGCGTTCACGACCCGAGCTTCGTAAGTAATCAGGGATGCGTTCCCGCCAAGAGTCGAAATTATTTTTTGGAAAATGGCTTTATATTATTGAAATAACTGATAAATAAAAGCCCTCCAAGGACTCCGGTTTGCCCGCCTCCGGATATTGGGCCATACTCGGGAGGTTGAGAAAGGGCGAGAACGGAATTGAAAAAGGACGTGACGACTCGGCTTTCCACTTTCGCGAGGTGAGAGATGACCGACCAACTGACATCCCTGGTCACGATTTTCACGGAGTTCTACTACTGGCTCACGGTCGTGATCATGTTCCTGATTCACGTCGGGTTCTGCATGTACGAGGTAGGTGCGTCCCGGCACAAGAATCACATGCACACCCTGATGAAGAACACCATGCTCATCCCCCTGGTGACCATAACGTTCTTCTTCTTCGGGTGGTGGATCTACTTCGCACTGCCCAACGGCCCCGGGTTTACCGGCGGCCTGGTGGAAGCGCCCCACGCCGTTCCCTGGAGCGAAGTGATGGGTGCGCACATGGGCGGAGCGGCCGACGCGGAGAACGGATGGGCACGCATCAACGGCGTGTTCTGGGCCGCGTTCCTGCTCTTCTCGTGGACTGCCGCATCCATCGTGTCCGGCTCGGTGATCGAGCGGATCCGATCCGGCGCGTTCTGGATCCTTGCCGTCGCCATCGGCTCGGTGTTCTGGATCATCGACGCGGCCTGGGGCTGGCATGCGGACGGCTGGATGGTCCAGCTCCTCGGCTACCACGACGCGTACGCCTCCGGAGTCATCCACGCCATCGCGGGCGGGTTCGCGCTCGGCATCCTGGTGGTCCTCGGCCCGCGGATCGGGAAGTTCGCGGCCGACGGAACGCCCCGCAACATCCACCCCCGCAATCCCTGGCTGGTCGCGATCGGGCTCTTCCTGATCTATACCGGCTTCTGGGGCTTCTACGTGGCCTGCAACGTTCCCATGTGGGACGTCCAGGCGGGGGACGAGGTGTTCTACTCGGCCACCAACATCTACCTGGGGCCGACCACCCTGAGCGCCATCACCTTCAACTTCCTCATGTCGCTGTCCGGCGGTCTGCTGGCCGGCTACTGGATCTCGAAGGGCGACCCGTTCTGGACGTACAGCGCGGGTCTCGCGGGCATCATCGCCGCATCGGCCGGCAACGACCTCTACCACCCGATCCAGGCGATGATCATCGCGATCGTCGGGGTCATCTTCATGTACAAGATGCACGGCTGGGTCGAGCGCCGGTTCAAGGTCGACGACGCGGTCGGCGCGGTCGCGGTGCACGGCTACGCGGGATTCTTCGGGGTCGTCATCGCCGGCTTCGTGCTGTGGGGCTATCCCTCCTCGCCGAACCCCGACTACGCGACCATCAACCCGCTCGGTCAGAGCGTCGGCGCGATCATCATGTTCGGCGTGCTCGGGTTCCTCCCGGGCTGGATCATTGCCCTCATCCTCAGGGGCTGCGGCATCCTGCGGATCCCGGAGGCGGTGGAGATCGCCGGTCTCGATGCCGCCGTCCGCGCCGAGGTGGAGGCGGACGAAGCGGCCATCGTCGAAGCCGAGAAGGAACGCGCGGCCCAGCTCGGGTAGGCGCAACGGGAGGAGGACGCGACCATGTCTACTGGCAACTTCGAGAACTGGGCCGGGAACATTGCGGACATCGGCCCGATCTACCCCTTCGTCGGCGCGGAGTGGCTGTTCGTGCTGATCGGTGTGGTGTACTGGATTGTCTGGCACATCCGGCAGATCGGCAGCGAGAACCAGTCCCTCGCCGACCAGGAGCAGCGGCTCAAGTCGGGCGGCTTGGGCAAGACGCAGGGAGACTGACCATCGGCCGGCGGGCGGCGCTGCCGTCCGCCGGCAGACGGGACGCAAACGCGAACCCCCGCCCGCCGCCCGGCGGGCGGGGGTTCATCGCCTCCCGCCTTGCGCCCCCAAGGCCCGGCGGGAGAGGGCCGGATCCGGTGCGAACCGGCGCCGGCGGCGCGGATTCAGGCCGCGGCGAGGATCGCGGCCGCCGAGCAGAGCCCCCGGTCGTAGTTGATCATTCCGAACCCCGAGGCGAGCGCGACCTCCGCACCCCCCGGCACCGCCGCGCCGAGCGCTTCCCCGGTGACCTGCCGCACCGCCTCCACGAGGCCGAGATACCCCCCCGCGATCCCCGCCTGTCCGACCGAGAGTTGGCCCCCGGAGGTATTGACGGGAAAGTCGCCGTCGACGGTGAACGTCCGATCGCGCACGAAGTCCGCCCCCTCCCCCTTGGCACAGAACCCGAGGTCCTCCATCTGCATGAGCGAGATGACCGGGTAGTCGTCATAGGTCTGGAGAACGTCGACATCGTCCGGTCCGACGCCGGCCATCGCGTAGAGATCGTCCCGATCGAGCGCCCAGCCGCCCCGCATCTGGATGGGGTCGTCCGGAAACGCGTTGTGGCGCTCGATGGTCCCGAGGATGCGCGCGTGCGGGAGGCCGAGGCCGTCCGCCCGCTCCCGGCGCATGACGAGGAAGCCCTCCCCGCCCGCGCACGGCATGACGCAGTCGAAGAGACGGAGCGGCTCCGCGATGAGGCGCGCGCCGAGGTACTGCTCCATGGTGAGCGGCCGCTTCATGAGCGCGAGCGGGAAGCGGAGCGCGTTCTCGCGCTGGGCGATGCAGAGCTTGCCGAAGTCCTCCCGGGTCGCCCCGTAGTGGCGCATGTAGTAGTCGGTGAGGAACGCGAAGCTCGCGTTCGGGCCGCCCGAGCCGTAGGGATACACCGCGTCGCGGGCGAACTGGCTGAAGTTCGAGACGTTGTGGCGGAAGGAGTGGACGTGGTTGGTGTCGCCCGCGATGCACGCGACCACGCCCGCGTCGCCGGACTGCACGGCCCGGGCGGCGCGGCGAAGGGCCACCACTCCGCACGCCCCGCCGAGGTTGATCGCGTCGAGCCAGCGGGGCGACATCCCGAGGTACTGCATGAGGCCGATCGCGCTGTCGGGCGGGAGGGTGAAGCTCGAGACGCACGCTCCGTCGACCTCGTCCTTCGCGAGGCCCGAGCGGGAGAGGAGCGCGGCGAGCGAGCGCCCGAGGAACCAGTGGGCGCTGCGGATGGAGTAACGCTCGTAGGGAACGGTGACCGGCGCGGTCACCACCACGTCGCCATACGGTTTCCGGATCCCCGCTCCCATGAGGCCGATCGTATCGTGAACGCGGGTCGCCGGCGGCGGCCGGGCCGGACGCGGAGACCCGGGAGGGTCCGGTCGGCAACGATCCGATCCGGCCCCCGTTCGGTCCTTTCCGGTCCGGTACGGGCTCCTTTCTGATAGGCTCGCCGGGTCCGACGCGAAGCGCGCACCGATGGGTGTGGAGGAGAGAACCATGAGTCGTCTCGGCGTCATCTCCGACGGAATCAGCCGTGACCTCGGCCACGCGCTCCGAGTCGCGCGCGAGGCGGGGCTGGACGAGGTCGAGCTCCAGTTCGTGGGGGAGCGGGAGGTCGGCGACTTCGACGAGGACGAGACGAGGCGGGTCGTCGGCCTCGTACGCGAGGCCGGGATGCCGGTCTCGTGCGTCTCCCGGCACGTCTTCGGCGGGCTCCTCGTACGCGAGGCCGAGCCCGGAGGAGACGAGCACCGCGCTCATCTCGACAAGCTGGCGAGCTGCATCGACCTCGCCCACCGCCTCGACTGCGATGTCGTTCGGATCATGTCCGGGCGCCGGGAGATGATCCTCTTCGGCGAGAACGGAGCGGACCAGTGGAACGTCGCCCACGGAGCGTGGGCGGGCCTCAAGGCGCTGGTGCTCCCCGCCGTCGAAATGGCCGAACGCGAAGGGGTGACGCTGGTGGTCGAGACCGGGAACGGGGGCACGATCTGCTCGGCCACGACCGGCCGGCGCCTGGTCGACGAGATCGGATCGGAGCACCTCAAGGTGCTGTGGGACCCCGCCAACTGCATGTTCGCGAGCGAGCCGCCCGCCCCGCTCGGGATCGAGGCCCTCGGGGACGGCGCCGCCCTCGGGCACCTGCACGTCAAGGACGTGGTCGCCGACATGCCGGCCGCCCACCTGCGGGTGTGCGAGCTCGGAACCGGCCAGCTCGCGCCGTCGCTCGCGCCGATGGCGGAGTGGCTCGCGCGCATCGGCTACACCGGGGCCATCTCCCTCGAAGCGGTCTACCGGCCGGACGGCGGCACCTTCGAGGACGGGTTCCACGCCTGCGTCGGGCGCTTTCGCGAGATCTTCGGCTAGGGCGACTTCCCGCCCCGCCTCTCCCGAGCCCGCTCGGAGCGGAGGTCGCGACCGCATGCGAGCCGCTCCTGCCGAGTTGCAATGCCCCATACCATCTCGGATGATGCGGAGTGGCCGTATACTGACTCCGAAGCCCATTCCCGTACCGGCGGACAATGCACGGGCGCGGAGAACGGTGCGAAGGCGCCAGACGGCGCGCAGACTTGCCAGAACTTCAGTCCACGAGGAGACCCGCATGGGCAAGAAACGGAAGACCCTTCAGACCGCGACGGTGGTACTTGCATTCGCCGCCGGGCTGGGGATCGCGGGCGCCGAGGAACGCGGCGTCACCGACACCACCATCAAGATCGGCAACATCGGCCCCTTCACCGGCAAGGCGGCGATCTTCAACCCGCTCAACTACGGCTCGGCCGCCTACATGCGCTACATCAACGACCTCGGTGGGGTGTACGGTCGCAAGTTCGAGATCATCTTCGGCGATACCGCATGCGCGGAAGCCAAGGGCATCGCCGCCGCGAAGAAGATGGTGCACGACGAGAAGGTCTTCATGATCACCGTCAATCCGTGCAGCGGGGTCGCGATGGCGGCCAAGCCGACCTTCGTCCAGGAAGGCATGATCTGGAGCGGCGTCTCCGCCAACCCCAAGATCACCGGATCGACCGGCTCCGGCGGCGACGGGGCACCGCCCGAATACATGTTCCACGTGACCCCCAACGGCTACTTCAGCGGGCTCACGATGGGCAAGTTCATCATGACGAAGCCTGATGCGAAGAAGGTCGCGATCGTCGCCCACACCAACGACTGGGCGCGTGGCTACTGCGATCCGGCGAAGGACTACATCGAGTCGCAGGGCGGCGAGGTCGTGCTCGACACCGCCATGGAGCGCGGGTCGACCGACGCCACCGCCCAGGTGCTGCAGATCAAGGCGGCGGGGGTCGACGGGGTGCTCGGCTGCCTCTACCAGCCCGAGCTCGTGGTGCTCCTCAAGGACGCCCACAAGTACCAGCTCGGCGTGCCCGTCATCGGGGCGCTCGGGGCGGACTTCGGGCAGGTCGTACAGCAGGTCGGCAACCCCGACGCGGTGAACGGCGTCTTCTTCCAGGGTCACCTGTACAAGGACAAGATCGGCGCGCCGGCACTCGAGTGGGCCCGGCAGATCCTCGTCAAGTACCTCACCGAGGACGAGCTGCCGAAGGAAGGCGACCCCACCCACTTCTACTACTTCGGAATGATGAACGGGGTCGGCGTGGTGGAAGGCTTCCGGCGCGCCGGGCGCGACCTCACCCGAGAGAGCTACATGGCGGCGATCGAGTCGCTGCGCAGCTTCGACAACAACGTCTCGGCCGGCTCGGTCACGATCACCGACGATCAGCACGTCGGGATCAGCGACATGTACTTCAACGGGCTAGACGCGGACGGGAACGAGATCATCTTCACCGCGTACGGTCAGCCCCTTCACTAGGCACGCGGGACGCGCGGCGCAATGAGGCCGGCGGGCGTCGCACGCGCGGCGCCCGCCCGCTTCACGCAGCGGTCAGGCAGGTCTCCCGTTCTCCGAAGGACTTCAGGGTTGTCCCGGGGTATCGTTCACGAAACCGCCTTGCGAACCTGGCCCAACCCCCGGCCCAACCGTAGACTTCCGGGCCGGTAGCCGCGAGAGGAGTCAAGGCATGTTGGCACTGCTGCCCCAGCTCGTGGTGAGCGGCATCGCGATCGGGATGCTGTACGCCCTGATCGCCCTCTCGATGACGATCCTCTACCGCGCGACGACGGTGGTCAATTTCGGACACGGCGACCTCGTCATGGCGGGCGCCTACATGGTCCTGATATTCATGGTCCACGTGACCCTGCCGTTCATTCCCGCGCTGATCCTGTCCCTCGCCGCGCTGTTCGGCTTCGGGTATCTCCTTCACCGGGCGTTCATCTGGCCGATCATCACCGGGCCGCACCTGAGCCTCGCGATGATGGCCATCGCCATCGGCTACTCGGTGCGAGGGCTCGTACGGCTCGAGTACGGCTCCGAGATGGCGAAGATGCCTCGTCCGTTCGAGGAGCAGTTCTTCTTCGCGTTCAACGTCGTCATGACCCTCGACGAGATCACGTTCTGCGTCGTCGTCATCGTCATGCTCGTCGTGAGCTGGATCGTGTTCTCGAAGACACGATTCGGCCGGATCGTGCAGGCGATGTTCCAGACCCAGCGGGGCGCCTCGCTCGTGGGGATCAACGTCCGGCTCTACAACAACCTCATCTGGGGGGTCGGCTGCGCCCTCGGGGCGCTCGGGGGCGTGATGCTCGGCCTCATCCTGGTGCTCGACCCGGACGCCGGGGTGTGGACCCTGCTCCGGGGCTTCGCCGCGATGACCCTGGGCGGGTTCGGCTCCCTCTACGGCGCGGTCATCGGAGGGATCATCATCGGGATCCTGGAGAAGGTCCTGGGGACCTACGTGTCGACCGCGTTCATCGACATCACCTGCTACCTCGTGATCATCGTGGTGCTCCTCGTCCGCCCGCGCGGGCTCTTCGGCCAGCATGCGACGCTCCGGATCTGACGCGGGGCACCCGACCATTCGCCCCGTGAGCCCGAATCGAATCTCCGCCGCGGTCCGATGAAGCTCTCCCGCTCCGTCTTCTGGCTGCTTCCGCTCGCCGCGCTCACGCTGCCGCTATTCGTCAACCCGTACCATCAGTACGTCGTCAACCTGATCCTCGTCTACGTCCTCGTCGGGGTCGGCTTCAACATCGTGGTCGGCAACCTCGGCCAGCTCGCGTTCTCGAACGTCGCGTTCTTCGGCATCGGCGCCTACGCCTCCGGCATCTTCACCACCCAGCTCGGCATTCCGTGGTGGCTCACCGTCATTCCGGCCGGCGTGGCGGGCGCGATCGCGGGCTGCGCGGCGAGCATTCCGGCCCTGCGGGGGGTGCGCCTCTTCTATCTCGCCATCATGACCCTCGCGTTCGGGGAGCTGATGCGCTGGTCCTACATCCGGACCCCGGAACTCACCGGCGGATCCATGGGGCTCACGGTGCCGCCCCCGGAGCTCTTCGGCTGGGTGCTCGAGACCGAGACCCAGAAATTCTACGTGTTCCTCGTCATCGTCGTCGTCGTGGTGGTCGCGGTGAGCCGCATCCTCGAGTCGCGGATCGGCCGCGCCTTCCTCTCGATCAAGAACGACGAGCGGGCGGCGGCGGCGATGGCGGTCCCGACCGGGCGCTACTTCGTGCTCGCGTTCGCGTTGAGCGGGTTCGTCGTCGGGATCGGCGGGGCGATGTACGCCGCCCTCGTCGGCCATCTCTCACCCGAATCGTTCGATCTCGTGCAGCTCATCCTGCACTTCGCGATCATCATGGTGGGAGGACTCGGAAGCCTCGTCGGCTCCATCCTCGGCGCGACCCTCATCACCGCGACCCCGGAGCTGTTCCGGGACTGGCCCGGGTTCGAGGAGCTCATGTTCGGAATCGTGATCGTGCTCGTCATCCTGTTCCTGCCGCGCGGCCTCGCGAGCCTGCTTGCGAGGGTCCATCCGATCTTCAAGGATCGGTACCTCCGGGAGGACTGACATGGCCCTGCTCGAAGTGAGCGGCGCGAGCGTCCGGTTCGGCGGGCTCACCGCGGTGAACGGAGTGAGCTTCGACGCCGAGCCCGGCGAGGTGCGGGCCCTCATCGGGCCGAACGGCGCGGGCAAGACGACCCTGTTCAAGGCGATCGCGGGGGAGGAGCCGTTGACCGGAGGAACGGTCCACTTCCAGGGCGAGCCGATCCACGCCCTTACCCCGCACGAGATCTCCGCCCGCGGGGTCCGCCGCACGTTCCAGAACGGGGGCCTGTTCGGGGAGCTGACCGCGCTCGAGAACATCCTCGCCGGGCTCCACACCCGGATCCCGAGCTCGTTCGGGGGACTGCTGCTGGGCACGCGGGGCGCGAAGACGGCAGAGAAGAACGGCACCCGCCGGGCGCGCGAGCTGCTCGAGATGATGGGCATCCCCCACGTCGCCGATCAATGGGCGCGCGACCTCTCGGGCGGACAGCAGCGCATGGTGGAGATCGTGCGGGCGCTCGCCACGGACCCCCCGCTCCTCCTCCTCGACGAGCCCGCGGTCGGGCTCGCGCCGCCGGCGCGCGAGGAGCTCATGAAGATCATCCGCAGGCTCGTCGAGGAGGAGAAGATCGCCGTCATCCTCATCGAGCACGCGATCGAGTTCGTGATGACGGTCTGCGATACGCTGATGGTGCTGAACAACGGCGAGCTCATCGCCGAAGGCCCTCCCGAGGAGGTCCGCCAGAACCGCGAAGTCCTCGAGGCCTACCTTGGACGCTGACGCACGGCTCAGGGTGACCGACGTCGTGGCCGGCTACGGCAGCAACGTCGTGCTGCGGGGCGTGAGCCTGCACGTCGACGAGGCCGAAATCGTCTCGCTGCTCGGCGCCAACGGGAGCGGAAAGTCGACGATCCTCAACACGATCAGCGGCTTCTTGCGGCCGACGGAGGGCCGGATCGAGCTCGACGGCCGTCCGATTCAAGGCCAGGCGCCGCACGGGACGTTTCGGCGCGGGGTCGTGCAGGTCTCCCAGGCCCGGGACCTCTTCGGCGACCTCACGGTCGAGGAGAACCTCAGGCTCGGCTGCATCATCCAGGGCGACGAGCGCCTCGGTCTCGAGCAGTCGTTCGAGTACTTTCCGCGCCTCGGGGACCGGCGCGAGCAGCAGGTGAGCACGATGTCGGGCGGCGAGCAGCAGATGGTCGCGCTCGGCCGCGCCCTCATGAGCCAGCCCCGGATCCTCCTCCTCGACGAACCGTCGGGCGGGCTTTCGCCGCGCTTCGTCGAGGAGATCGCGAGCATCATGCACCGGATGAAGGAGGACGGGGTCACGATGCTCCTCGTCGAGCAGAACATGCGCCTCGCCCTCGACATCAGTGACCGCTACCTCATCCTCCGGGACGGCCATGTCATCGACGCCGGATCCACCGCCAACATCGAGGGCTCGCACGACGACATCGTGCGCGCGATCTACCTCTAGCCCGCGCGGACAAGGACAAGCGGGAAGAGAGGACCGGAAACGCGGGAATGGCGAGTTTGGAGGAACGGGTTCGGCGGCTCGAGGCCATCGAAGAGATCAAGCGAATGAAGGCGCACTACGCGTTGTGCGCCGACGCGAAGTACACCGAGGACCATCGGCGCAAGCCCCAGGACGAGATCGATCGGATCGCCCGGGATCAGGTCTCGGTGTTCACCGAGGACGCGATCTGGGACAACGGCCTTTTCGGGCGCTTCGAGGGGAAGACGGCGATCTGGGAGTTCCTCCGCGCGACCCCGTGGAGATTCTCCGTCCACATGTACATGAATCCGCTCATCGAGGTTCACGGCGAGAGCGCGAGCGGCTCGTGGGTGATCTGGGAGGTCGCGACCCTGGAGGAATCGGGCCGGGCCGTCTTCCTCTCCGCCACCCTCGACGACGAATACGTCCGCCGGGACGGAAGGTGGTACACAAGCCGGGTGGCGATGACGAACCGGTTCATGACCCCGTTCGAAGAGCCCTGGACGGTGAGACGGAACCAGCCGTATACGCCGTAGAGACCCTGTACCCGTAGAGAAGGGTTCCGGCGAACCGGACTGCACCTGCGGCCCGCGGCACGGAGCCGGCAGGGTGAACGAAGTCACCCTCCCGATTCACGGATGGCGGAGATTCGAGCACGAGGACGCGGCATGAACGACGGGAAGACACAGCGGCCCATCGCGGTGGTGACCGGCGGGGCGCGCGGAATCGGGAAGGGCTGCGCGGAAGCGCTCGGCCGGCGGGGCTTCGACCTGGTCCTCGTCGACGTCCTGGAGGGCGCGCTCGAGGCGACGGTGGCGGAATTCGGCCGCGATGGCGTGGCGGCGCGGGGCTACATCGCCGATGTCGCCGACCACGGCCGGGCGCGGGAAGTCACCGGCGAGGTGCTCGAGGGGCGCGCGGCCATCGACGTGCTCGTCAACAACGCGGGCACCCCGATGCCGAAGGGCCTTCTCGAGATCGACGAGCACGAATG
>JAJDXW010000260.1 GCA_022823045.1 Gammaproteobacteria bacterium
GTCAACCCCTCCAACCGATGCGGCAATCGCCCATGAAGCGGGGCGTCGGTGGCACGCTCAGGCGTCCGCCACCTCGAAAGCGGTGACGTTGCGCGCGGCGCGGCTGAACTCTACGCCGACGAGGTGGATCGGCTCGCCCCGATCCCGGTACTTGTCGGCATAGCGTCGCGCTCGCAACTGCGCCATCGCCGAACCCGGCGGCGACAGCTCCACCACTTTGAACTCGAAGAGGTAGACGCGGCCGCCGACGCGAACCGCCATGTCCAGGCGGCCGTGGCTGCTGCTGTCCTCCACCGTGACGTCGAGCCCCAGGGCGGCGAAGTACGAATAGAACACGCTCGCGTAGTATCCCTCGTAACTCGCGATGTCGTTGTTCGTGTACCACTCGTAGGGAATGCTCGCGAAGAAGGCGTGGAAGAGGCTCTTCAGTCCCTCCACGTCGTTCGCCTGCAGCAAGCGCTGCAGCCGGAGACTGTTCGCGGTCTGCCGTGCCCCGTCCTGCACCAGATGCCGGAGCAGTGCCCGGTTGAGGCTCTGGCGCACCTCCCGGTTCGGATAGCCGAGGCGATATATCCGTTCGCCGCCAAGCTCCTCCTCCTCCCGGATGGTGAGATAGCCCGTCTGGAACAGCAGCGCTTCGGTGCCGATGTGGTCCACGTCGAACGCCGACAGCAGCTCCGCGCTCCCCACCGTCTCGTCGAGCGACACGGACGCGACCCGGCGCCGGAACAGGGTGTCCACCAGAAAGGTCGGGGTGCCCGTCTCAAACCACCAGGCGTCGAACTCGCGGTTGCGGAGGAGGAGCAGGATGTCGAAGGGGTTGTACACCTTCTCCTCGCCCCTCCAGCCGTAGCCGTTGTACCAGTCCCGGACCCGCTCCCGGTCTAGGCCGACCAGCTCCGGCTCGAACACGGTGTCGAGATCCGCATCCGTGTAGCCGCAAACGGAGGAATAGGCCGGATCGAGGGTAATGTCGATCAGGTTGTTCAGGCCGGAGAACAGGTTCACCCGCGAGAACTTGCTCACGCCGGTGAGGAACGCGAACCGGATGTGTGCGTCCGCGTCCTTGACGACCGCGTAGAGTCCTCGCAGAAAGTCGCGGTTGGCGCGGGCCACCTCCGGAACCTCCAGCGCATCGAGGATCGGCTTGTCGTACTCGTCGACGAGCACCGCCACTGGCCGGCCCGCCTGCTCGTGCAGGGTGCGAAGGAGGGAGAGGAGACGGCCGGGCGCTGTCGAAAACTCCGGGGCCACGCCATGCTCACGCTCGATGGCCGCAAGCTGCTCCATCGCACTAGCCTGAGCCTCGCCCGGCTCCTTGAAGTTCCCGCTGCCGAAGCTCAAGCGCACCACCGGATGGCGCACCGACCAATCCCATCGATCGTGGATCGCGAGCCCTTCGAACAGCGCTTCGCTGCCCTCGAAGAGCTCCTTCAACGTGTCGAGAAACAGGCTCTTGCCGAAGCGCCGGGGCCGCGACAGAAAGTAGTGCGTGCCCTCCTCCAGCAACGCCCGGATGAAGTCCGTCTTGTCCACGTAGTAGTAGTCCTGCTCCCGGATCTTGCGGAAGGTCTGGATGCCGATCGGAAGTCTGCGCGTGGACATGTGGGAACCTTATCCCGCGCGCCGGAGGTTCTCAAAGTCCCGCGGAGGACGGCCGTGATTCGGGCTCCGAAGCGACGCTCGCCTCACCGCCCGCTCTCGAAAGTAGCGCAGGCGAAAAACGCCGCCCACCGAGAGCGGGGCGGGTCCGAGCGGCGGGGCGGTCAGCGGACGAGGAGGACTCCGGCGTTGGCGGCCCAGGAGATCGTTTCGCGCTCCCCCGGGTCGTAGGAACGGTCGGTGGCGGAGCGGTGCTGCTCGACGTGCACGTAGTGGCTGGGGGCGACCTCGAACACGTCGGTCTCGAGCGAGCCGAGGAACTCCGTGGTCACGTAGGTGCCCTCGATGCGATTGGCGAGGTCCGGCCGCTCACCGGTCGCCATGAGGTCCGCCCGCACCGAGAACCAGGCGTCCTGGCCGACCGGCACCGTCTCGCCGTCGCCCGGCGCCTGCACGTAGAACACCTGCCCGAAGCTCTCGACGAACACGAGCGAGCCGCTGTGCGAACGGATCGTGCCCGGCAGCAGGTTGTTGTTGCCGATGAACTCGGCCACGAACTTCGTGCGGGGGTGCTCGTAGATCTCGCGCGACGTGCCGATCTGCTGGATCACCGCGTCGCTCATGACGATGACCTTGTCGGCCATCGACATCGCCTCCTGCTGCGAATGGGTGACCATGACGAAGGTGATCCCCGTCTCGCGCTGGATCTTCTTGAGCTCCACCATCATCTGCTGGCGCAGGTTGAAGTCGAGCGATCCGAGCGGCTCGTCGAGGAGAAGCACGGTGGGCTCGCCGATGAGGGCGCGGGCAAGGGCGACGCGCTGCTGCTGGCCGCCGCTCAGATCGCTCGGGCGGCGCGAGGCGAGCACCGCGAGGTCCACCATCTCGAGCATCTGCCACACCCGCCGCGCCCGCTCCTCCGGGTTCATGCCCTTCATCTTGAGGCTGAACTCGACGTTCTGGAACACGGTGCGATGGGGAAAGAGCGCGAAGCTCTGGAACATCATCGCGGTATCGCGCCGTGACGGGGGGAGATCGGTGACGTTCTCGCCCGCGATCCAGATGCTGCCCTCGGTCGCGTCCTCGAGCCCCCCGATCATGCGAAGGGTCGTGGTCTTGCCGCATCCGCTCGGCCCCAGCATGGCCACGAACTCGCCGTGCTCGAAGTCGGCCGAGAAGTCGATGACCGCGCGGGTGTCCTCGCCAAACGTCTTGGAGACGTTGCGAAGGGCCACGTCCGGGCGCCCCGGCCCGGTGACGGGCAGGAGCCCGTCCGCATCCTTCTCCGCGGCCGCCGGGCCGTCCGGGGTCAGAGGATCGACCGCCTCCACCGAACCGATCTTCTACTACTGGTCGTCCATGGCGTGGGCCGTCGCCTGCACGAGCGCCCACACCGTCTCGAACGGGACGTCGTCGAAGTAGCCCTGCTGGTTGAGGCTCGAGATCACGCCGACCGCGGCCCTCGCGGCGGCGTCCTCGCCCGCTTCCTCGATGAGCTTCTCGAGCGCATCCTTCAGCGGCAGGGAGCGGTCCTCGCCGAGCGCGGCATCGGCCAGCGCCTCGAGCCGCTCCACCCCCTGGCGGAAGGCGAGAGGCTCGTTCGGGCGGCCGAAGAGCCCCCGGATGCCGTTCCGCGCGAGCCGGTCGCGCAAGCCATCCGGCATCCCCTGGGCCACCCCTTCCAGGATCTCGCCGAGGCCGAAGCCCGAGGTGAAGAGACCCCGGATGGTGTCCATGGTGCCGTCGGCGCCTCCCCCGTACATCCGGATCTGCGCCTGGGCGAGCGCCCCGCCCATCGCCCGCGCCTGGTCGATGTGCACGTCGCGCTCGGCCTCGATGTGCATCTTCGCGAGCTCGAGGAAGGTGGCCGCCTCGTTGTACTTCTTGAGCGCCCCCGCCTTGGTCTCGAGGCCCCGGGCCTCCGCCTCGAACAACCGCTCGGTGTTGACCACGCGCAAGGACTCGATCTCCATCTCCGCCCGGCCCCGCGCTCCGGCCTCGCGTTCGATCCCCACCGCCTGGACCTGCTGCGCCTCGCTCGCCGCCCGCGCCCGGGTGAGGGTCGCCTCCGCCTCCTGCGTCGCCGCCTCGCGCCGTGCCTCGGACTGGGTCACCATGTGCATGCGGGTGATCCGGGCCTTCGCCTCCTCGCCGATCTCGCGTGTCTCGGCCCCCGCCTCGGCCTGGATCCGGTCAATCTCCTTCTGCCGCTCGGCGGCCGAGACGAGGGGAACCGAATCGGCCTGCGACTGGGCGCGGCGCCGCTCCGCGGTCGCCTGCAGCCGCTCGGACTCGGCCATCTCGAGCTCCCGGGTCTTCGCCGCGATGGCGATCTCGCGGTCGCGTTCCTCCTGCTCGCGCGCGAGGAAGCGCCGGATGTCGGCCCGCTCGCGGTCGCCTTCCTTCTCGATGACCGCGATCTCGCGCTCGCGCTCCTCGAGCTCCACCGCCCGCGCCCGCTGCACGCGCGCCCGGTCGAGCGCCTCCTCCTTCGTGACGAGGGCGATCTCCCGATCCCGCTCCTCCTGCTCGCGCAGGCGCCGGCGCTGCACCTCGGCCCGGTCGAGCTCCTCGCCCTTGGCGGCGAGGGCGATCTCCCGGTCCCGCTCCTCGCTCTCGCGCGCGAGGGTGCGCCGGATCTCGGCCGCCTCACGCCGTTCGGTGTCCTCGAGGATGGCGATCGACTTCGCGATCTCGGCCTGCTCGACCTCCTTCGAGGTGCGGATCTCCTCGCGCTCCACCTCGAGGCGCTGCTCGAGGATGAACCGCTGCTTGGCGGAGAGGATCCGGGTCTGCTCGTCCGAGACCTCCTGGTCCTGCGCCGCCGCCGCGAACGCCTCCTGCTTGTCGAGATCGAGCATCGCGAGCCGGGTCTCGAGCGACTGGGCACGCATCGCGAGGGTCGCTTCCTCCTGCGCCTTGTGCCGGAGGGTGCGCGCCGCCTCCTCCGCCTCGGTCACCGCGGTAATCCGCTCGATGTCGGCCCTCTGGCGCTCGCGCTCCTTGGACGCGAGCTCGATGTCGCGATCCTTCTCCGCGCTCTCGCGGGAGAGTCCGCGGGCGATGTCCGCGAGCTCCTCTTCCCGCGACTTCTCGATGAGCTCGATCTGGCGGTCCTTCCGGGCCTTCTCCAGGGCGAGGTTTCGCCTCACGTCGGCAAGCTCCTGCTCGCTCGCCTTGCCGATGAGGTCGATGTCGCGGTCGCGCCGGTTCCGTTCGATGGCGAGGTCCTTCTCGATGTCCGCCGCCTCGCGGCGCCTCGCCTCCTCGATGACCGCGAGGTCGCGGTCGGTCCGCATCCGCTCGAGGTCCTTCTCGTTGTCGATCTCCTTGGTCTCCACCGCCATCCGCTGATCGAGGACGTAGATCTGCTTCTGGCCGACCTGGAGGGCCTGCTCGTTCGCGATCTCGCGGTCCTGCTGGGCGCGGGCGAACGCCTCCTGGCGCTCGATCTCGAGGAGCTCGAGCTGGGCGTCGAGGTCGCGCTGGCGGATCGCGACCGTGGTCCGCTTCTCGGTGTTGTGGACGGTGCGGCGCGCGTTCGAGGTGATCTCGGTGATGATCTTGAGCCCCTCGGCGTCGAACACGTTGTCGGTCTTGAAGAATTCCCGGCCCGACTGCTCCAGGGCGACGATCGTGACCTCCTCCAGCACGAGGCCGTTCGCGCTGAAGCTCTCCGTCACGTTGGTGCGGATCTCGCGGGCGAACGCATCGCGGTTCTCGTGCAGCTCGTCCAGGGTCTTGGTCGCCGCGTAGCTCCGGAGCGCGCTCACCACCTTCGCTTCGAGGAGGTTGCGGACCCGCTCCGCATCGAAGGTCCGCTCCCCGAGGCTCCGGGCGGCGGTGAGGAGGTCGTCGGTGGTGTGCCCGACGTGGGTGTAGAGCTCCGCGACCACGTCCACCCGGATCTTGTCCGAGGTGAGCACCGCCTGCTCGCGCGCCCGGCTCACGACGAGCTTGAGCGTCTCGAGCGAGACCCAGGTGACCTCGTGGAACACGGGGAGCACGATGGCCCCCTTGCCGAGGGACACCTTGGTGCCGAGAAAGCCGGTGCGGATGAACCCCACGTTGGCCGGCGCCCGCTTGTAGACCCAGATCGAGATCACGTAGAGGATCGCGATGACGACGATCGCCAGCACGATGAGGGTGATGATGGTTTCCATGGATTAGTCCGTGTTCGTGACCTGGCTCTCGTTCGTCGCGGTCGCGCTATCGCGTCCGGGCCGGCGCGATTCCGGGAATGAACCCCGTCAGACCCACGTTTCCGGCCGCTCGCCGAAGTCGAAGGTGGGAAGCGTACCGCGTTCGCGGCGCAGGCGCCCCCGGAGCTCTTCGGTAGCGGTGCGGTCGACCTCCTTCCCGTCCCCGTTCAGGGCCACCCCGTAGCCCTCCCGGGCCGCCTCCGCGGTGAGGAGCCCCCGCACCACGTCGCGGCGCACCACCGCCGGGTCGCGCTCGAGGGCATCCCCCCAGCCGCCCCCGCCCGCGGTCCGGAACACGATCCGATCGCCCGGCTCCACCCGCACGTTGTCCACCTTGGAAGGTATCTGCTCGCGGCTCCCGTCGGCCCGCACCAGCCACTTCTCGGAGCAGCCACCGGGCTTCCCGCCGAGGATGCCCCACGGCCGGGAACGGTGACGGTCGTCGTGGATGGACACCTCGCCCGCCTCGAGCAGCCGGTAGACCTTCTCCACCCCGTTGCCGCCCCGGTGGAGCCCCGGGCCGCCGGTGTCGGGGATGGAGCGGTAGGCGTCGATGCGCATCGGGTAGTAGCTCTCGAGGTACTCGGAAGGAATGTTCTCGAAAAGGGGCCACCACGAGTGCCCGTCCATGCCGTCTCCGACCGGCCGGCCCGGGATGCCGCCGTAGAGGATCTCCATGAGCTGGAACGCGCGGCCCTCCGAGTCCCTTCCCGAGTAGAGGAAGTGCGGGCTCGACCCGTACCCCGCGGCGGTCGCCATCTCGGGCGCGTTCCGGCTGAGCGCGCCCCCCAGCACATCGAACTGCCGCGCGAGGGCGTGGGTGCGAGACCCGAGGGGGGCGGGGAAGTCCGGATGCAGGAGCGATCCCTTCGGAAGGGTCACGTGGATGATGTCGTAGAAGCCGTCGTTGAAGAGGATCTGGGGGTCGAACACCATGATCATGTAGACCCCGATGAACATCTTGAACATCCCCTCGTGGAGATAGAAGTTCACCGGGCCGGGCGCCTGCGGCGAGGTCCCCGTCCAGTCGAAGAAGGCGTGCTCGCCCTCCCGCCACACGGTCAGCTTGAGCCGGAACGGTCCGTTGCCGCAGCCGTCGTCGTCGATGAAGTCGTCGAAGGTCTGGGGCTCCTCGGGCAGGTTCTGGACGATGAGCTTTCGCATCGCCCGCTCGGTCCGCTCGAGGAGGGCGGTGCACGCGCGGGCGTAGACGTCGGCGCCGAACCGCTCGCAGATCTCGATGACCCGCCGCTCCCCGGCCCGGCAGCCCGCAATGATCGCCATGAGATCGCTCAGGTTCATCTCCGGCGTGCGGGTGTTGTTCATGATGATGTCGAGGGCGGCGCGGTTGAGCTCGCCCGCCTCGTAGATCTTGACCGGGGGGATCCGGAGCCCTTCACCGTAGATCGAGGTCGCGGCGGTCGGCATGCTGCACGGGATCGGGCCGCCGACGTCCATCATGTGGCCGAACATCGAGCTGAAGCCGATGAGCTCCCCCTGGTAGAAGACGGGCAGGAGCACCATCCAGTCGTTGATGTGGCTGATCGCCCCGCCGCACTTGTAGGGGTCGCTCTGGAGGATGATGTCCCCCGGGGCGAACTCGAACGCCTGCTCGGCGAGCATCTCCGGGATGTAGGAGCCGAACTGCCCGACGATCATGCGGCCCGCGGCATCGGTGATCATGGGGAACTCGTCGTGCTGCTCGCGGATGACCGGCGACATCGCGGACCGGAACAGCACCGCGTCCATCTCGTGGCGGGCGTTGCGAAGGGCGTTCTCGATGAGGTCGAGGGTGATGGGATCGAGGGCGGTGTCCGGCGCGCGCCGGGGCCGGGCACCCCGCGAAGCGGACGGAGCGGCGGCGGCCGCCGCCGGGGATCCGAGGCGATCGGGCGCGACCGCGGGCCGCGACCGGGTCGCCGCCCCGTTCCCGTTCGGGGAACCGCGCGCGGAGGAAGCGGGGGCTCCGTTCCCGGCCGCGGTTCGTTCCCGTCGAGGCGCCGGGGCGTCGCGAACGGTCGCGCCCGACCCGTTGCCGTTCGACGGAGCGCGGTTTCCGGCACCCTCGAAGAGCCGGTCGAACTCGTCGCGGCTCGATCGGAGCATCTCGTCGAGCGAGGTGGTCCGTCCCGATTCGTGTGACCTTTCCATATTCGCTCTCCCCGTCTCAAGGCCCCCCGGATCCCTCCCGGGACCGTCCGCTTCCCCCGCCCGGCCCGCCGATCGAGCCGCACCCGAATCAGGCGTCGTGGCTCACGTAATGAGCCTCACCGACACCGGCCGGCCGTTGATCTTCCACCGCTTCCGGGGTGCTGCACTCCAACGGCGCGCATTCCCGAACCTCCCTGACCATGCGGTCCGGTTTCCCGGATGGTAACCAACCGAAACCGGCAACATCAAACCGGCATCAGGACGGCCGGCCACCGCCTCCAGCGGGGCGGATGAGGATGTTGAGGTGCGGGTCCACCTCCCCTTCGTGACCGGGGTGGACCACGGTGGTGGAGTCCCGTTGGGTGATCACCGCCGGACCCGGTATCCGGTTCCCCGGCCGGAGCGCTTCCCGGTCGTAGATTCCGGTCGTCACGAACTGCCCGTCGAAGAACACCGGGTGG
>JAJDXW010000282.1 GCA_022823045.1 Gammaproteobacteria bacterium
GTCGCGATGTTGTCCTTGAGGGCGAGGGGCACGCCGACGAGCGGACCGCGGGTGCCGGATCCGCCGTCCACGTCCCGCGCCGCCTCGCGCAGCGCGTCCCAGTCGTGCGAGACGAAGGCGTTGAGCCCGGCCATCGCCTCCGCGCGCGCGATGAGCGCCTCGACGTATTCGCGGCACGAGCACGCCCGCTCGCGAAGCGCGGCCGCAGCTTCCGCCACGGTCAGCTCGATGAGGTCGGTGTCCCGCACGCTCCCGTCCTCCCCGTCGCGGTGCATCGGGGGGCCGACTTCGTTCAGAGGCACGGCCCCCGCTCCGATTGTGGGAGCGGGAACGCGGTCTTCGATATCCTCATTTCTGAGGATATTTTGCGCTCCGGGTGAGCTTCTCCGATGACCCCGGCGTGCCGGTAAGGCTCTACGCGCGCATATCTCACCAACTTTCGTCGCGAGGGCGTCAAGATGCCGCTGTGACAAGGCGCACGGACCGAAAGAGCGCTTCGCGCTGCTGAAGGCGTAGTCGACACTACGGTGAAGCGGCTTGAGGGAGTACGCCTTGTCACAGCGAGCAGATTGACGTCCGCAGCAGAAAGTTGGTGAGATATGCGGGCTACGCGCGCGCGGGCTCCGCCACGGCGGCTCGGGGGTTCATCCGGGCATCCGCCGGGGCAGCCGAACGACCGCCTCGCGCGCGCTGACGATGGGGATGCCCTCGACCCGTTGCACGGCCAGCATGTCGCCCTTGTCGCCGGAAACGATCAAGTCCGCTTCCCCGGCGATGGCCGTTGCAAGTATCGGATTGTCCCCGGGGTCCGGCGAGAGGATCACCTCCGGAAGTTCGGACGTGACGGCGCAGAACGCTTCGAGGTGGTACAGGAGGTCGGCAGCTTCCTCCGGCCGGATGTACGGCTTCAGGCGCTCACGGCGGAGGACGCTCCGCAGCTCCTCGATCTGAAACGTCGACGTGACCAGCGTGATGCGTTCTCGCCTGATCGCGGCCAGGACCTGACCCGGGGGACCTTCCCCGGAGATGAGCGCGCTCACGAGAATGTTGGTATCAAGTACGATCCGCACGAGCTTCCGCCACCGCGTCGCCGGCCAGTCGAAGAACGTCGTCGCTCGAGAGGTGCCGATTGCGTTCCCAGATCGTCTCGAGCGTCTCCCAGAAGATCGCCTGCCGGACCGCGCGATCCACGAACCGCGAGAGGTCGCCCTTCTTCCCCCCGGTCCGCGCGAGATAGCTTCGGACGTGGCGGTCCGTGTCGTCCGCGATGACGAGATTCCACCGAGTCACGAGCGCCACCTTGTGTGTGTATGTGCATATGCATCTTTGCTGGATCATCGCGAAGAAGCAAGCGAGCGCGAAGTGGTTTTCGCCGACGAGCTACCGAAGACGCGGAGCGCTAAGATCCGCCGTCACGTACTGCGCGAGCGGTCGAGCTGGCGGGGCGCGGGGCACGAGACCGGCGCACCAACGAATCGAAACGCCCGGGAGGGAAGACGAAGACATGAAGTACGTGCTGATCACCGGGGCGGCGGGCCTCATCGGGACCGGGCTCCGGGAGAACTTCAAGGGGCGGTATCGGATGCGCCTCAGCGACATCCGGGCGCCGGAGGACCTTCGCGACGACGAGGAGTTCGTGCCGGCGGACATCCGCGACTTCGATGCGGTTCAAGGAATCGTCGACGGGGTGGACGCGGTGGTGCACATGGGGGGCATCGCGAGCGAGGATACCTGGGAAGCGATCCGCGACATCAACATCGACGGAACGTACAACGTCTTCGAGTCGGCGCGCCGGGCGGGCGCGAAGCGGGTCGTCTACGCGAGCAGCGTGCACGCGGTCGGTTTCTATCCGCGCAGCCGCAAGATCGGCAGCGACGTGACGGTGCTCCCGGACAGCCGCTACGGGGTGAGCAAGGCGTTCGGCGAGGCGATCGGCGCGCTCTACGCCAACAAGTACGACCTCGAGGTGATGGCGATCCGCATCGGGAACGCGTACCCCGAACCGATCGACGAGCGCCGCCTCAGCATCTGGACCAGCCACCGCGACCTCGCGCAGCTCATCGGCATCGGGCTCGACCATCCGGATCTGAAGTTCGAGGTCGTCTACGGCGTCTCCGGGAACACGCGCTCATGGTGGGACAACGCGGCCGCGGAGCGGCTCGGCTACCGGCCGGAGGACAACGCGGAGGACTGGGCGGAGACGATCATGGCGACCGCCCCCGAGGACCCGAGCGCGATCGGCGCCGATGTCCAGGGCGGGGCCTTCGCCTTTCTCGAGAGCGGGGCCGGAGTCCCGACGGACGACGAAGACTAGGGAAAAGGACGACGAACCGGGAACGGCGCGCGGCGCGCCAGACGCAACCAGCAGACCATCCGGAGAATCCGCCATGACGCTTCTCGTTGCCGGCCTCGCGCTCTTCGTCGTCCTTCACCTGATCCCGAGCGTTCCGCCGCTCCGCGCGGGGCTCGTCGCCCGCATGGGAGAGGGGCCGTACCGCGGGGTGTTCGCGCTCGTCGCGTTCGCGAGCCTCGCGATGGTGGTGTGGGGCTACTCGGCGGCCCCGTTCGAGCCCGTGTACTCGCCGCCGGGCTGGGGGCGCCACGCGGCGATGGGGCTGGTGCCGGTGGCGCTGGTGCTGTTCGCGGCCGCCAACATGCCGACCCACATCCGCGCTGTCGTCCGGCACCCCATGCTGCTCGGGCTCCTCGTCTGGGCGCTCGCCCACCTCGCGGCGAACGGGGACCTCCGCTCGGTCGCGCTCTTCGGAACCTTCGGCGGATTCGCGGTGGTGGCGGCGGTGAGCGCGGTCGCACGCGGGAAGCGGCCGGCCGCCGACAAGGCGCCGCGCCTCGCGCTCGACGCGGCGGCGATCGTGTCCGGCACCATCGTCGCCGGGCTCCTCGCCTACTTCCACGCCGCGCTGTTCGGCATGCCGCTCTTTTAGCCGGAGCGTCTCACCGACTTCCTGGCGGGCGGACGCCAATCCGCCGGCGCGGGCAGGTCGAACGCATCCGGACGCGGACCCGCGGAATCGCGCGATCGTCAGGGCACGACCACGATGTTGCCCACGTGGCGCTTGTCGATGAACGCCCGCTGGGCCTCGCGGAGCTCGGCGAGCGGCCAGGTCGCGGCCAGCACCGGCCTCACCTCGCCCCGCTCGATGTAGCCGACGAGGTCGCGCAGGACATGGCTCGGGACCACCGTCGAGCCGGTGAAGGTGAGGTCGCGAAGGTAGAACGGGCGGAGGTCGAACCGGACGATGGGGCCGGCGATGGCCCCCGAGCAGGTGTAGCGCCCGCCCCGCTCGAGAATGTCGATGAGCTCCGGCCAGCCGGACCCGCCGACGACGTCGGCGACCACCGTCACTCTCTCGCCGCGCAACGCGTCGCGGAGGTCTTTCGGGGCGCGGGGCACGATCGCGTCCGGGCCGAGACGGGCCACGTCGGCGTGCTTCGCTTCGGAGGCCATCGCGATCACCCGGGCGCGGCGGCGCCGGGCAAGCTGGACCAGCGCACCCCCCACGCCTCCCGAGGCACCGGGGACGAGCACGGTGTCGCCGGCACCCACGTTCGCGCGGTTCAGCATGCCTTCCGCCGTCGTGTAGGAGCAGGAGAAGGTCGCGAGCTCGGCGTCCGTCAGCCCGGAGTCGACGACCGCCACGCTGCGCGCGTCGCACTTGGCGTACTCGGCGAAGCCCCCGTCGATCTCCGACCCGAAGTAGCGGGCCTTGTCCAGGTTCTCGGGGTCCGACCAGTCGCGCTGCCACCCGTCGACCATGACTCGCCGGCCGAGGAGGGCGGAGTCGGCGCCCGCTCCGACCGCGACCACCTCGCCCACCGCGTCCGCCCCCTGGATCCGCGGAAACCGGATGGGCCGTCCGCCCCAGGTCGGGTCCGTCTCGTCGACCTCGGCATGGGAGTCGCCGGTCGTCGCCTCCGTCACCGTCCGGGAGTACCAGCCCGTGCGGGTGTTGACGTCCGTGTTGTTGAGCCCGCAGGCGCCGACGCGGATGAGCGCCTCCATCGGCCCCGGCTCGGGTCTAGGCCAGTCTTCGCGCCACTCGTACTTGTCGAGGCCGCCGTGGCCGGTGAGCACCATCGCCTTCATTGCACGCTTCATGGATTGACCCGCTCTCGGCCGCGTCACCGCAGTTCGAGGGTCACCGGCCCGGGCGCCGGAATGGCGGAGGCTCCGGTCAGTCGTCTCCGGCCGCCGCGGCAGGTTCCGCGGACCCGGCCGGGGCGGCATTCCAGCTCCCCGCGCTCACCTTGCCGCCCGCGAAGTCGGCGGTGAGGAGGTCCGCCGGACGGGCCTCCGGGTCGCCGTAGCCGCCCCCGCCCGCCGTGTTGACCTCCACCCGGTCCCCGGGCTGGAGGCGCACCAGGGTCTTCGAGGGGATGACCTCCTCCTCCCCACTCACCCGCCGGATGACGGAGTGCGCGCGCGCCCCGGCGTCGCCGCCCGCCGCGCCCCGGGCCGGGCGGCGGTGCCGCTCGCCCCGGTGGGTGAAGACCACCTCGCCGGAGAGGATCTCGTACTCGCGGCTGATCCCGAGGCCGCCCCGATATGCGCCCGGGCCGCCCGAATCGGGCCGGAGCTCCGAACGATGCAGGCGGATCGGGACGTCCATCTCGAGCGCCTCGACCGGGAGGTTCATGCAGTTCGAGCCGTCCGTCTCGATCACGTCGACCCCGTCCTTGCCGTCGCTCGCACCGCTCCCGGAGGCGATGAGCTCGCCGACCACGTAGCGCGACCCGTCCTCGCGGGCGCCGCCGAACGCGAGCACGTGAAGCGCGCCCCCGGCGTCCGCCGGAGCGTTCTCGGGCCGGGCCTCCCGGAGCGCGCCGATGATCGTCCCCGCGATCCGCTTGATGGTGGAGGTGCGCGAGTTGACCGGCGCGGGCTCGCGCGGGTTGACGAGGGTCCCCTCCGGCAGCACGAGCTCGATGGGACGGAAGCACCCCCCGTTGATCGGGATCGACGGGTCGGCCATCGCGAGCACCGCGAAGTAGGCGCCCGCGTACGCGCCGGACGGCACGCAGTTGAACGGGCCACGGAGCTGCGGGCTCGTGCCCGTGAAGTCGATCGTCACCCGGTCCCCCGCGATCTCCGCCGCGACCTCGATGCGCACCAGCTCGTCGAGCGCGACCCCGTCGTTGTCGAGCCAGTCGACGTAGGAGTAGCGTCCGTCCGGAAGCCGCTCGATGGCCCGCCGCACGAGCTGCTCGGAGCGGGCGAGGAGCTCCCCGGTGAGGGCCGGGAGGCGGTTCGTGCCATAGCGCTCCGCGAGCTCCGCGACGCGGCGCGCGCCGATCGAGCACGCCGCGATCTGGGCGTTGAGGTCACCCATGAACGTCTCGGGCACCCGCACGTTGAGGCAGAGCATGTCGACGAGGGTCTGGTTGATGCGGCCCGCGTCCCGGTACTTGAGGGGCGGAATGCGGATCCCCTCCTGGAAGATCTCGGTCGCGTTCGGGGGAACGGACCCCGGGGACATCCCGCCCACGTCCTGGTGGTGGGTCATCGCGGCGCTCAGGGCAATCGGCCGCCCGCCCGAGAAGATGGGCATGACGAGCGCGATGTCCGGGAGGTGGGTCCCGCCCCGGTAGGGGTCGTTCAGGATGTAGATGTCGCCCTCGCGCATCGTCGATACCGGGTACTTCCCGAGGATCGTCCGCACCACCGGGATAAGGGTCGCGAGGTGGATGGGGATGGCGGTCGCCTGGGCGAGGGTCTCGCCGTCGAGGGTGAAGAGGCTCGCCGATGCGTCGAGCCCTTCCTTCACGATGGGCGAGAACGAACTTCGCACGAGGGTCGACTGCATCTCGTTCGCGATGCCGTCGAGCTTGTTGCGCACCACCTCGAGGGTGATCGGGTCGGAGGCGGGATTCGGGTTCGTCGCTGCGGTCATGTTCCGTCTGCCCTGCTGGAGTCCCGGAAACGGGTTCGACTATCCTACCTGTCCACCGCGCACGAGCGAAGCACCGCGCAGCCCGGTGGAGGTGGGAAAGAGGGAGAGAGGTCATGCTGCGCTCGGAGATCAACGCGCTCATCCGCGACGCGGAGGCCTACTTCGAGGCGGAACGCTTCCGGCTCCCGCCGTTCGCGTTCTGGACCCCGGATGACTGGGCGGACCCCGGCGGCGACATCTCGGAGATCGTCGACTGCGGCCTCGGCTGGGACATCACCGACTTCGGCCTCGGCGAGTACCACACCTGCGGCCTGCTCCTCTTCACGATGCGAAACGGCCGGCTCGCGAATCTCAAGGCCGGCGTCGGGAAGACCTACTGCGAGAAGGCGATCATCCTCGACCCCGGTCAGCACTGTCCCGCCCATCATCATTGGATCAAGGTCGAGGACATCATCGTGCGGGCGGGCGGCACCATGGGCGTCGAGGTGCACAACGCGGCCGAGGACGGCTCCTTCGCGGACACCGAAGTGTCCCTGAGCCTCGACGGGGTGCGGCGCAAGGTCCCGGCGGGCACCACCCTCGAGCTCGCTCCCGGGGAGAGCATCACCCTCGAGCCCGGCTGCTACCACAAGCTGACGGCGCCGCGCGGGCGGGTGCTCCTCGGCGAGGTGTCGGTGGTCAATGACGACGTGAACGACAACCGCTTCCACCAGCCGGTGGGACGATTCCCGGAGATCGAGGAGGACGAGCCGCCCTACCGCCTCCTCGTCGGCGACTACGAATCTCTGGTGGGCGCCGGGTGACCGCCTTCGGCCGAGGTCGCTCCCCCAGCATCCGCACATCGGCGGCCCTCCCGGAAATGCGGTCCGGGAAACCGGCGAACCGCGACTGAGCTTCGTACGCAGCCGGGAGCTCGTAACCGCAGGAGGTACAACCATGGCGCTATCCGGACGCGTGGCATTCGGAACGATGGAATCGGTCACCTTCGGCCGGCCATTCGCCGAGGCGGTGGCGGCGGAAGTCGAGAGCCGGGGCGCGGAACGCGTGTTCCTGATGGTGAGCGGCACCCTCAACCTCGAGACCGACGAGATCGCGAAGCTCCGCCGTGCGCTCGGCAACAAGGTCGCGGGCGAGTTCGACCGGATGTCGCCGCACACCCCGCGCTCGGACGTGATCGCGGCCGCCGATGGCGCGCGGGAGGCCCGGGCGGATCTCATCGTCACTTTCGGGGGCGGCTCGATCACCGACGGCGCCAAGGCGGTCGCGCTCTGCCTCGCGAACGACATCCGCGAGCCGGACCGGATCGACATGCTCCGCCCGGTGGCCGGACCCGACGGGGCGCTCGGCCCGCCGCCCATCAATCCACCGGCCGTGCCCCAGATCACCATCCCGACGACCCTGTCGGGCGGCGAGTTCAGCGCAATCTCCGGCGTTACCGACGAGCGCACCCGCACCAAGGAGCTGCTCCGCCACCCGGGCATCATGCCGCGGGCGGTCATCCTCGACCCCGCGCCGACCGTCCACACGCCGGAGTGGCTGTTCCTGTCCACCGGCGTGCGCGCCGTCGACCACTGCGTCGAAGGGGTCTGCTCGCTCGAGGCGCATCCCTATGGCGACGCGCAGGCGCTCCAGGGTCTCTCGCTGCTGACGAGCGGGCTCGCCCGGGTCAAGGCCGACCCGGACGACATCGACGCCCGCCTCGACTGCCAGATCGGAACGTGGATGTCGATGGCCCCGCTCGCGAGTGGCGTCCCGATGGGGGCGAGCCACGGCATCGGCTACATCCTCGGGGCCGTCTTCGACATCCCGCACGGCCACACCTCCTGCATCATGCTGCCGTCCGTCATGCGCTGGAACCGGGAGGTCAACGCCGACCGGCAGGCGATGGTCGCGCGTGCGATGGGGCATCCGGACGAGGACGCCGCCGACGTGCTCGACCGCTTCATCGCCGGTCTGGGCATGCCGCGGAGCCTCTCCGCCGCCAACGTCGGCCCCGAGCACTTCGAGCGCATCGCCGAGGGCTCGATGAAGACGCCCTGGATCCCGCGCAACCCGCGCCCCATCGCCGGCCCGGCCGAAGTCAGGGAAATCCTCGAGCTCGCCGCCTGACCGCTCTCCGGCCTTGCATGCAGTAACCGCCAGCACACGTTCGCGAACCACCGCGTGAGCGGACGACCCTTGGCGGAACGGACGGCGACAGGGCGGCAGTCACCCGATCGCCATCCTTGATGCCATGCATCAGAGGATAGCGGAACAGATCCCGGGAACCCCCGGCGCACTGCCACACCCGCGTCGTGACCGGTACCGGAATCATCGTGCAAGGCCGTGCACCAGCCGGCACGACACCTCGACACCAGGCCGGCCCGTGACAGTGATCGGCTGACCATTGCGGAGCGCGATGGCAGCCGCCGCTCGCGATGCGCCCCGTCGGTGACCGGACTCGACACCACCTCCACGGGAAGGAACGATGGCTCGGGTTCCTGATTCAGGTCTACCGACGCTCTCCTGGAAACGGTGTCGAACAGTCGTTACAGAATCTGGCTGGATGTGCAGATTTCGTGCTGACTCACAGATCCACGTTTCGGTATTGCACGGACCCGGTTATGGCTGTATTTTCGCCATACCCTGGCTGGCTCTCGCCTGGAGAAAACGACGTTGGAGGCGGACATGATGAAACTGAAGAAGGTAACGATGAACCTGACCCAGCGGGATCTCGACAACGCGGAGGCCCTTACCGAGCGGCTCCATTCAAGAACCAAGGCATCGACCGTAAGCGCAGCCCTGGCAATCACCGAGGGCATTACGAGACGCGTTGTAGACGGAAGTGAGCTGATGATCCGGAAGAAAGATGGCTCGCTTGAGACGGTCGTGATTGCTGGTCTGGACACAGCGTGAATCCGACGCCACCTCTGGTGGGGGTAACCCGCCCGGCCCCGTATCCCGCTGAACGCTCATGACCAACAACAGAGAACCGGATCCGGGCGACATCGACGACTGGGAGTCAGCCGACGCCCCATCCGCGCCGTTCACCCTGATTCCCGCTTATGTTGGCGATCGCGTGTTCTACCGCGTCGTCGCGTGGTCGTTAGCCGGGATAGCCGCAGCAGCAGTGCTCGGCTGCATCCTCATTGGTGCATTGGGACAGGATGTTCCGGAGTCGATTGTCGCGCTGGGTTCCACTGCGGTTGGAGCGCTGGCCGGGGTATTGGCCTCGAACCGGAAATAGTCCGTAACACATCGTATCGTTGCAGAATAGACATTCTGTCGCGTTTCGGGATGGCTCGGGGCTCCGGGCCTCGGCCCGGACCGCCGGCGAGCGGGTCGGGGCCGAGTTCCCGCGCCCCGCAGGTGGCGGGGTAGAGTCCGCGCAGGGGCCTGCCGGGTGCGCCGCCCACGTTCGGGCACCCGTCGGGGCGGCTTGATCACCACGAAAAACCACAGGGTCACGCAATGTCCGAGTTCCACTTCGAGTCGGCCACCCGGCTGATGTCGCGGCTCGACGCGCGCGAGATCGGCGCGCGCGAGCTGCTCGATCACTTCCTGGGCCGCGTTGAGCGGCACAACCCGACGATCAACGCGATCGTCTGGCAGGACGCGGACCGCGCGCGAGCGGAGGCCGACGACTCGGACCGCCGCCGCGCGGCGGGGCAACCGACCGGCCCCCTGGACGGCCTGCCGGTGACGGTGAAGGAGAGCTTCGACCTCGTCGGCTCCCCCACCACCTGGGGCGTCCCGGAGTACCGTGACAACATCGCGGACACGGACTCGGCGGTGGTCGAGAAGTACCGCGCGGCCGGCGCGGTGGTCTTCGGCAAGACGAACGTCCCGTTCCTGCTGTCGGACTGGCAGAGCTTCAACTCGATCTACGGCACCTGCAGCAACCCGTGGGACCTCACCCGCACCCCCGGAGGCTCCTCCGGCGGGTCGGCGGCAGCGCTCGCCGCCGGGTTGACCGGGCTGGACGCGGGCTCCGACATCGGCGCCTCGATCCGCAACCCGGCGCACTACTGCGGGGTGTTCGGCCACAAGCCGACCTGGGAGATCGTCTCCGGCCGCGGCCAGTCGTTGCCGGGCGACCATGCGCCGATGGACATCGCGGTCGTCGGCCCCCTCGCCCGGTCGGCGGCGGACCTGAAGCTCGCCTTCGGCCTTCTCGCCGGAGCGGACGGCCCCGCCGCGCGGGGGTGGCGGCTGGCCCTGCCCGAGCCGCGCCGGCGGGAGTTGCGCGACTACCGGGTCGGGGTCCTGCTGAGCGACCCCCAGGCCGAGGTGGAGCAGTCCTGCCAGGACGCGATCGCCGCCCTCGCCGGCTGGCTCGAAGGCGAAGGCGCGACCGTCGAGGTGGGCGCTAAGCCCGACTTCCCCACCGGCGAGGCGATGGAGGTCTACACGATGCTGCTCCGCGCCGCGACCTCCAAGCGGATGAGCGACGAGATGGTCGCGCTCGCCCGCGAAGACCTCGGCCGCCTCCCGGCGGACGCGATCCCCTATCGGCGCCGGATGCTCGAAGCCCAGACCATGCTGCACCGGGACTGGCTCCGGTGGAACGAGCATCGGTACGAGCTGATGGCCGGCTGGGAAGCCTGGTTCGAGACCTTCGATCTCATGCTCTGCCCCACCGCGTCGTCGCCCGCCTTCCCCCACGACCAGGCGGGCGAGCGCCATGACCGGACGATCACCGTCAATGGCCGGCCCCAGCCGACCGTCGATCAGCTCTTCTGGGCGGGCTACCCCTGCGGGTACTACCTGCCCTCGACGGTAGCGCCGATCGGGCTCGCGGACGGCCTCCCCGTCGGGATCCAGATCGTCGGCCGCCAGTACGACGACCTCACCTGCCTGCACATGGCGGCGCTCATCGAGGAAGGCTACTGCCGCTTCTCGCCGCCCCCGGGGTATTGACGCCGCCGGCCGCGATGACGCCCCGGCCCGAATCTTGTCCCGGGCGTCGTCCGGCCGGAACAAGCGTGGGTGGACATCCGGGCCGGCTACCCCCGCGGACGGTTTCGAGAACGAAGAGCGACGACAGATGAAGACACTCCCCTACGGGACGTGGCCGTCCCCGATCACCCCCGATGCCATCGTCGCCGAGACGGTCCGGCTCTCGTCGGTCAGCCTGGACGGCGGCGGCCGGGTCGGTTGGCTCGAGGGGCGTCCCGGCGAAGGGGGGCGCAACGTGCTCGTTCGAACCGACCTTTCGGGGCCGGGTGAGATCGAGGACCTCACCCCCCCGCCGTTCAACGTGCGCTCGGGGGTTCACGAGTACGGAGGCGGAGCGTACGCCGTGTCCGGGGACCGGCTGTGGTTCTCGAACTTCGCGGACGGACGGGTCTACTCCCGCACGGGCGGCGACGCGACGCCGGCTCCCCTCACCGCGGCAGGCCCGGCCCGGTTCGGGGACCTGACCTTCGACCCGGTGCGGCGGCGCCTGCTCGCGGTGCGCGAGACGCATGCAGGCGACGCGCCGCCCGTCAACGAGCTGGTCGCGATTTCGATCGACGACGGCTCGGAGAGGGTGCTCGCCTCCGGCCGGGACTTCTACGCCGCGCCCGCCCCGAGCCCCGACGGACGGCACCTCGCGTGGCTCGCCTGGGACCAGCCCGACATGCCCTGGGACGGGGCGGCCCTCTGGCTTGCCGAGCTCGACGGGGACGGCGCTCCCGGCGCGGCGACCCGGATCACCGGGGGCGCAGGGTGCTCCGCGTTCCAGCCCGCCTGGTCGCCCGACGGGGCTCTCTGGTTCGTCGCCGACCCGCACCGATGGTGGAACCTCCATCGCTGGCAGGGCGGCGAGCTCCGCTGCATGCACCGGGCCGAGCACGAGTTCGGGAAACCGCTCTGGCAGCTCGGAACGACCACCTTCGGGTTCGACGCGAACGGAGCCGTCGTCTGCACCTGGCGCACCGAAGCCGGGTGGCGGCTCGGCCGGCTCGCCCCGGACGGCTCGGGCTCCCTGCACGAGATCCCCCTTCCCTGGACAAGCATCGACTCGCTCAGCGTCCGGGGCGGGACGGCGGCCTTCATCGGCGGCGCGCCGGACCGGAGCACGTCGGTCGTGACCCTGGACCTCGCGTCCGGCGCGACGCGCGTGCTCCGCACCTCGAGCACGCTCTCGATCGGCGACGAGCTGCTGTCTCGTCCCGTCCCCCTCCGCTTTCCGACCGGCGAGGACGGAAGCGAGACCGCACACGGCTACTGGTACGCGCCGCACAACGCGTCGTGCCGCGCCCCGCCCGGCGAGCTTCCGCCGCTCCTCGTCCTCAGCCACGGTGGTCCGACCGGAGCGACCGGCGACACTCTGAGCCCCTCGATCCAATTCTGGACGAGCCGCGGCTTCGCGGTCCTCGACGTCGACTACCGGGGGAGCACCGGCTACGGACGCGCGTATCGCGAGCGGCTCTACGGCGAGTGGGGGGTGGTGGACGTCGAGGACTGCGTCGCGGGTGCGCTGCACCTCGCCGAGACCGGCCGCGCCGACCCCTCCCGCCTCGCGATCCGCGGCGGGAGCGCGGGCGGCTACACCACCCTCTCCGCCCTCACCTTCCACGACGCGTTCCGGGCCGGCGCGAGCTACTACGGCATCTGCGACCTCGAGGTGCTCGCCGCCGATACCCACAAGTTCGAGGCCCGCTATCTCGATCGGCTGATCGGCGAGTGGCCCGCCGACCGCGACGTGTACCGGGCCCGCTCTCCCCTCCACCACGCCTCGCGGCTCGGCTGCCCGATCATCTTCTTCCAGGGTCTCGACGACCGGGTGGTCCCCCCGAACCAGGCCGAGCTGATGGCGGATGCGCTCGACCGGCAGGGCCTCCCCGTCGCCTGCCTCATGTTCGAAGGCGAGGGGCACGGCTTCCGCAAGGCGGAGACCCTGCGCCGGTGCCTTGAGGCGGAGCTCGCCTTCTACGGGCGGGTCTTCGGGTTCGAGCCGGCGGACGCCCTCCCGTCCCTCGACATCCGGAACCTGTAGCCCGGATACGGCACGAGGGCGTATGCCATGTTCGTTCGGAGGTGATGGCGAAGCGGGTTACGCTTTCGCCGCATGACGCGACTTTCCGCCTTCTTTCGGCCGCGCACGATCGCCTTCGTCGGCGCCACCGAAGACGAAGCGAAGCTCGGCGGGCGTCGGTATCGCTCGCTCGTCGCGGGCGGCTTTGCCGGGAGCATCTTCGCGGTGCACCCGCGAGCCCCGTCCGTGCGCGGGCGGCCCGCCTTCCCGACCCTGCGGGCGATTCCGGAGCCGGTCGACCTCGCGGTCGTCGTCGTGCCCCGCGACGCGGTGCGACCCGTGATCGAGGACTGCGCCGCCCGGAACGTGCCCGCTGTCATGGTGATCACGGCGGGATTCGGCGAGGTCGATGCCGAGGGCCGCCGGCTCGAGGACGAGCTCGCCGCTCTCGTCCGCCGCGGGGGCGGCCGTCTGCTCGGCCCGAACTGCGCGGGGCTCTACTCGGGCTCGACCGGCATCAATCTTGGCGGCGCGGAGGTCCCTTCCGGGCCGATCGCCCTCGTCTCCCAGAGCGGAAACCTCCTCCTCGACTTCAACCTTCGCGCCGCGGCGGCCGGGCTCGGATTCACCCGGCAGGCAACGATCGGCAACGCGGCCGACCTCGACGCCGTCGATCTCATCGCCGACTGCCTGGACGATCCCGATACGAAGGCCGTCCTCGCGTACGTCGAGGGAATGGGTGAGGGGCGCGGGCGCGCCCTGGTGGATACGGTCCGCCGCCATCGCGCGCGGAAACCGGTGGTGGTCCTCAAGCCGGGGAGGTCGGAGGCGGGACGCCGGGCCGCGCTGACCCATACCGGCACCCTCGCCGGCGAGGACCGCGTGGCCTCCGCCGCGCTTCGCGGCGCCGGGATACTGCGTGCGGACGGCATCGCCGAGGCGTGGGCGATCACGGAGGCGCTCTGCCGATGCCCTGCGCTCGCGGGGGACGGGGTGGCGCTCGTCTCCGACGGTGGCGGCCATGCGACGCTCCTCGCCGACTGCCTCGGTCTGGCGGGATTCGCGCTGCCCGCGTTTCCGGACGCGACGCGTGACGCGCTCGCCCGACTTCTCCCGCCACGGGCGGCGATCGCGAACCCGCTCGACTTCGCCGGGGTGGTCGAGAGCGACCCCACCGTCCTCCCCGAGGGCCTGGCCGTCTGCCTCTCCGCTTCCAACGCCGACGCGGTCGTGGTCGCGGGACATTTCGGCGGCTACCACCGGATCGGGGGCGCCGGCCTCGCGCCGCGCGAGATCGCGGCCGCCGAGGCGGTCGCCTCCGTCGCTTCCGGGCACGGCAAGCCGGTCGTCTTCCAATCCATCCACGCCGACGTCCCGACCGCGAGTCACACGGTCCTGCGCGAGGCGGGGATCCCCGTCGTCCGCGCGCCCGACGACGCGGTGCGGATGCTCTCGGGGCTGAGGGACGCGGCTCGCCGCCCGAAGCCCTCCGCCTCCAGCCGCGACGCGCCCGGATTCGCTCCTTCCGCGGCGTTCCAACGGCGCGCGGAGGGCCTCCTCCGCTCCCCCGGACCGAGCGGGGCCCTGGCGGAACCGGAGACGCGCTCCCTGCTCGAGGCCGCGGGCTTCGAGGTTCCGGAGTGGCGGGTGGCGGCGAACGCGGACGAGGCGGCGAACGCCGCGGACGACTGGCCCCGCACCGCCATGAAGCTCATCACCCCCGGCGCCGTCCACCGCAGCGAGCGGGGCTACGTGCTCCTCGACCTCGCGGGAGCGCCCGCAATCCGAAAGGGGGCGGAGACGCTCCTCGCCCGATGTCCGGCGGGCGAACGCCCGGCCGCACGGCTCCTCGTCACCCCGATGCTCGAGCCCGGGCTCGAGATCATCTGCAGCGCGATTCGAGACCCGCAGTTCGGCCCGACGGTGATGGCCGGTCCCGGCGGCACGTCGGTCGAATCGCTCGACGAGGTCGTCTTCCACCTCGCACCGCTCGACCGCGAGGAAGCACGCTCGCTCCTCTCCGGGCTTTCGGCGCCGCGCACGACGACCGGCCTTCGTCGCCCCCCGCCTCAGCCGGAGGAGTGCAAGGAGCTGGTCGACCGCCTGGTTCGGCTGGGGGTTCTCCTGGCCGCGCTCCCCGAGCTCGAGGAGATAGAGCTCAACCCCGTCATCGTGACCCCGGCCGGCGCGCGCATCGCCGACGCTCGGGCAGTCGTCCGGAGGTGCTCTCCGCACGACCTGCCATAGATGATCGGAGGGTGCGGGAAGAGTGGCGAGGCCGACCCGCGCCTCCTCGCACCAATCGGCCGCGTCGGCCTACCGGCCCGAGAAGTCCGGTTTCTCGCGGCGCGCGAACGCGGCCGCGCCCCGCTCGTTGTCGGCCGTGGCGTAGGTGGCGAGCAAGCCCTCGGTCTCGAACGCAAGCGCGCTCTCGAGGTCGCCAATCGCGACTCGATTCAGGACACGCTTGGCGAGGGCGACCGACACCGGCGCATTGCCGGCGATGGTCCGGGCAAGCTCCTCCGCGCGAGGCAGCAACCGCTCGTCTTCGACCACCTCCTCGACGAGCCCGATGGCTCGAGCTTCCTCCGCGTCGAGGTGCTCGCCGGTGAAGACGAGGCGCTTTGCCCAGGAGACACCCACCGCCCGCGGAAGCAGCAGGCTCGCCCCGCCCGAGACGAAGCGGCCGATCGTGGTTTCGGGAAACCCGAAGCGGGCGCTCGCGCCCGCGATCCGGAGATCTGCGGCGAGCGCGATCTCGAGTCCGCCGCCGAGCGCGTAGCCGTTGATCGCCGCGATGATGGGGACCGGGGCCGCCACCATCTCCCGCGCGAGCTGCTGCTGGTTGCGCTCGACCCGGCGGCGCGACTCGTCCTGGGTCTCGCCGCGCCACGCCGTTTCCTTGAGATCGGCCCCGACGCAGAACCCACGCCCGTTTCCGGTGATGAGGACGACCCGCACTCCCGGGTCGCGGGCCGCCTCGCGCACCGCGTCCACGAGCGCCTCCCACATCCGCTGATCGATGGCGTTGAGGACCTCGGCGCGATTGAAGCGCATGACCGCAATCCCGCCCTCGGCCGTGACGAGGACCCTCGGCTTCGTCATCGCGAATCCACCTCCAGGTTCGGTTTGCCGGGGGGACGAACCGCATGCCCGCAAGCGCGAAAGCGACCGTCGCGGAGCCGACGACGGAGCCCCCTCCGACCGATCCCGAGATTGTGTCTGATTTGCAGGCGCTTGAAATCCCCCTGCTCCGTCCCGTCAATGGGATACCGTTACGCTACCTGCCCGTCATCAGGTTATTGGAGGCGGCCATGTCGATCCTGATCCGAAACGCCCGCGTCCTCACGATGGACGACGACGATACGGAGCTCGCGCGGGCGGACATCCTCGTCCGGGGCAGCCGGATCGCCGACATCGGGCCGGACCTCGACATCTCGAACGAGGGGGCGGACCTGCGAATCATCCCGGCCGACCGCCTCCTCGCGATGCCGGGCCTCGTCAACGGCCACGTTCACTCCCCCGGCAATTTCCTCAAGGGCGCGACCGACGACGCGCCGCTCGAGATCTTCATGCTCCACGAGGTCCCGCCTTTCAGCGACGAGCCGCCCTCGCCCCACCTCAATCACGTGCGCACGATGCTGGGCGCGGTCGAGATGCTGAAGCTCGGGGTAACCGCCGTCCACGACGACGCCTTCTACAACCCGCGCGCGACCGAGGAGGCCATCGACGGCCTGATGCAGGCGTACGTCGAGAGCGGGATGCGCGCCGTCGTCACCATCGACCAGCCGAACGTGGTCGAGTACGAGAAGTACCCCTTTCTCCGCGACATCCTCCCGGACGACATCCGCCGGCGCATGGCCGAGACCCCCCGGCAATCGACCGAAGAGCTGACCGAGCTCTACACCGGGTTCATCGAGCGCTGGAACGGGGCCTGCGACGGAAGGCTCGGCACGGCCGTCTCATGCTCTGCGCCCCAACGGGTCACCCCGGAGTACCTCCAGATCCTGTCGGAGCTCAGCGAGCGGCACCGGATCCCCTACGACGTCCATATCCTCGAGACGAAGCTCCAGCGGGTGCTCGGCGAGGAGAAGTACGGCAAGTCCCTCATCCGCTACGTCCACGACGCGGGCGTCCTCACCCCCCGGATGATGGTGATCCACGCCGTCTGGGTGGACGACGAGGACATCGAGCTCCTCGCCGCATCCGGCTGCACGGTCGCCCACAACCCCATCAGCAACCAGAAGATCGGGAGCGGGATCATGCCGTTCCGGCGGCTCCGGTCGGCCGGGGTGCCGATCTGCCTCGGGACGGACGAGGCCACCGTCGACGACAGCGCGAACATGTGGGGCGTGGCCAAGGCGGCGGGCCTCATCCACAAGATCGCGGACCCCGAGTACCGGAACTGGCCGACGGCGCCCGAGCTCCTCTGGTGCCTCACCCGGGGCGGCGCGCGCGGCATGGGGCTTGAGGACCGCGTCGGCGCCCTCGTCCCCGGCCACGAGGCCGACCTCATCCTCGTCGACCTCGACACCATCGCGTTCACCCCGCTCAACGACTTGCGCCGCCAGCTCGTCTTCTCCGAGAACGGCTCATCGGTGGTGATGACGATGGTGGCGGGCCGGGTCGTCTGCGAGCACGGGCGGGTCCTCACCGTCGACGAGGAGGCCCTCAAGGAGGAGGTGCGCGCCCTCGTCCCCGAGCACCGGCGCGAGCTCGCCCGAACCGCCGCCGCGGCCGCCGAGCTCCATCCCCACTATCGCAAGATGTACCTCCGCGCCGCCGCCCGCGACGTGGGCCTCAACCGCTGGGCCGGGCCCATGATCCCCTGATCGGGCCGGACGGGGGGACGCGAGGAGGAAAGTCGCCATGCCCGCCCGAGTCGGACTTGGCTCTGCGTTCCGACGCGCAAGGAATTTCCGTCAGGCCGCCTCCGTGTCCACCGCATCGACGATGTAGGCGAGGACGTCCTGCTTGGTCGCGGTCCGGCGGTCCAGGGTCGCGACCGAGCGACCGGCGCGCATCACCATGACCCGGTCGGCGACCTGGAAGACATGATCGAGATTGTGGCTGATGACGATGAGCGCGATGCCCTGCTGCTTGAGGTTCTGCATCAGCGCGAGGGTGTTGCGGGTCTCCTCGGGACCGAGCGCCGCGGTCGGCTCGTCCATGACGAGGATCTTGAGGTCGGTGGCGTAGATCGCCCGGGCGATCGCCACCGCCTGGCGCTCGCCGCCCGAAAGGTGATGGGTGGCGACGTGAATGTCCTCCAGCTCGATGCCGACCTCCTCCTTGAGCACCCGTGCCGCTTCCCTCGCCATGCGATCGTTGTCGAGGAAGTTGAGGCCGAGGACCTTGCGCTTGAGCTCGTGGCCCAGGAAGACATTGCCCGCGGCGTCGAGGGAATCGACCAGGCCCAGATCCTGGTAGACCGCTTCGATGCCGAGCTGGCGCGACTGCCGCTTGTTCGTGATCGAGACCGGCCGCCCCTCCATGCGGATCTCGCCGTCGTCCAGCACGTGGACGCCGGTGAGAACCTTGATGAGGGTCGACTTGCCGGCGCCGTTGTCGCCGACGATCGCCAGCGCTTCGCCCGCATCGAGGTGCAGGCTGACGCCGGCAACCGCCATGACACCGCCGAAATGCTTCGAGATCGACTGCATTTCCAGCAAAGGCGCGTCACTCCGCACGGAACGGGGCGGCTGGTTCATCGATCGTGGCGCCTCAGCGTTCCAAGGTGCCGATGCCGGTGTATCGGAAGGCTTCACGCTCCATCGCGTCCACGACATCGGCCCCCGTCTCGCCGCTCACGATGGTGATCCGGCCGAGACTCACGAGCGGGATGTCGTCGGTACGGCCCTCCAGGTGCGCGCGCACGACCTCCGCGGTCGCGACGCCCACGTCGTCGCTCATCCGCATCGGCGTCGCCCAGAGCTCACCGTGGCGCAGCGCCTCGAGCTCGTCGCCCGTGCCGCCCCAGGCCGTCACCTTGACGTCGCTGCCCGCCTCCTGCACCGCGGAGATCGAGCCCATCGCCATTGCGGTGTTGGCGTTGTGGATGAGCTCGACCTCCGGATACGCCTGCAGGATCTGCTGCGTTCCGGTATAGCCGCGCTCGCGTTCGAACATGCCGACGTGCTCGTACGCGACCTGCCAGTTGCTCTGGCTGGTCACGCAGTCCTTGAACCCGCCCGAGCGCTGGTCGTCGATCGCGCCGGGAATGCCGCGCACCAGCGCCATCGTGCCCTCGGTTCCGAGCTTCTTGAGGACATAGTCACACATGATGAGGGCACCGGCGAGGTGCGAGAAGCTGAGGTAGGCCAGGGGCTGCGTGCTGCCCCAGGCCTGCGGTACCACCGTGAAGTTCCAGACGATCACCTCGGTGTCCGGCTTGTCGATCAGCCGCTTGATGTTGTCCTGCTGTACCTTGAGCTCGGTCGGGCCGAAGACGACGTAATCGAAGTCCTCCTGCTCGACCTGGTCCGTGTAGGTCGCCTGGATCATGTGATCGCCGACATCCGAGGCGAACTGCGTGTCCTTGGCGGGAATGCCCATCTCCTCGAGGCGCTTCATCATCGCCTGGTAGTTGCGCAGCCAGAAGTCCGACACGTCCTGGCTCGGATAGATGAAGGCGATCGTGACCGGCTCGGCCGGAGGGTTCGCCATCGTCTCACCGGGCTTGCCGACGATCTCCTGAAATGCGGCCAAGGTACCCTCGTCGGTGACCTCGTAGTACTCCCAGTAACCGTCCTCACCGGAACCTTTCATATCAGCCAGCGCCGGGACGTCGCGCGCGTCGGCGACAGTAGCGCAAAGGGCCAGGCCCGCAACGCTTGCGATAAGGGTTTTCGTTCGCATGATTGGTTCTCCCTGTCGTTGCTCGAGTATGTGTTCGTTGAGGATGCGGCGGTCAGGAGCGCCCGCTGCGTGCGCGTCGGAGCAGTCCGGACAGACCCCCCGTGCTCGGATCCTGCAGGGCCGCGTAGAAGGCGACAGAAGTGATGATGATGAGGCCCGCCGCGACCTGCTGCCAGAAAAAGTCCAGCCGCAGCATTACCAGCGCGTTGACCACCATGGACAGCAGCAGCACGCCGACCAGCGTGCCCGTCATGGATCCGCGGCCGCCGAACAGCGACGTGCCGCCGACCACGACGGCGGCGATCGTGTGAAGGGTCAGCCCCATCCCGGCGGTCGCCTGGATCGCGTTGAGGCGGCCGGTGAGCAGAATGCCGGCAAGTCCGGCAAGGCCGCCGAGCAGCATGTACTGGTAGACCTTGTGCCGGTGGACATCGATGCCGGTGAGGAACGCGGCTTCGGTGTTGCCGCCGATCGCCACCGCGTAGCGGCCGAGGGGCGTGTACCGGTAGAGAACGTAGCCGGCCGCGATCGCGACGACCCCGATCACCGCGGCGACCGGCAGAAGGTCGAGGATGCGTCCCCGTCCGATCCAGGTCAGCGGTTCGGGAAACCTCGCGAGCACCATGCCGGCGGCAAGGACGAGCGCCAAGCCGCGAAAGACGAGATCGGTCGACAGGGTCGCGATGAGATCGGGCACCCGCAGCTTGGTGACGACGAAGCCATTCACCGAACCGCAGGCGATGCCCACCAGGAGGGCGACCGCCATGCCGGCGAAGACGTTGACTCCGGCATCCTTGATCAGCATGGCCATGATCACCGCGGAGAGCGCCGCGATCGAGCCGACCGAGAGGTCGATTCCGCGGCCGGTGATCACCAGGGTCATGCCCATGGCGAGAACCATGAAGATGGACGCATCCTGCAGGATGATCATCAGGTTCTGCCAACGGAAGAAGCGCAGATCGGCAAAGGCCATGATCAGGCAAAGCGCCATGATCATGACCAGCGGACCCAGTATGTTGACGGAACGCTCTGCCCAAGGAATCTCGCGCCGTCGAGACCCTGCCGCTGGCGAGCCTTCCGGAATGCTCGCCATTCGGCACCTGCATTGCGGAGCACAATCGACGGCGGATGCTCCCACCGCCCGCTTCGCGAGTCAAGGCACGGACGATGGGGTCCCGGTTACACGGGAACCGTCCGGTCGATACCATGTCACGCGGAAACGGACCGCCGCCAACTGGCTCGATACCCCTCGACCCGCCACCTTGCCGGAGACCTCGATGACCGGACATCCGTTCGCCATGGTGCCCCTTCCCGCGGAGCGGAGCGGCTCGAAGCCGCGCACCAAGGGCCTCACGATGATGAAGGACGCGGGACTGCCGCGCGCTCACCTGCGGGGCCTCCTCGACCTGATTGCGCCCTTCGTTGACTACGCGAAGTTCGTCACCGGTACCGCGCGGATCCATCCCGAGGACCATCTGCTCGAGAAGCTCGCGATCTACCGCGAGTTCGACGTTCACACGTTCATCGGCGGCCAGTTCCTCGAGTACGTCTTCGCGACCCGGGGCTTCGCCGGGGTTCGGCCCTACTGCGAGGAGGCCCGCCGGCTCGGGTTCGAGGCCATCGAGGTCTCCGACAACCGCGTTCCCCTGACCGACGAGGAACGGACCCGGCTCATCTCGACGGCGGTCGACTGCGGGCTCGAGGTCCACGGCGAGGTCGGCTCCAAGGACGTTCACACCACCGCCGCGACCCTCATCCGCCAGGCGGAGGACTGCTTCGCGGCCGGCTCGAAGCTGGTCCTCGTCGAGGGAGCGGAGCTCATCGTCGACGACGCCCTCAACGCCCCGCTCCTCGAAGAGCTGAAGGCGGGACTCGACGTCGCGAAGGTGATGTTCGAGCTGAGCGGCCCGTGGATCCCGGGAACGACCCTCGCGGAGGTCTACCAGCTCCGGAACTTCCTCATCGACGCGTTCGGCCCCGACGTCAACATCGCCAACGTCCAGCCGGAGGACGTCTTCGAGACGGAGGTGCTCCGCGTCGGCCTCGGGAGCGCCGGCCCTCCCGCCGGCGTCGGGCAGGCAGGCCCGAGACCCGAGTGAAGGACGGTGCGCGACGCGCGGTACGCACCGAAGAGCGCGGTCAGGGGATGAGGCCACCGGGGCGCGACCAAACCGCGTGGCCGGCCTTGAGGGCACAGTCAGGACAGGAGGTAGATGGGGCTCGGCCAGGCCTGGTGGCCGTTCTCGAGGGTGACGCAGGCGTAGAGGCGGGTGTCCGCGCCCCGACGGAGCTTGACGCGGCGGCTCAAGGTCATCGAGCGGGTGGCGTTCTCGTCCGGCAGCCGGAAGACGCGGACCGCCTTGTGGAGGCCGCCCGCGTCGACCCGCGTGTCGGCGAGGCCGATGCCGGCGAGCTCGAGGTCGGCGTCGACCTCGCTCGTGCGAAGCCGGAGGACCCCGCGCTCCGCTTCGTCTAACCACACGTCGATGGCGGAGAACCCACCCGTCGTGACGCAGCGCCACGCGACCTCGTCCTCTCCGACCTGCCGGGGAAGCTGCTCGACGTTCCAGAAGTTGACGGGCGCGATGCGCTCGATCCTCGCCCCCTCGAACGTCGCGATTCCCTCCCAGGCGACGTTCCGGCCCCGGCCCCGATAGTGGGCGCCCTCGCAGACGATGCGGATGCGCCGGCCGAGGTCGGACTCCCCGTAGGGCCGCACCGTCTCGATGGTGTCGAGCCCGTCGCGAAGCTCGATCCGCTCGATGGGCGCGGGTGCGGTGACGTCGAGCCGGAAGGTCACCTCGTCGTCGTCGCCGGTCCGGACGATGTCTCCCATGATCGCGCGGCGGCACGTCTCCTCCCCGACATCGCCGAGGTCCGGGTTGCGGTGATGGAGCACGCCGGGGGAGTCGAGCTCGACCGAGGCGGCGAGATGGAGGCGGGCGCCGGTCGTCGCGTAGTGGTGGCGGCGGCGGAAGGCCTCGACGAGGCAGTCCCGGTCGAGGGATTCGAGAAGGTGACAGGTGAGCCCCCCGTAGGAGCCGAACTCGGCGACCCCGGGGTACTTGGCGCCGGGTCGACCGTCGTGCCCGTCGCTCGAGGCGACGATGCCGACCCGGTAGTCCGCCTCGAACGCGTCGCGGACGATCCACTCGAAGGTCCCCCACGCGGAGTGGATCTCGACCGAGGGCTCGATCCTCGCGTCGTGGGCGTACTTGACGTCCGCGTAGCGCCCGCCGATGTGCGCGGTGACGAGCGCGTCCTCGTGCCGGAGCGCGGCGAGGAGGTCCTTCGCGCTGTGGCAGTCGGTCTCCGGGTGGGCGGTGTCGTAGACGAGGGCCCGGCACGACCGGTAGATGGGCCGCCCCTCGTGCCGGTACCAGACGTTGTGGTCGCCGCCGAGGGAGGTGTTGCCGGACCACTCGTAGCCGGGGAGGGTCACGAAGCGGCCGGGCTCGTTGAACTCGGCGGTGAGCTCGTTGAGCTCGCGCCAGAACGCGTCCGTTATCTGGAAGTCGTTCCCCTGGTGGCCGCAGATGTCGAGGAACGCCCGGTCGCGGGCGAACGCGAAGTAGTCTCGGGCAGGGTTGGTGCCGACGGTCTCCTCGCTCTGTCCGTGGAGGTCGCTCCAGTAGTGGCGGTACGGGGTGTCGGCCTCGACGCGGAGGGGGTTCGACTCCGCGAGGAGGGCGCCGTCCTCGCCGAGGACCCGGACGCGGCGCTCCGCCACATCGGCGGCGGCGACCGAGAGGCCGTCCACCTCCCGGCCGAACTCCCCCGCCCGGAACGCAACGGTCTCGGGCAGGCCGTCGATCGGCCCGTCGGCGGCGAGGCGGACCGTCCCCTCCACCCGGTCGCTCGGGTTGCCCCACCGGTCCTCGCACTTGAGGCAGAGCCGGAAGCGGTCCCCCGTCCGCCGGAGGGTCGGGAGGATCGCGACCCACTTCACCCCCGGCCCCGGCCCGATGCCGATGGTGGGCTGGGCTTCGTCCGGCAACGGGATGTACTCGTAGCTCGCGAAGGGATCGGCGAGCACGCGAAACTCGAAGCGCGGCTGGACGAAGGTCTGGAGCCGGAGCCCCGGCGAGCCCCCCCGCCGGTCACCGAAGCGGATGACGACCCGGTCTCCCTCGGAGAGGTACCGGTCGCAGCGAACGTAGAGCGAGATCCCCCACGGGCGCGTGTTGCGGCGGTGCTCGCAGCGCACCGTGAGAGGGATCCCGGTCGAGGTTTCGACCGTGGTGTACCCGGGGCCCGCGGGGTCGTCGCACTGGATCATCGACTGGTCGGTCTGCATCCGGAACGCGACCTTGAGGCTCCCCCGGTCGTCGATGCCGAACTTCCCGCAGGTGTAGGTGAGGGTGAAGCTCTGCCAGCTCCCGGCCTCGAAGCGGCCGACGGGCTCGATGGCCGCCGACCCCATGAGGTCGGGGCGGTAGTCGTGATGCGGCATCGGCTGGAAACTCCCCTGGAAATCGACGGCTGCGCCCCGGATCGGAAGCCGGAGGCCGGCCGCGCCCCATGCGGCCGTCCCTGACCGACCCTTCGTTCAGTACTTCCGGGCGCCGGCCTCGGAGGCGACGCGCGGCACCAGCGCCTTGACCAGATTCGTCATCTCGAGCACCCCGACGGGCGTTCCCTCGCACATCACGACGAAGGAGTGCGAGGTGTCGCCGCCGGAGCGCGTAATCGTGTCCTCGAGCGTGTCGTTGAGGTCCACCTCGCCGTGGGCGTCGGCCGGCGGTTCGCCTCCGTTCAAGGGAGTCATGATCGAGCGCACCCTGAGAACGCGGGCACGATTGATGTCGCTGACGAAATCCTCGATGTAGGGGTCGTTCGGGTTCAGCAGGATGTACTGCGGCTCGCCCTGTTGGACGATATGGCCGTCCTTGAGGATCACCAGGCGATCCGCAAGCTTGAGCGCCTCGTCCAGGTCGTGGGTAATGAAGACGATGGTCTTGTGCAGCTCCTTCTGCAATTCCAGCAGAAGGTCCTGCATGTCGGTGCGAATCAGCGGGTCGAGAGCCGAGAACGCTTCGTCCATCAACATGATCGGCGAGTTCGAGGTCAGCGCGCGCGCAATGCCGATACGCTGCTGCATGCCGCCGGAGAGCTGGTGGGGATAGTGGTTCTCGTAGCCGATGAGGCCGACCCTCTCGAGCCACTTCCTCGCCTCGGCCAGGTACTCCCGCTGGCTGACGCCGCGGACCTGAAGCGTCGTTCCGGCGTTCTCGGCCGCGGTGCGGTGAGGCATCAGGGCGAACTTCTGGAACACCATGGACATGACTTCGCGGCGCAGCGAGCGCAGGCGCTCCTCGTCGTAGGCCAGCACGTCCTCGCCATCGACCTCGATCTGCCCCGAGGTCGGTTCAATCAGCCGGTTGAGGTGCCGGATGAGGGTGCTCTTGCCGGAGCCCGAAAGGCCCATGATGACCGTGATGTCGCTCTCGTGCATATCGATATCGATATCCTGCAGGCCGAGCACATGGCCATGGCGCTCCAGCAGATCCGCCTTGCCGACGCCGGCCCGCACCTGATCGAGCGCGGCCTTCGGGTCCACCCCGAAGATCTTGTAGAGGCTCCGGATTGCGATCTTGACCTTGCCGGACACGCCGGAACCCCCCGGTCAGACCTTCTGAGCGGCGTTGACGCGATCGAGCGCCGCCTTGGTCACGCGATCCAGGATGATTGCCAGGAGCACGATGCCGAGGCCCGAGATGAGCCCGACCCCGAGCTCGAGATTCCGGATACCGCGCAGCACGAGCACGCCCAGACCCGGCGCCGACACCAGCGACGCGATGACGACCATCGCCAGGCTCATCATGATCGTCTGGTTCACGCCGGCCATGATGTTGGGCAACGCCAGCGGAATCTGGACCCCGAACAGCTTTTGCCGGTCGGTCATGCCGAAGGAATCGGCCGCCTCGATGACGTCCCTGTCCACCAGCCGGATACCGAGATCGGTGAGCCGGATCACCGGCACGATCGCGTAGAGGATGATCGCGATTCCGTAGAGCTTCGGCTCCGTCACCGAGAACAGGAAGATCAGGGGAATCAGGTACACGAACGGCGGCAGGGTCTGGAGCATGTCCAGCACCGGGATCGTCAGGCGCTGCATCCGGTCGCTGCGCGACATGGCAATGCCGATGGGCACGCCGAACAGGACGCAAAGGAAGGCGCAGACGAAGATGATCGCCAGGGTCTGCATGGCGAACCCGTAGTGGTCGATGAACGCCAGGAAGCCGAGGCAGGCGGTCACCAGGCCGATCAGCCGAATCGACCTCGTGGCCAGGTACACCACCACCATGAGAAGGGGAAACATGACCCACCATGGCGCGGCCTCGAAGACCAGAAGCGCGAATTCGAGTATCCAGCTCAGCGGCTGGGTAAGCGGATCGAGCACGAAGCGCAGAGCATCCTTGATCGCCAGGAACCCCTGCTCGAGGCCCTTCGTCGTGTCGCGCGACTGGGCGATCCGGCCGCACGCCTCGTTCAGTGCATCGAGCGAAGGGAACGGCAATTCCCACCACGGGGTTTCCTTGCCGGCGCCGCCCTTCGCCAGCAGGTCCGCCATCGACAGCGGCCCATCGCCCGTCTTGCCCGCGTCGCACCAGCCGCGCAGGCCGAGCCCGTCGAACAGGAAGTCATACGTCGCCATGACCGGTCACCTCCTGCCAGCGGCCCGGGACGAGGCACTCCCCGTCCCGGGTCGCGCGCGTTGCAGGTCGGTCAACGCATTGTCGCCGGCAGCGTTCCGACAGCGTTCGAATCGCGTCCCGACGGCGCGACGGTGCGACGGCTCACTGGATGAAGTTCGAGAGCTTCGCGCGCGCGTCGTCGTTGATCCACTGCGACCAGATATCGGACTGCGAGGTCAGGAAGTAGACGGCCGCCTCCTCCGCCGAGGCGCTGTTCTCCTCCTGCCAGGCGAGGATGCCGCTCAGGAGGCCGACCTCGAAGCTGACGTTGCCCATCAGCTCGACGATCTCGGGCTCGCGCTCGGTCAGCGCGGCGGTCGCGACCGTCAGGACGGGCGCCGGCGGGAAATCGGACACCCCCGGGCTCGGGTTGTCCTTGTTCTGGTTGGCCGAATGGACGTCGTTGTCGATGTCGCCGAGCGCAACCTTGACCATCTCGTACTTGCCCAGCACCGCGGTGGGACCCCAGTAGTAGCCGAACCAGGGCTCCTTGTTCTCGTAAGCGGCAGCGATCGAGGTCGCAAGCGTTTCCCCGGACCCGTGGTCGAACACCTCAATGCCCGCCTCCTCGACACCGAGCGCCTTGATCAGGTTGTCGTTGACGATCCGGCAGCCCCAACCGTCCGGGCAGTTGTTGAAACGCCCCCCGACCACGTCGGGATTGGCCAGAATCCCCTCGATGGTGGCAAGCTCCGGATGCGCTTCGGCGAGATAGGCCGGGACCCACCAGCCTTCCACGCCGCCCGGCGCGATGACGTCGGCGAGCCGGGAAACCTTGCCCTCGGCTTCGAGCTTGGCGTAGACGGCGCCGGTCGAGTTCAGCCACAGCTCGGTCACGAGATCGGGCTCACCGTTCTCGGCCAGGGACGCGACGGAGGTGGTGGTCGCGGACGGCACCTTCTCGATCGTGCAACCGTATCCTTGCTCCATCAGGAACTTGGAGACCTCCGTGATGATCTGGGACGACGCCCAGTTCATCTCGGTGATGGACACCTCCCCGCACTCCGCGGAGGCCGTTCCCGGAACGGCGAGACTGGCGCTTGCTGCGAAACCGACCAGGGCGGCGGCTAGGGCTTTCTTCATGGTCCTGCTCCTGTGTGACAGACCGCTCGTCTCGACATGCCGGAACCGGAGATGGGTCCACAGCCAAGCCGAACAACGGACTTCGCCGGCATCGTAAGCCAGGCGTCGCATTCGTTCAATCGAAGCCGCCGCGGCGAGATTCGGGCCTCCCGCGGCGGCGGAACGCGCCCCGGATCGACTGGCCAGCTCGAGGAGCTTCGGGCCCCTTCGGGGATGGTCGGCCGCACGACATTGGCGCGCTGCCCGTAGCGGGGCATGGTCCGGACCCGGGACCGGTTCGGGGGCCCGATCAGGCGGCGAGGACGCCCGACATCGGGATGAACCCTGGGATGCGCTTGACGCGGTCCGTCCAGCGGCGGATCGCGGGGTAGGGCATGCGCGAGACCCCGCCTTCCTCGGAGAGCGCGACGTAGGGGAAGCAGGCGATGTCGGCGATGGTTGGATGGTCCGGTCCGCAGAGCCAGTCCCGGCCCTCCTGTTCCTGGAACCAGAGGTGCTCGTCCAGCACCCGGAAGAGCGTGTGCGCCCCGGCGCGTGCCCGGTCCGCGTCCAGCTCGAAGAAGATCCCGTCGTGGAGCCGCGCGGCGGAGGCGGTCGCGGTGATGCCGTCGGCGAAGGCGAGCCACATCGCGATCTCGCCGAGGGTCCTCGCGTCGCCGGTCGGATACCACTCGCCGCTCCCGTCGTGCTTCGCGGCGAGGTAGACGAGGATCGCCTGCGCGTCGCGGAGCGTGACGTCCCCGTCCTCGATCACCGGCACCTGGCCGAGGGGGTTGTGCCTAAGGAACCACTCGCTCTTGTGATCACGCCGGGGGTGGAAGTCGATCCAGCGCGTTTCCCACTCGAGACCGAGGAGGCTCAGGAACAGCCGGATCTTGTAGCAGTTTCCGGAGAGCACGTAGTCGTAGAGGCGGATCACGGCGATGCTTCCGCGCAGCGGTTCCCGGAAGGCCCGTGGTCGCGGAGACGGCTCATGATGAAGCGCTCGTCTCGATCGCGTCCCTCACCGTGCGGAGACGGTCGTTCTCGCGGCGAAGGACCGCGATCCGTTCGGCCGCGGGCGGCGCCTTTGCAAGTGAGGCGTGGATGAACGTCTCGCCATCGGCGACCGGCTGAAGGGCGTACCGGATCTCGGCCCCCTCGGTGTGGGCGCTTCGCAGCAGGTAGGGATCGACGGCCTCGGGCGCGGACCCGTCGGACGCCTCTCCGGCATGGCGGGCGAGGGCGTGCGCGACCGCCGCGGCCGGAGCAAATACGTGGATGCTGCGAAGCGTGAGGCCCGCCGGCGTCGAGCCCGGCTCGAAGCCCGGGCCCGGATCGCCATCACCTTCCCCGGCGAGCCGGACCCAGACGTAGCCGTCGACCTCGACGCACGGGAACCGCTGCGCCCGGACGAGGGACGGGGGCTCTTCGCCCGGATGGGCCGGCCGCTCGACGCACTGCCCGGAGCCCGACGCGTACGTCCAGCCGTGATAGCGGCACTTGAGCCGGTCGCCGAGGTTGGTCCCGACGGAGAGCCGCACGCCGCGGTGCGGGCAGCGGTTCTCCCAGGCGTTGACGGTGTCGTCGTCCGCGCGCCACACCGCGAGCTCCTGGCCGAGGAGGGCGGTGTGGACGATGTGGCGGGGGGCGGCCTCCTCCCCGCGGCACACCGGGAACCAGCGACGCTCGGGACTCACCTCCGGCACGTCCGATATCTCCGGCATCCTGCGACTGTGGTCCGCCCCCGCCCCCGCCCCCGCCCCCGCCCGCGTCCGCTCAGGCCGCGGCCTGGGCCGGGATCGCGCCGTAGGTCACGCCCTGCGCGGCGAGCCACCGGCGGTACGCGAGCGAGGACGCATCGGAGCGCGCCGGGATCTCCGCCCGGGGGTCGAGGGGCAGGCGCTTCGGAAGCTGGTTCTCGAGGATCGGCTTGTCCTGGCCGAAGATGAGCTGCTGGAACCAGCGCAGGGCCTCCGCGTCGATTTCGTGGGGGAGGTAGGCTAGGTAGGGATGGGCGACGCATCGCTCTTCGTCCACCGGCTGCACGAGGAGCGCGATGAAATCCCAGCGCTCGGGCTCGATCGGGTTGCTCTTGTAGAGGCACACCGTATAGGGACGGCAGACCTTGTACTCGTAGTCGACCATCATGCCCCCATCGGCGCCCGGTGAGGAGAGGGGCTGAAAGAAGCGGCACTGCGTCGCGAGGATCTCGTTCTCCTCGGTCACCGTGACCTCGTAGGGCTCCACTTCCGTGTACGGCTCGACGCCGAGGTAGTCGGTGTGGACGAACGGGAAGTGCCCAAGGTCGAGGAAGTTTTCGACGGCCCGGAGCCCCGAGACGTGGACCGCGAGGGAGCCGCCGGTCACGCAGATCCGATCCGCCTCGAAGCACTCGGGGAAGTGGACGATGTCCCGGTCCGGCTCGCCGAGCGATGCGAAGGCGTGACCGTACTTGATGCGCGCGGCAAGCGGGGCGCCCGTATCGCGCCGGACGACGCGAACCTCGCCGGAACCTGTGCCCGACTCGGAGATCTCGATCGGGACGCCCAGCAGCACCGTCTCGAACGAGCCCCGCGTCGAGAGGAACTCGAGCTCGACGACGGCGTGCCAGTCGTTTACCAGGACCGGATCGGGCTCGACCATCTCACACTCCCTGACGTCCTCCGCGCGCCCTTGGGACGGCCGGGCGGCGCAGCGTGCTCCGCCCCGATACCGCGAAGCAGCGTTCCGCCCGGACGGGGCGCTCGGGCCTCCAGCGGAACCGCGGTGGTTACCGCCCCGCCGCCAACCCGCGCGCCGCCCGGACCACCACAACGATGACGTGGCGCGGCTCGCCGATGCTAACAAATCCGAAGGAGATTCCGCGGGGAGATCGTGGATACTACGCAGCACGGGCGCCAGTCGCCGGGCAGGCTCGGACCCCGTTCGGTTCGAAGCGGACGACCCGCTCCGCGCACACGGAAAAACCGGCCGGAAGTCGCCGCCCGGGAGCACCAGGCCGCGCGCCAGCTCACAGTTCGATCACGGGGAGACCAACCCATGGCAAGAAGAATCTCGCGCCGCGAGGCGCTCAAGTACTCGGCCGCGACCGGGGCGATGGCGACGGGCCTTGCCGGCCTTCCGCGCCTCGCCGCCGCCGCCGACCCGCTCAAGGTCGGGATCGTCTACGTCTCGCCGATCTCCGAGATCGGCTGGACCAAGCAGCACAGCCTCGGGGCCGAGGCCATCGCCGACACCTTCGGCGAGCGGGTGAGCATCACCGCGATCGACAACGTCTGGGACCCGCAGGCGGGCGAGCGCGTGTTCGCCGAGCTCGCGAGCACCGGCCACGGCCTCGTCTTCGGGACCAGCTTCTCCCACAGCACCCCGATCCAGAAGACCGCCCCCCGATTCCCCGACGTCGCGTTCGAGCACTGCTCGGGGCTCAAGCACTTCGACAACCTCGGCACCTTCGAGGCGAAGTACTACGAGGGGACCTACCTCGCGGGGATCGCGGGCGGGCACGTGACGGAGTCGAAGAAGCTCGGGTTCATCGGCGGCTTCCCGATCCCGGACATCGTGGGCCCGGGGAACGCGATGCTGCTCGGCGCGCAGAGCGTCGACCCCTCGATCACCTGCAGCGTCATCTTCCTCAACTCCTGGTTCGACCCCGCGAAGGAAAAGGAGGCGACGGCCGCCCTCGTCGCCCAGGGGTGCGACGTCATCTGCTCCATGACCGACACCGCGACCGGGGTGCAGGTGGCCGAGCAGGGCGGGGCGTGGTCGATCGGCTACGCGAGCGACATGCGCCAGTTCGGCCCCACGAAGAACCTCACCTCCTTCATGCTCGACTGGAGCAGCGTCTACGTCGGCGCGGCACGCGACGTGCTGGACGGAACCTGGACCTCCCAGGTCCGGTGGCAGGGGGTGAAGGAGGGCGTGGTGACGATGTCGCCCTGGAATGACCAGCTTCCGGGGGACGTCATCGACCAGTTGACGGCGACCGAAGCCGCGATCAAGGACGGGTCGCTGCATCCGTACAAGGGCGAGCTCCGGGACCAGCAGGGCAACGTCCGGGTCGAGGCGGGGAGCCGGCTCTCCGATCCCGACATCCGGGGCTTCAACTGGTTCGTCGAAGGGATGATCGGCAACCTCGAGGGCTGAGCCCGGACGATCACGGCGGCCGCGGCACATGCGCCGGCACCGGCATGCGATGACCGCGGCCGCCCTCCCCGGGGAGCGCGGGCTTCCCGCCCGCGGCACTTCGAGCACCGGCACGCGATGACGGCGACCGGCGGCGGCGGGCGGGCGGGCGCATCCGCGGAGGCTCGATGACGCCGCGCCTCGAGCTTCGCGGGATCACCAAGACGTTCCCCGGGGTGCTCGCGAACGACGACGTCTCGCTCACCGTGATGCCGGGCGAGATCCACGCCGTCCTCGGCGAGAACGGCGCGGGCAAGAGCACCCTGATGAAGATCATCTACGGGGCGCTCGCGGCGGACGAGGGCGAGATCCTCTGGAACGGGGAGCCGGTCCGCATCCCGAGCCCGACCGCCGCCCGTCATCTCGGCATCGGCATGGTCTACCAGCACTTCTCGCTGTTCGAGACGGTCTCGGTCGCCGAGAACATCGCCGTCGCGGTGGACGAGCCCTTCGACCTACCCGCGATCTCGGCGCGCGTCCGCGAGCTCTCCGAGCGATACGGGATGCCGCTCGACCCCGATCGGCTGCTCCACCACCTGTCCGTCGGAGAGCGGCAACGGGTCGAGATCGTGCGCTGCCTCCTCCAGCGCCCGACCCTCCTCGTCCTCGACGAGCCGACCTCGGTGCTCACCCCTCAGGCGGCGCGGAGCCTGTTCGAGACCCTGCGGGTCATCGCGCAGGAAGGGTGCAGCCTGCTCTACATCAGCCACAAGCTCGAGGAGATCCGCGATCTCTGCGACACCGCGACGATCCTCCGGGCGGGCGCGGTCGCCGGCACCGCCGATCCGAAGACCACGTCGCCCGCGGAGCTCGCGGCGCTGATGGTGGGCTCGGCGCTCCCCGAGACCCACCGCGACCCGGCCCGGCCCGACCCGACGCCCCGCCTCGAGGTGCGGGGCCTCGTCGCCGAGGCCGAGGACCCGTTCGGCACCGACCTCGGGGACGTCTCGCTCGCGGTCCACGCGGGCGAGATCGTCGGCATCGCGGGCGTTTCCGGCAACGGGCAGGGGGAGCTCGCGGCCCTGCTGAGCGGCGAGCGCACCTTGGCCGAGGGCGATGCGATTCGCCTCGACGGCGAGCCCATCGCCCGCCTCGACGCGGGCGCAAGGCGGCGGCGCGGGCTCGCCTTCGTCCCCGAAGACCGCCTGGGGCGCGGCGTGGTGCCGCTCATGTCGCTCCGCGAGAACGTCATCCTCACCGCCCACGCCCGCGCCGGCATGGTGCGCGGCGGCATGGTCCGGCGCGATCGCGCGGACGCCTACGCCCGCCGGGTGATCGATCGCTTCGACGTGCGGTGCACGGGGACCGGCGCGATCGCCCGCGCCCTGTCCGGCGGGAACATCCAGAAGTTCATCGTGGGACGCGAGATGGAGCTCGCGCCACGGGTCCTCGTCGTCTCCCAGCCGACGTGGGGACTCGACGTCGCGGCGGCCGCCTTCATCCGCCAGAGCCTCATCGACTTGAGCCGCGAGGGGGCCGCGGTCCTCGTGATCTCCGAGGAGCTCGACGAGCTCCTCGAGATCTGCGACCGCATCGCGGTGCTCTACCGGGGCCGCCTCTCCGAAGGCCGGAATCGCGGCGAAGTGAGCGTCGAGGACCTCGGCCTCCTGATGGCGGGCGGCGCCACCGAGTCGGGCGCGGCGGGCGTGGCGGACGCGGCGAGCACCGCCGCCCCGAGCCCGGAATACCCGGAACCCTAGGACGTGCGCCTTCAGTTCGAGCCGCGGCCCACGCCCTCGCTCGCGGCCCAGGTGCTCGCCCCCGTCGCCGCGTTCGCGCTCACCGTGGTCTTCGGGTCGATCTTCTTCCTCATCCTCGATCTCGACCCCTTCGAGACCCTTCACGTCTTCCTCATCCGGCCCCTGAGCTCGGCCAACGGCGTCTCCGAGTGGCTGCTCAAGGCGTCGCCGCTCATCCTCATCGGCCTCGGACTCGCGGTCGGCTTCCGGGCCAACGTGTGGAACATCGGCGCCGAAGGGATGTTCATCTGCGGCGCGATCTCGGCCGGCTGGTTCGCGCTCGCCTTCGGAGACGGCGACCACGTGTGGCTGCTGCCCCTCATGGCCCTCGCGGGCATCGCGGGCGGCATGGCCTGGGCGAGCGTCCCCGCCTTCCTCAAGGTGCGCTTCAGCACCAACGAGATCCTCGTCACCCTGATGCTGAACTACGTCGCGGTCCTGCTCCTCGGCTACCTCGTGCGGGGGCCGTGGCGCGATCCCCTCGGCTTCAACTTCCCGCAGACCGCCCTCTTCGGCCCGTCCGCGCTCTTCGACCCGCTGGTCGGCGTGTACCGGGTCAACACCTCGATCTTCATCACCCTCGTCGCGGTCGGCATCGCCTGGCTCTTCGTCCAGCACACGTTCACGAGCTACCGCATGACGGTGGGGGGCGCGGCGCCGGCGGCGGCCCGGTTCGCGGGATTCCGGGACTCGCACTCGGTCTGGATCGGCCTTCTCGCCGGGGGCGGTTGCGCGGGCCTCGCGGGGATGATGGAGGTGGCGGGGCCGCTCGGCCAGCTCACCGGCCACATCTCGCCCGGTTACGGGTTCGCGGCGATTATCGTCGCGTTCATCGGGCGCCTGCACCCGTTCGGGATCGTGCTCGGGGGGCTCCTCCTCTCGCTCCTCTACATGGGGGGCGAGTCGGCCCAGATCATGCTGAGGCTCCCCGCCGCGCTCACCCGAACGTTCCAGGGGGCGCTCCTGTTCTTCCTGCTCGCGGCCGACTTCCTCATCTACTACCGGCCGCGCCGGGTCGGGCGGGCGGGGCCGAGGCGAGGCCGGGGCGAGGCGGAGGCCGGGACCGGGGTCGGGGCCGAGACCGGGGCCAAGGCCGAGACGGCGGCGGGGCAAGGCTGAGATGGAAATCGCGATCGCGATCATCACCGGCACCGTCGTCGCGGCGACGCCCCTCCTCTTCGCCGCGATGGGGGAGCTCGTCGCGGAGCGCTCGGGGGTGCTCAACCTCGGGGTCGAGGGGATGATGCTGATCGGCGCCGTTACCGCCTTTCACTTCGCGTTCGCGGGGTACCCGCTCCCGGTCGCGGCGGGCGCCGGGGTGCTCGCGGGGGCCGCCTCGTCACTGGTCTTCGGGGTGCTCGCGCTCAACCTCCTCGCGAACCAGTACGCGGCCGGGATCGCGCTCACGATCCTCGGGGGCGGGCTCTCCGCCTTCCTCGGCCGGGAATTCGGGGCCGCCCCCATCGAACCCGTCGAAGCGGTCCACATTCCGGTGCTCTCCGACATCCCTGTCCTCGGCCGCATCCTCTTCGACTACGACCCCCTCGTCTACGTCGCCTTCATCCTCTTCGGGCTCATCTGGTGGATGCTCTTCCGTACCAGGACGGGCCTCGTCCTCCGGATCATCGGGGAGAACCCGCAGGCGGCCCACGACATCGGGTTCAAGGTCATTCCCATCCGGTACCTCGCGGTCCTCTTCGGGGGCGCGATGGCGGGGCTCGGCGGCGCCTATCTCGCCATCGCCTACACCCCCCTCTGGGTCGAGAACATGACCGCCGGCCGGGGCTGGATCGCGCTCGCCCTCGTCGTCTTCGCGAGCTGGCGGCCGCTCCGGGTGCTCCTCGGGGCGCTCCTCTTCGGGGGGGTCAACATCCTTCAGCTTCACGCGCAGGGGCAGGGCATCGGCCCCGCGTCGGAGTTCCTCTCCGCCCTGCCCTATGTCGCGACGATCCTCGTCCTCGTCCTCATCTCGCGGAACCGCCAGACCCAGAAGGTGAACTTTCCCGCCTCGCTCGCGAAGCCCTTCCGCCCGGGGCACTGAGGGCGCGACGCGGAAGGCGACGCGGCAGGGAGCACGGCGAGCGCATCGGCCCGGTCGACCCCGTCGGGACGGCGGTGGCCTCCGCTGGCGCGCGTTTCACTTCGCCGGAGAGAAGTCCCCGGTCGCCGGGTCCATCGTCCAGAGCTCGCCGTCCGCGATGTCGAACCAGGCGCCGTGGAGGTGGAGCCGGCCGCGGTCCTCGAGGATCGAGACGCAGGGGAAGCTTCGCAGGTTCGCGACCGAGTGGCGAATCGAGGCGCGCTCGAGCGCGGTCTGCCGCTCCGCCTCCGTCCGCCCGCCGCCTGTGTCGGCGGCGACCTCGCGCGCGGCGGGCCCGAGCAGGGTCATCCACTTGCCGATGAAGTCGCCCGGGGAGAGCGGCTCCGCCTCCGGATGCAGGGCGGCCCGGATGCCGCCGCAGCGCCCGTGACCGAGCACGACGATGTGCCGGACCTTGAGGCTCTGCACCGCGAACTCGAGCGCGGCGGAGGTGGACTGGTGGGGGCCTTCCGGCTCGTAGGGCGGCACCAGGTTGGCGACGTTGCGGACGACGAAGATCTCGCCCGGGGCGGCGTGGAAGATGGTCTCCGGCGCCGACCGCGAATCGCAGCAGGCGATGACCATGACCTCGGGCGTCTGCCCGTGCTCGGCGAGCGCGCGGTAGCGCGCACGCTCGGGCTCGTATCGGTAGTCCCGGAAGGAACGGTAGCCGTCGAGAAGCGAGTCCGGGAAATCGCTCATGCGAGCCTGTCGGTCAGCGGCCGTCATCGTGCGTCGTTCGTTCGCTCAGCCGGGGCGGCGAGAGATTGTCGCACCGTCGTCCGCAATCCGTTCCGCCCCGACCCGAAAGACTCGGAGATTTTTCGGGCGACCGCCAAGATCGAGAAGTTCGCAGAATTTTTCGATCAAGCGACGAAAATCGATGATTCATGCGGGCAGTGGCGAGGAGCGGGGGCGCGATTGCGGGAGAAATCTCCCGCGCGGACTTCGAAGCCGGCCAACCGCTGGCACAATAGCCGCCCCACACCGGACGGACACGAAGGAGTCCCGACATGGACCGGCTCTCGGGCGACGAACGGAGCGCGCCCACCCAGATCCTCGTGGTGGACGATGAGCCCGATATCGAGCTCCTCATGCGCCAGAAGATGCGAAGGCAGATCCGCAAGGGCCGGTACGCCTTCGACTTCGCCCTGAACGGAATCGAGGCACTGGAGAAGCTGAACGCACCGCGCGATCCCCCGTTCGACATGCTCGTCACCGACATCAACATGCCCAAGATGAACGGGCTCGAGCTTCTTGGCGAGATCGCCAAGCGCAACGCCGAGGTGAAGGCCATCGTCGTCTCCGCGTACGGCGACATGGACAACATCCGCACCGCGATGAACCTCGGCGCCGTCGACTTCGTGACCAAGCCGGTCGACTTCGAGGATCTCGAGACCACGATTGCGCGCACGGAGGAGCATATCCGTACCTGGCGCGACGCGATGCACTCCCGGGATCGGTTGCGAGCCCTCGAGAACGAGCTGGACATGGCCCGGACGCTCCAGCAGTCCATCCTCCCGGGCGAGATGCCGACCAGCCACCGCTACGAGATCGAGGCGCACATGACGCCGATGCGCGAGATCGGGGGCGATTTCTTCGACATCGTGAAGCTCGAGAACGAGCACCTCGGAACCGCGGTGGCCGACGTGTCCGGGAAGGGGATCCCGGCGGCGCTGTTCATGATGGGCGCGAGGAGCGTCCTCAAGGGCACCGCGATCGGGGCGAACGAGCCCGGGACCGTGCTCGCGGAAATGAACCAGATCATCGAGCAGGACAACCCGAACACCATGTTCCTGACCCTCGTGTACATGGTCTACAACCCGCGGACGGGGGAGATGCGGTACGCAAACGGGGGCCATCCGTCGCCGATGGTGGTGGGCGGGGACGGAACCTGTTCGGAGCTCGCGCCCGTGCAGGGGGTCGCCGTCGGGCTCGACGCGAATGCCGCCTTCGAGGAGGGAACGGCAACGCTCGAGCCGGGGGAGACGGTCGTCCTGTACTCCGACGGGGTGGTCCAGGCCAAGAACGCGGCGGGCGAGGCGTTCGGCACCGAACGGCTGAAGCACGTGTTCGAGGGGCGGCCCCCCGCGGGAGCGGGGGAGGCGATCCGGCGGATCGAGGAGGCGGTCGCCGCGTTCTCCGAGGGCCGGGAGCATGACGACGATCTCACGATTCTCGCCCTTCGGAGAAGGCCGGCGTAGCGGGACCGGGGCCGCCGCGCAGCAAGGCGGGCCGTGCCCGCAACGGACCCACCCCGGACGCGGCCCGGAGGCGGCCCGGGACGGGCGGCGCGCGACCCCGCAGGCTAAGGCCAGGCCGGCCGGTGGGCGGCGAGGGCCTCCCAGTCGAACACGATGCCGTGGCCCGGGCGGTCCGGCGCGCGCGCGTAGCCGTCCTCGACGGTCAGCGGGTCCTCCATGAACTGGTCGAGCCCGAAGGCATGCCACTCCAGGTAGGCCGCGTTCGGGGCCGCGGCCAGGAGGTGGATGTGCAGGTCGTGCGCACCGTGGCTCATCACCGGCAGGCCGTTCGCCTCGGCGAGATGCGCGATCTTCATGAACGGCGTGATGCCGCCGCAGGTGGTGAGGTCGGGCTCCGGGAAATCGACGCCCCCCGCTCCGATGAGCGCCGCGAACTCCGCGAGGGTGTGGTGGTTCTCGCCCGCCGCGAGCGGCACCTTGCCGAGCGAGCGGAGGTGCGCGTAGCCGGCGGTGTTGTCGGGCGCGATGGGCTCCTCCAGCCACACGAGGTCGAAGGGCTGGAGCAGGGTCATGGCGCGCATCGCCTGCTCCACCCGCCAGGCCTCGTTCGCGTCCGCCATCATCTCGATGTCGTCGGGGAGGTGGTTGCGCATCGCCTCGACGCGGGCGATGTCCTCGGCGATGGTCGGGCGGCCGAGCCGCATCTTGACCGACCGGAACCCCTGCTCGACGCTCGCCATGCCGCCCGCGAGGAGCCGGTCCACCGGGAAGTTGAGGTCGATGTTGCCGGCATAGGCCCGGACCGAGGGGTTGGCGCCGCCGAGGAGCCGCCAGAGCGGCGTGCCGAGCCGGTTGCCCTTGAGGTCCCAGAGCGCGGTATCGACCGCCGCCATCGCGAAGGCCACCGGTCCGCCCCGTCCGGCGTAGTGGTGGCGCTTGTAGATCTCGCGCCAGATCGCCTCGATGAGGTCCGGGTCGCGGCCCTCGACGCAGGGCCGGAAGGACCCGTCGCAGAGCGCCGCGATGGGGCCGCCCTGCTCCGCGTGCATCACGGTGTAGCCGATGCCGGTGGCTCCGTCGCTGTCCGTGATCCGCGCCGTCACCATGTCGAAGGCGGTCATCACGCCCGCGGCCGAGGCTTCCATCGGCACGGGCAGCGGCAGACGGAAGAGATCGATTTCCAGCTTGTCGATGGTCGGCACGGGCGAGGCCCCCCTTTGTGCTTGTGCGTGCGGCAGTGATGTCGCGCCGTGGCGCGGCGGGGATGATTCACCATGCGCCGCGGGGAGGCAACCGGTCGCGGCCGCCCAGCAGCAGGCCTGACCCGGGCCGCCGCGTCGCCTCGCCCGGTGCGTCGGCGGCCGGGCGAGGAGAGCGCAGCGCGATGCCGCGGGAGCGCGGCCGCCGCAAGGCGCGGCGGCGACCACCGGAATCGTTGCAAAATGGGGACGACGCGCGGCTCTGAGGACCGGACGATCAGCGCCGCACGATGACCGCCGCCCCGTCAGCCGCCCCTTGTGCCGGACCCATGTCGCAGCTCCACCTCTTCCGCGACGAGACCCCGGACCAACCCGGCCAGGCGAGCGCCGCCCCACGCCGGCTTCAGCTCGATCCGCAGTCGTGGGTCGACCATGAGCCGGGCTGGCTCCCGGGGCATGCCGCGCTGTTCGGCGCGCTCCGCGACGGGGTCGAGTGGCACACGGAGCAGCGCGCGATGTACGACACGGTCATCGAGGTCCCCCGGCTCACCGCGACGATCCCCGACGACGGGCCGAGCCCGCCTGCCCTCGCGCGTGCCCACGAGGCGCTGGAACGCCGGTACGGGCGGCGGTTCGAGAGCGTCCGGCTCGCCTGGTACCGGGACGGCCGGGACAGCGTCGCGATGCACGGCGACCGGATCGGGCGGCGCATCGCGGACACCGTCGTCGCGATCCTCTCCCTCGGCGCCCCGCGGCGCTTCCTGCTGAAGCCGGCCGCGGGCGGCCCGTCCCTCCGGTTCGACCTCGGCGGCGGCGACCTCCTTGTCATGGGCGGGGCGTGCCAGCGCACCTGGCGCCACGGCATCCCCAAGGTGAAGTCGGCCGCCCCGCGAATCAGCATCCAGTTCCGCGAGCGCCGCGAATACGCCTGAGCCCCGCCCGCCTCACGGGCGAACGCGGCTCTCCGTGGAATCCCGGGTCACTGCACGCGTCGGACGGATGAACGAAGCGGTGCTCCACGGCTTGAGCCGCGTCCTTCGACTTCAGCTCGCGGCGATAGTACGATCGCCTTCCGAGGCTTCCGCAGCCAGAAGAGGACAGATGTCTCGAAAAAGTCAGCACGTAGTCCCCCGAGACGGAAGATGGGCGGTACGTAAGGGCGGAGCCGACCGCATAACCCGGAGCTTCAACACTCAACAGGAAGCGATTGAGGTAGCGCGAAACATCGCACGCAACCAGCAGACGGAACTCTATATTCACGGACGCGATCGTCGAATTCGCGAACGGAATTCCTATGGGAGAGACCCGTTTCCACCGAAGGGGTAGACCTCGATTTGCCTTGCTCCGACTTCAATCGAAATGTATTTGTAAACTGTCCGTTTGACCGTGAATACGAACACATTCTCCAGGCAATTCTCTTCTGCCTTGTGCGATTCGGACTAACGCCGCGCACTGCCTCCGAACGCAGTGACGCAGGTGAACCAAGGATCGAGAAAATCCTTGAACTGGTTGGGTCATCTCTCTATTCAATTCATGACCTAAGCAGATGTAAAGCGACGCAGGCCGCAGAACACTACAGACTCAATATGCCGTTCGAACTCGGTGTGGATTTCGGGTGCCGACATTACGGCGGCGCTCCACTCTCGAGCAAGGTCATTTTGATACTTGAAGAAGAACCATATCGCTACCAGGCGGCAATTTCCGATCTGGCTGGCAGTGACATCGAGACACACAATGGCGATTACGAAACCGCCGTGAGAAAGGTACGCAACTGGCTCACCGGTCTGGGTGGATTTGAACGTATCGGTGCTGCCCGAATCCAGGCGGAATATGAAGACTTCTTGGAGTGGAATTACGACCGGCAACTCAAAGCCGGTTTCTCCGAACAAGACATCCAAGACTATTCGACCGCGGAACTTCTGCAAGCAATGTTCGACTGGAACAATCAGGGCAGACCAAGGGAATAAGGCCGCCGCCCGTCCAGCGCGAACAGAAGCGCAGGCGGAGCTCAGGAAACGACGCGGGCGGGGCGGGAGTGCCGCCGGCGTCTGACCGCCTCCATCGCCTCCTCGGTGCCGTCGTGCTCGGTGCCGAACCACCGATCGCAGGGCATGAACGGCGTTCCGTAGTTGCAGTCGTAGTGGCGGTGGTGAAGCTGGTGATGGAACGACCCGAGCATGAGGAGCGGCCGTCCCCGGAACGTCAGCGACTCGAACCCCGCATGAGAGACGGCCGCCCCCAGGGTGTTCCACTGCATGTGAAAGAGGACGTGGAGCGGATGCGAGGCGACGACGAGATGGACGAGGACGCTGCTCAGGTAGATGACGTGCTCGAGCGGATGCATCGAGAGCCCGGACCAGGGTCCGAGGTTGTCGTTGCGGTGGTGCAGGGCGTGGGCGAGCCGATAGAGCGGGCGCCAGTGCAGCAGGCGGTGGATGAAGTAGAAGTGCGTCGCCGCGAAGAACGGGACGGCGACGAACCCGAGGACGAACCAGACCGGGTGGGCGCGCGGGTCGAGGTAGAACGGCACGAGATGGTTGGCGTAGGCCCACATGAAGCCGACCTCGTAGGCGGTCCAGACGGTGACCCCGCTCGCGCTCGTCCAGAGCATGTTGTCGAGGAGCTGGCTCCGCGCGAAGAAGCGCTGGGGCGTCGCGTTGAGCGCCCGGGCATCGAACTTCCGCTCCTTCCCCTGGCGCCCGAGGGTGTGGAAGAAGAGGTGCAGTCCGCCCGCCACGAGGAGCATGAGCCCGAGGTTCCGGGCGTACATCTGGAGGATCCAGTCCGCCCGGAGCTCGGCGCAACGCTCGAGCGCGGGCTGAAGCCAGAGCCAGGTGATCGCGGCGAGGGCCCCGAACGGAAGCAGGACCGATCCGAGGAACGCGCGCGACAGGAGGTAGCGGAGCGTGACGAGAGGGCGGGGCGGCCAGACGAACACCGGGACCGGCGCGAGAGGGAGCGGCGGGTGCCATGCCCAGCCGGCGCGGAGCGGCGGCGACGGTGGCGGCTGGGCGGCATCCTGGTCCGCGTACGACGAGAACTTCGTGCCCGACATCCCCCGCACCTCCGCTCGATCCGGGATCGGCCGTGCATCGACCGTGCTTCGACCGCACACAACGGCGACGACGGCGCGGACGATTGTCGGCAGTCCCCCTCCGAATTCGCGCCCGTTCCCGACACCGCATGACGCAATCGGCACCGCGCGACGAATCAACGACCAATGACGAATCTGTACCAAGTGGCCCGACCGTCCGCGACCGACGCCGACTGCCGCCTTCGCTGCGTCGCCGAATTCCCGCACTTCGCCGCTCCCACGCCAGGAACGTATCGCCAGTCCCGACCAGCCTCGTGCTGCCAGTGGGGGAAAGCGGAGACAAGCCGCTACGCCCGGCGTTCCGCCCGTGCTCCACGTTGACAAGTGACATAGTGCGTATTACGGTCCACCATGATTCGGAGCTTCAGAAGCAGGGCGCTCAGGCGGTTCATGGAACGCGGCGACGAACGGCGCATCCATCCCGAGCACCGTGAGACCGTGCGCGACATCCTGGCCCGTCTGAACGCCTCCGCCGCCCCGAACGACATGGACGTGCCCGGCTTCCGGCTCCACCGGTTGAGGGGGGACCAATCCGGCTTCTGGGCGGTCACCGTCCGCGCCAACTGGCGCGTGATCTTCCGATTCGAAGACGACCATGCCGTCGACGTCGACTACCTCGATTACCACTAGAGAGGTCCTGCCATGCTCATGCACAACCCGCCTCATCCTGGCGAGTTCATCAGGCGCCAGTGCCTCGAGCCTCTGGGACTGACCGTGACGGAAGCTGCGAAGGGGCTTGCCGTCTCGCGCAACACGCTCTCCATGCTGCTCAATGGACGGCTCGGTATCTCTCCCGAGATGGCCATCCGGCTATCGCAGGCCTTCGGAGGAAGCCCGCAAAGCTGGTTGCAGCAACAGATGCAGTACGACCTCTGGCACGTTCAGCAGAACCGGGAAGAAATCGCAGTCCGCAAGTTCGCCGCCGCATGACGAAGCAGTTCGCGCTCGAACTCACCCCGCGCGGCATCACCTGCGTCGCGATTGCGCCCGGCCCGGTCGAGGGCGACATGGCCCGCATCCATCCACCCGAACCTGACCGCAATGACCGAGCTCATCCTGCACCACTACGACATCTCCCCCTACGCGGAGAAGATTCGCCTCGCCTTCGGGCTCAAGGGACTCTCCTGGGCGTCGGTCATCGTCCCGGCGACCCTCCCGAAGCCGGACCTGATGCCGCTCACGGGGGGCTTTCGCCGCACCCCGGTGCTGCAGATCGGCGCCGACATCTACTGCGACACCCTGCGCATTGCGATGGAGCTCGACCGTCGCTGCCCCGAACCCCGGCTCCTCCCCGAGAGCGGGGGAGGGGCCGGCTTCGACGGGATCCTCGCCACGTGGGCCGAGCGGGTGTTGATGTGGCCCACCGCACGCTACGTCACGGGAATGAACCGCGATGCCCTGCCGGAGGCCTTCTTCCGGGACCGCGCGGAGATGCGGGGCCACCCGGTGCCGACCCCGGACGAGGTCGCGGCCGGCCTTCCGCACGAGGAAGGCCAGCTCCGCCTCATGCTCGGCTGGGTGGAGGACCTTCTCGCCGATGACCGGCGGTTCGCCCGCGGGCGGCTGCCCCGGCTCGCGGACCTCGCCCTCTACCAGCGGCTGTGGTGGTTGCGGGCGCTCGACGGCCGGGCGGCGCATGCCCTCGACGACTTCCCGCGGACCCGGGACTGGATTACCCGCATCGCGTCCGTCGGGCACGGGGAGCGCTCCGAGCTCTCTCCGCGCGACGCCCTTCGCATCGCATCGGCCGCGGAGCCGGCCGACCCGCCCCGCGGCGTCCCGGACGATGACCTCGCGCCGCAGGGCCGAGTTCGAGTCACGACCGAGGACTTCGCGCGGGACCCGGTGGAGGGCGAGCTCGTCCACGCCACCCGAGAGACGATCGCCATACGGCGCGACGACCCCGAAGTCGGCCGCGTGCACGTCCACTTCCCGTGCCTCGGATACGCGGTGACGCCATCGCCGAAGTGATCGACCTCGCGCGGAACAGACGCGTTCCGGCACTTGTCACGTCATGATTCACGCGCAATACCACGTCATGATTGACGTGTCTTCATACACCAAAATATACTTGTAACAACACGACACGATAAACTTGCAAGACAACCACAACCCATGGCTGCGCCGAGCGAGAAACTTGCCGCATCGCTGACACGGCTCGAACAACTCCAGAAAGGCGGACGTCGTGTCTTTCGCTCCGCGGAGTTGACCCGCGTCCATCGCGAACGTCTGATCAGGAGCGGCTATCTGCGCGAAGTCATGAAGGGTTGGCTGATCTCCTCCAGCCCGGAAGCCGCGGCCGGCGACACGACCCCCTGGTTCGCGTCCTTCTGGGAGTTCTGCACGTCGTATTGCACGGCGCGATTCGGAGCCGACTGGCACCTGTCCCCGGAGCAGTCCCTGCTGCTCCATGCGGAAAACACCGTCATCCCGCCGCAGCTCATCATCTACACGCCGAAGGGCACCAACAACACCGTAGCGCTTCCCTTCGGTACGTCGCTCTACGACCTCAGGCGACGGGGGATGCCTCCGCAGGCAGACCTGACCAAACGCGACGGCCTGAACCTGATTGCGCCGGAAGCCGCGCTGGTCAGCGTTCCCGAAGTCTGCTTTGTCCGCAATCCGGTCGAAGCCCACGTTGTCCTCTCCGGAATTCCCGATGCCTCCAATCTTCTGCGGAGACTCCTCGACGCGGGCCATTCGGTGATTGCCGGCCGGCTGGCCGGTGCGTTCCGCCGCATCGGGCGCGGTGACATCGCGGGTGAAATCGTCACCGTCATGAAGCGTGCGGGTCATGACGTTCGGGAATCCGACCCGTTCGAGCCGGCGCATGTCCTTCACACCCTGCCCCGGGCACGCGCGCCGATCGTCGATCGTCTGCATTCGCTGTGGGAGTCGATGCGCGAGTCGGTCATTGCCGCGTTTCCGGCCGCGCCCGGACTGCCGGAGGACACCGACGCCTACCTCGCCTTCGTTGACGACCTGTATCGGAGCGACGCCTATCACTCGCTGTCGATCGAGGGCTACCGCGTCACCATGGAACTCATCGAGCGCGTCCGCACCGGCGACTGGGACCCCGACAACCGGGACAGTGACCGGCAGAGTCGCGATGCGCTTGCCGCACGCGGCTACTGGCAGGCGTTTCAGCTCGTCCGGGAAACGGTCCGCGCCGCGATCGCCGGGGACGATCCCGGCGTTCACGCACGCGCGGCCCACCAGGACTGGTACCGCGAGCTGTTCCAACCCTCCGTGGCGGCCGGCCTCATCCCGGCTTCGGCCCTGGCCGGCTACCGGAACGGCCCCGTCTTTCTTCGCGGTTCGCGCCACGTCCCGCCTCGCTGGGAAACGGTGCGCGACGCCATGCCGGCGTATTTCGATCTGCTCGAGAGCGAGGCGGAACCGTCCGTCAAGGCCGTCCTCGGGCACTGGCTGTTCGGCTATATCCACCCCTACGCGGACGGCAACGGCCGCATGGCGCGCTTCGTCATGAACGCGCTTCTCGCGTCCGGCGGCTATCCGTGGACCGTGATCCAGGTCGATGATCGAGACGCCTATCTCGCGGCGCTCGAGCGAGCGAGCATCGAACAGGACATGGAGCCGTTCGCGCGGTTCCTGGCCCGGCGCGTCGAATCCGCCATGGACCGTGCCGGCACGAAGTCATGAACGATCTCCCGGATCGGCGCTCGTCGAACCCTCGATCCAGACCTGAACCTGGCCGCAATCCTTCGCCGATTTCCTGGCTGGCGGACGACAGCCGGTTCGCCGGAGGTCACGGATCCGTCCGGACCCGCCCCCTATTGAACGCCCATGGTCGCGACCGTGCACCCGACCGCGAAGATCGGGATCGGCGCATAGAACCACAACTCGCCGGTCGCGCCTTCGGTTGCGGCGGCAACCGCGATGAAGGTGCGGATCTCGAAGCCGCCGTGGCCGGCGTCGCGGTAGACCTCCTCGTCGGTGTAGGCGAGCAGGTCTTCCTTGCGGTTATTGACGAACTTGTCGAGGAAGTCCCGATCGAACGCCTCGTTCACCATGCCGCTGTCCGGCGTGGCGGGCCAGTGGGAGATGCCCCCGGTTCCGATCAGCGCGATGCGTTCCGGCGCTGCGTCGCAGGCCTTGCGCAGCGCCCGACCGAACGCCCAGGTCCGGTGCAACGGGGTCAGCGGCGGTTCCTGGCAGTTGATGTTGACCGGAACGACCGGCAGGTCGTAGCGCGGCGTCAGGAAGTGCAGCGGAACCGAGATGCCGTGGTCGAACTTCCATTCCTGGGCGTAGGCGACGTCGCAGTCCTCCAGGATCCGGGTGATGAGCCGCCTCGACAGCTCCGGCGCACCGGGAATGCGCCGGCGCTCGATCGCCAGCCACGCCTCGTCCTCGATGGGGCCTTCGTAGAAGTCCGCCATCCCGACGCAGTAGGCCGGCATGTTGTCGAAGAAGAAGTTGGCGAAGTGTTCGGCTCCGACAACGACCAGGGCATCCGGCCGGCTCGCCTCCAGTGCGTCGCGCAGCCGGTCGAAGTGGCGGTAGAGCTCGTCCCGGATCTCCGGATCGGCCAGATGCGCCCGGCCGGTGATTCCGGGGGCGTGACTGCACGCGCCGGCAAAGACCAGTGGCACCGCGCTATTCCTGCCGCATGGTGTAGAGGCCCGCGCGCACCTTGCCGTGCTCCGCGACTCCCTCGCGCATGGCCTGCATGTAGTCGGCCCAGGCGTATCGGTGCATCGCCGCATAGTGCATCAGGAGCTGGCCGTTGACGCCGAGCACGTACAGCAGGCCGATATCGGGCTTGCGGATCGCCTCCAGCTCCTCGTCCGTGAGTTCGTATTCCTCAAGCACGCTCTCCGGATCGTCCTCGAATCGCTCGCGCACCAGGGTGTCGCGGTTGAGGTGGTAGAGCAGCTTCTGAACGTAGTAGAGGCTCATCGCAGGATGCACCCGTCTGCGCGATGCGGTGGTCACGCAGCGTAACGCAGGAAGCCCCGATTTCCATGCGAGCGGCAACCGGGAAATGCCGCGTGCTTCGCAGGAGCGTGACGAAGCCTCGCGGGGACATTGCCCACGATGCAGCGACCGGCGGCCCCTCGCATAATCGTTAGGAAGAAACGGTCACGGCAGCGCGGCCCGGCAGTCCGCAACCGCGCCGACGAGTCGACTGCCATCGAAGTCGCCGGTCTCGCTCATGGCGTCTCGCAGTCCCGTCCACAGGCTCTTCAGGGTGCCGCGATGCTCCGGGTCCCCGGCGAGGTTGCGCATCTCGTACGGATCGGCGTCCAGATCGTAGAGCTCGGCGAATCCGTGCTCCTGGACCACCAGCTTCCAGTCGTCCTCGTACCAGGCGCGCTGCGGCACCGGTTCGTGCAGCCCGTAGTGCTGGGCCATGAATCCCGAGCGCCACGCTGCGCCGGGCTCTTGCATCAGCTCCTCCAGGCTCCGCCCGTGCATCCGCAGCTCTTCGTCGAGACCGCACATCCGCAGGATGGTGGGCGGAATATCCATGTTCGAGACAGCCTGACTGCAGATCGTGCCTTGCGGGACTCCGGGGCCGCGAATCAGCAATGGGATCCGCATGGTCTCCTCCACCATCAAGCCTCCCTTGTTGCATACGCCCCCGTTCGATCCCACCGCATCGCCGTGGTCGGCGGTGAAGACGATGAGCGTGGAGTCCGCCCGGCCGATGCGATCGACGGCATCAACCACTTCGAGGAGCGCGGCTTCGACGAGCGCGACATGCTCCAGCGCGCGCACGACCATCCGGCGCCATCCCTCGGCGTCGAGGTCCAGCGTGGCGCGCCAGAAGTCACGGTATCGGTGGTGATGGGTCGGTCTACCCTGGAGGTCGAACCGAAAATTGGGAGACACATCGACGGCGCTACGCTCGAACAGTCCGTGCCATGGCCCGGCCACGAGGTAGGGCGGATGCGGCCCCCAGGGATCGATCCTCACGAAGAAGGGGTCCATTCCGAGCGATTCGAGCCATTGTCCTGCCAGCCGGGACAGGAAGAAGGCTTCATGTACCTCGGCCGGACCGTTCAGGCGGGCGACTCCGGACTCGTAGTCGAACCAGTCGCCCGTATCCATCAACTCGACCCGCGTCCCGACCGCGAGGCCGGACTCTCCGGATATCTCGATTCTCGTGGCGGGCGGCGGCAAACCCGCGTCCTCGAGGTAGCGTCGATACTCGGGCGTCGCGTAGGGATATCCGTAACCCGACAGGGAGAACCCCTCGAAGCCGTAGTCCGCGGCAGGTCGGCGATTGTCGACATGCCACTTCCCGAACCAGCCGCAGCGGTATCCGGCCTCACGAAACGGCTGGTGCACCAAACGGTCGCCGGGGTCCAGGCCGGCCCGACCACCGAACCGACCGTCGTTTTCGGTGACACCGTGCGCGTGAGGATAGAGGCCGGTGAGCATGGAGGCGCGTGCCGGACTGCAGATCGGCAGCACCGTGCGGGCGCTCGTGAAGTTGCACCCCTCGCGCGCGAGACGCCGCTTGAGGGGGGTGCTCCACACGAGTGGCCAGTGGTGCGCATGCGCCTGATGATCGGCGACCATCCAGACGACGTTGAGCGGTCGGTCGATTGTCTTGGCTCCAGTCTCGCGGGTCGGGCGGAACGCCGTCGCGGCGCGGCCCGCCACCGGGGATGCTATCCGGTGGCCATGTCTCGCAGCCGTACGTTCTCCGGATCGTGGAAGGGAAAGGCGATGGGACCACTGTGTTGGCGCGATGATGTACCGCTATCGTGGTGTTTGCGACACCTGTTGCATCTGCGGCATTTGGAGTCTAACGTGTCGCAGAATGGTGGAGGATCGAGATGAACGCGACGACTGCAACAGCCATTCCGAACGATCAGGATGTGGCGCTCGCGGACCGAGCGGGCCGGAAGTTGGCGGCCTTCGGTGATGGAACGGGCGCGGTCCCCGCACGTTTTGGCGCCGCTGCCTCCGAACCCGTCGATATCCCGACGTCGGCGGTTCGGCTACTCAAGGAGATCCTTGACCAGATGGCGCACGGCAACGGCGTGGCGTTGACACCGCTGCATGCGGAACTCACGACGCGTCAGGCAGCCGACCTCTTGCAGGTATCGCGAACGCATCTGGTCCAGTTGCTGGACGAAGGCCGAATTCCCTGCCGCAAGGTAGGCGCGCATCGCCGTGTCCGGGTCCAGGACATCGTCGACTACCGCCGCGAGACGGAATCCCGTCGGCGCAAGGCGCTGGATGAGCTCACCGCCTTCGACCAGGACCTTGGCTTGCAATAGTCCGTGGCCCTCCTCACGGCGTTGCTCGACGCCAACATCCTCTATCCGGCCGGCCTCCGGGACGTTCTTCTGCGTCTCGCCGACCAATACCTGTATGCGCCGCTTTGGAGCGCAGACATCCACGCAGAGTGGATACGGAGCGTTCTGGCGGACCGTCCCGATCTCACGGAAGGCATGCTGGAACGAACCCGGATGGTAATGGACCGCCACTTTCCCGAGGCGGTCGTGACGGATTACACGTCACGCGCCGCTGGACTCGACCTCCCGGACCCCGACGACATCCATGTGCTGGCCGCTGCGATTGAAGGGAGGGCGGATGTGATCGTGACCCGCAACCTGCGGGACTTTCCGGCTGACCGCCTGGCTCCCCACGGACTCACGGCACAGCATCCCGACGCGTTCATCGCCGGGCTTTTCGATGCCGACCCCGAGGCTGTGCTCTCCGCGGTCCGCAGTCACCGGGCGGCCCTGCGGAATCCACCTCGAACGGCGAACGAATACTTGGCCGCACTCGAACGCTTGGGTCTTGTCCAAACGGTATCCCTCGTTCGACCGCACCAGGATTCCTTCTGACTGGCGCGGCCACCGACGTTCACGAGGAGCTCGCGTTCCGTCAAACTCCACTTGGCGTTCGCGATGGATAGCCGATGAACCCACCGCGAATGATTGCCGGGATCTCGAATCTTGCGCGGCGGCGGTGGCGCGTCGTCTCCCGTTGCGCGGCACGCCTGCGCGGGGCGGGGGGTGGGGCGGGGGGTGGGGCGGGGGTCAGATTCGCATTTGTTGGACTTGGGCGGAGATGCCGCCGTCGAGGACCCAGAGCTGGCCGGTTGCGTAGCGGGCTTCGTCGCCGGCGAGCCAGTTGACGAGGTTCGCCATGTCCTCGGGGGTGCCGTAGCGCCGGAGCGGGTGCACGAGGCGCGCCTCCTCCCGCATGCTCGCGGCCTCGGCATCCCCCTTCGCGTCGAAGAAGCTCTTCAGCATCGGGGTATCGACGTAGCCGGGGCAGATCGCGTTGACGCGGATGTTGTCCGGCCCGTGGTCGCAGGCCATCGCGCGCGTCAGGGCATGCACCGCGCCCTTGGTCGCGCAGTAGGCGGCGAGGTTCGGGTCCGCGATGAAGCCGTCGTAGGAGCCGAAGTTGATGATCGAGCCGCCGCCCGCCCGGCGCATGAGGGGGAGCGCGTGCTTGGACGTGAGGAAGGTGCCGGTCACGTTGACCGCGAAGATCCGGTTCCACTCCTCGAGCGAGGTGTGCTCGACGGTCTTCTCGATCTCGATGCCGGCCGCGTTGACGAGCACGTCGAGCCGGCCGTGCTCGCGCGAGACGCGGGCCATGAGCGCGACGGTGCTCTCCTCGCTCGTCACGTCGTGGCGGTGGAAGACGACGTGGCCGGCGACCGGCGCGGGCGCGGCATGGGCGGCGGCACCGGCACCGGCACCGGCATCGGTACCTATACCCGCATCGGCGGCGGCACCCGCGCCGGCATCGTTACCTGCACCGGCATGGGCGGCGGCACCGGTACCGGCATTGGTCTCTGCACCTGCACCAGCCTCGGTACCTGCACCGGCATCGGCACCCGCCGCGGGCCCGGAGAGGCCGGTCGCGTACACCGCCGCGCCCTCGGCCGCGAACCGCGCGCAGACGGCCGTCCCGATGCCCCCGCGGCCCCCAGTAACGACCGCCACCTTCCCGGCGAGGTAGCCCTCGCGGACGGCGCTCGCAGCCGCGGCCGCACCCGCACCACCGCCACCGCCACCGCCCCCGTTCATGACGCGCCCGCCCCCCGCCGGTACGCCGCGAGCACCATCCCGTGGAAGTGGTGCACCGCGTGCTCGCTCAGGCCCGACCCCTCCGGGTCCACCACGTAGCGGCCGCGCTCGAAGGCGGGGGTCCGCATGCCGCGCTGCACGCTCTCGACGAGCCCGATGTCCTCGGGCTGCAGCACCTCGTCGATGTACCGGATCGCCTCCATCTCCGCCTCCGCCGGCGTCTCGCTTTCGAAGAAGAAGTCGAACTCCTCGTACGTCTCCTCCGGCTCCACGGGGACGAACCGCCACACCATGAAGTTCCCGCGGCCGGGATAGCGCATGAGGGCCGTGTTCGGCCAGAGGTACCAGACCGCGTGGTCGGTGACGCTCGCTCCCCCGACCCCGTAGGCGCTGTTCTCGGCGCGACCCGCCTTCGCCATGTGGCTCGACCAGGTGCCGTGGGTGGTGACCCGGTAGGTATCCATCTCCACCAGGCTCACGAAGTCCCGGTGCGCGACCGGGCAGTGGTAGCACTCGAGGAAGTTGTCGACGACCGCCTTCCAGTTGGCGCGCACCGTGTAGGTGAGGCGGTGCGCGAAGGTGAGCGAGGCGAGGTCCGGGGCGTACCCCATCACTTCCCGGGCGAGGCCGCCCTCGGTCTGGTCGGCAAGGGGCGGCGCCTCGCCGTCGAGGTTCACGAAGACGAGGTGGCAGAACACCTCCACCTGGACCGGGGTGAGGGAGATCGCGGAGGGGTCGAAGTTCTCGATGCGGTCGGAGTGCCGGGCCCGGTGGAGCCGCCCGTCGAGCGCGTAGACCCAGCCGTGGTACGGGCACGTGATCTGCCGCGTCCGGCCAGCGACGCCCGCCAGCACCTCGTGCCCGCGATGCTTGCAGACGTTGTAGAAGGCCCGAAGCGCGCCATCCTCACCCCGGACCGCGACAACACCCCGATCCTGAATCCGGGCCGTCACGTAGCTCCCCGGCTCCCGCAGCTTCTCCTCGTGGCAGAGGAACTGCCAGCTCCGCCGGAAGATTTCCGCCCGCTCCACCTCGAGGAACGCCGGATCGACGTAGCAGTCCGCCCCAATCGACGCCGACCGGGTGGCAACCGGGTCGTACCCCGCCCCGGCGCCCGCAAGCCGCTCCCGCGTCAACCGCTCCGACACGAACCATCTCCCCCCAGGCAGCTCTCAAGGAGAGGATACTCGAATATCTGGTTGACTCCTCGTGAGTTTCACTATAGTGTGCATCGCTATGGAAACTCATACCAGGGGATGATCATGGCCGAGCTGCCGGAGGCCCTTCCCGTGGTCGAACTGACAACGGACGAAGTCGAGAGGCTCTCGGGTCGTCTGCAAGAAGAGGCCAGGGGGGCAAAGCGCTCGCAGGGCAAGCAGCAACGATGGATTCTGATCGGCGCCGGGTCCCGGCGAGAGGCGGCGGTCATTCGCACGACCGCGGCGATGGCCCGGCGAATCGTCGGGCAGCGCCGCAAGGAAATCACCGAGCGCAATGTCGAGGCGCTTGTCGACCTGTATCTCGAAGGCGAGAAGCGCGCCGAGGTCGATGGGGAGCTCGAGCAGGACAACGCCGAGCTGCGCGCGCGCTACCTTCTGGAGGTGCCGACCTTCACCGCCGCCGAAATCCACGAGCTCATGCACGGCTCGCAATTGCGCAACCCGAGCGAACCAGCCTCGCGTTGGAGGCGCGAGAAGAGGGTCTTCGCGGTGCGTGGCGGCCGTGCCCAACTCTTTCCGCGCTTCCAGTTCGCCGAAGGCAATCCACTGCCGGTCATCAAGGAAGTGCTGAAACGTCTGCCGGACGACATGACGCCGTGGCAGATCGCGTTCTGGTTCCGGTCGGGCAACGGCTGGCTCGACGGGAAGTCGCCCGAAGAGGCGCTGGGCGACGAGGACGGCGTCCTCAATGCCGCCGACCGCCTGCGTGAGCCGGCCGTCGGCTGACGATGACGATCCGGAAACCGCCGTCTCCGCTCACGCGCCCGCAGTTTTCCGTTCTACCCTCCGGAACCGCGCTGCATCGCGTTCATCGAACCGCCTGGAGGGCAGCGGAATTCAACCCGGGTCTCGGCGGGCCGACACGCTTCGCCCCGTTCAACGACAGCTCCGGAGCGCCGGTGCCCTCCCTCTATGCGAGCGCCACGCTGCGGGCGGCGATCCATGAAACGATATTCCACGACATACCCGCGAACGCAAGGACCAAGACGGTTCGTCTGAACGAGGTGCAGAGCCGCACGCATTCGGAGCTTCTGACGAACCGTGATCTGCGCCTTGTCGAGCTGCGCAACGTGACTCTGGGCAAATGGGGCATTTCGCGCCGGGACCTGATCTCGTCCAGTCCGTCTGCCTACGGTGAGACTGTCTTGTGGGCCGAAGCCGTCCATCACGACATTCCGGACGCCGACGGTCTCGTCTGGACATCCAATCAATGCGACCCCGACGACGCATGTCTGTTCTTCGGTGACCGCGTTCGCGAAAGCGATTTCACGGCGGTGCGATCGCGCGACGGCGCAACCGTCAAGTCGTTCGTGAAGGACGCAAGGGACGAAGGCCGGCGGCGGGGCATCACTCTGACGATCTGAGCGGCCCCGTATCCGGACTTCGGGCCACCGGCGCGGCCGAATCCTTCCGCCCGTTCGCGCCGGACGGTCGAGGGCCGGAGGGGACGCTACCATGCGCTGCATGGCGCGCATGTCCGGCCAGGTTCCGAACCCGGTCCGAACCGCTCCCGCTCCCACGCGAAGCTGCTTGCTTGTTGAAGCTTCCGTGACGCGATGAGCCGGCCGTACCGGCGAGCGGTTCGGCACATCGGGGACGATGCACTCACTCTGCGCCCCCCGGCCGGCCCGGCGCGGCGCGCCCGGGGTCGGGTCCTCCCCGGACCGCCGCGTCCGCGCAATCGCGTTGCGCGGCCGGCATCGACCAAGGTCGAGGTGAAGCGACATGACGATGAAAGGCACCGGGGACAACGCGTTCACGGCGACGACACCCTACGGCCTTCGCGACGAGGCGACCTACGCAGGGGCGCTCAGCTTCCTCCGCCGGCCCTATACGCGCGATCTCGCGGACGCCGACATCGCGGTCACCGGGGTCCCGTTCGACCTCGCGACCACCAACCGCCCGGGGGCGCGTCTCGGGCCACGTGCGGTCCGGGCCGCCTCGGCGCAGCTTTCCTGGGGACCGCCGTGGCCGTGGGGGTTCGACCCGACCAAGCGCCTTGCCGTCGTCGACGCGGGAGACTGCGCCCTGG
>JAJDXW010000254.1 GCA_022823045.1 Gammaproteobacteria bacterium
CGGAGCGGAGGACGAGTGCATGAGAATCGGCTTCATCGGACTCGGCAATGTCGGCGGCAAGCTCGCCGGCTCGCTGCTGCGCAACGGATTCGACCTGACGGTGCGAGACCTTGATCGCGAGGTCGCGCGGCCGTTCCTGGACGCGGGCGCGCACTGGGGGGAAAGCCCGGCGCAGATGATGGAGGCCGCCGAAGCGGTCATCACCTGCCTGCCCGCGCCCGCCGCGTCGGCGGCGGTGCTGGAGGCCGGGGACGGCCTCCTCTCCGCGATGGGCGAGGGAAGGATCTGGATGGAGATGTCGACCACCGACGAGGCGGAGGTCCGCCGCCTGGGAGAGAAGGTGCGCGCGCTCGGCGGCGAGCCGGTCGACTGTCCGGTCTCCGGCGGCTGCCATCGCGCGGACACCGGCAACATCTCGATCTTCGCCGGCTGCGAGCGCTCGACGTTCGAGCGGATCCTCCCACTGCTCACCGCCATGGGTCGCCGCATCCTGCACACCGGACCCCTCGGATCGGCCTCGATCCTCAAGGTGGTCACCAACTACCTCGCCACCGCCAACCTGGTGTCCTGCTGCGAGGCGATGGTGACCGCGAAGGCGGCGGGGCTGGATCTCAACACGGCCTGGGAGGCGATGCGGATCTCCTCCGGGAACTCGTTCGTCCACGAGACGGAGGGCCAGGTGATCCTCAACGGCTCGCGCGACATCTCGTTCACGATGGATCTCGTGAGCAAGGACATCAGGCTGTTCCAGGCGCTTGCCGATCGGTGCGGCGTCCCCGTCGAGCTGAGTCCGATCCTGGTCGAGATCTTCAGGGACGGCGAGGCGCGATACGGCTCGCGCGAGTGGTCCCCCAACATTGTCCGCCGCCTCGAGGACGCCACTGGCCTGTCAATTCTCGCCCCCGGCTTTCCGGCGCAGATGCTCGACGACGAGCCGGAGGCGCCCGGCCACGAGATCGTTCCGAAAGGGCGAAGCTGAACGACCGTGGTCCCCGCGAGCGGACGGATGCCGCGAAGCTGAACGTCATCGCCGCGGCGAAGGTCGTCGAGCCGACGCGGCAAATCGCCATCCCGGCGAGCGTCGTCCCGTCACTTCCGGAAAGCGGTAGACTCGGAAGCCGCAAGTGCTCTCTCGGTAGCGAGGGAGGGGTCACGGCATGGGCGTAGCGGGACACGTGGCGCTCAGGATGACGGGCCCCGATCGCGTCGTGCCCAAGGATTAGCCGGACCCTCTCGCCTCGAACCGTTCGCAGTCGCGAGCCACGTCGGATGCTCACCAGGCTCACCATCCGCAACTTCAAGCGTTTCGGCGAGGTCGAGATCGAGCTGGGAAGCCCCGTCGTCTTCGTCGGTCCGAACAACTCCGGCAAGACCTCCGCCCTTCAGGCGCTCGCCCTCTGGGACATCGGGCTCAAGCGCTGGAACGAACGCCGCTCCGGTCGGGAGACGCCCTCGAAGCGCCCGGGCGTCACCGTCAACCGCCGCGATCTCGTCGCCATTCCCGTACCGAACGCCAACCTCCTGTGGCGCGAGCTTCATGTCCGCGAAGTGAGCAGGGTGGATGGCCGTCAGCGCACCGCGAATGTTCGCATCGACGTCACCGTCGACGGCGTGACGCGGGATCGGAGCTGGTCCTGCGGTCTCGAGTTCGACTATGCGAACGAGGAGTCGTTCTACTGCCGGCCACTTCGGGTGTCCGCGGGAAGCGGTTCGCAGCGAATGCCGATTCCGGATGAAGCCGGCTCGACCGAAATCGCGTTCCTGCCCCCGATGTCGGGGCTTGCCGCGACGGAGACGCGCCTCGACCAGGGAGCGGTCAACGTGCGTATCGGGGAGGCCCGGACGGCAGAGATCCTGCGCAACCTGTGCTTTCGGATTCACGAGGAGCGGCCGGCGCAGTGGCAGGAGCTCGCGGCGCGGATCGACCGCCTCTTCGGCGCCGAGCTGGACCCGCCCCGCTACGTGGAGGAGCGGGGAGAGATCACGATGAGCTACCGGGAACGGCGGGTGACCCTGGACCTCTCGTCCGCCGGTCGTGGCCTCCAGCAGACCCTGCTCCTCCTCGCCTATCTCCACGCGAACCCCGGAGCCGTTCTCCTTCTCGACGAGCCGGATGCGCACCTCGAAATCCTCCGCCAGCGCCAGATCTATCTGTTGCTTGCGGATGCCGCCCGGGAGAGTGGTGGCCAGATCATTGCGGCCAGTCACTCCGAGGTGCTCCTCAACGAGGCGGCGGACAAGGACCTCGTCGTCGCCTTCGTGGGCAGGCCCCACCGCCTTGCCGAAGGGGACCGCGGAAGCCAGGTGCTGAAGGCGCTCCAGGAGATCGGGTTCGAGCAGTACTACCAGGCGGAGCAGACGGGCTGGGTGCTCTACCTGGAAGGCTCGACGGACCTCTCCATATTGCTGGCACTCGCGCGGAGGCTGGGCCACGAGTCCGCAATACACGCGCTGGAGCGTCCCTTCGTTCACTACGTGGCGAATCAGCCGAGAGCGGTACGGCGCCACTTCCACGGACTCCGGGAGGCGATCCCGCACTTGCGCGCAGTCGCCCTGTTCGACCGCTTCGACGCCGCGCCGCCGGACCTGCATCCGGTTGCGGGCCTGGTCTGGCGGCGGCGGGAGATCGAGAATTACCTCTGCACGCGGGCCACGCTTGAGTCGTATGCGGCATCGGTGGCGGAGGCCGATGTCCCCGGCCCGCTCTTCGCCAGACCCGAAGTCGAGAGGCGGGTCGGTGCGATGCGTGAAGCCATCGACCGGACTGTGGCGGCTCTCGAGCAGCTCGACAGGGGGTCGCCCTGGGGCCCGGACCTGAAGGTGAGCGACGATTTCCTCACTCCGCTGTTCCGTGCATACCTGGGGGCGCTCGGTCTGCCGACCGACCTCATGACCAAGAAGAGCTTCTACGAGCTTGCCGAGCACGTGCCTCTGCACGAGCTTGACCCGGAGGTCGGCGAGAAGCTCGACGCGATAGCGGCGGTCGCGGCGAGCGCGCGGCCCACCGAGAGCTGATTCCGCCGGGTTCGACGCCCCACGCCCTTCGCGCGTGCGGGTGGGTGTCGGCCGGCCACCGCTCGGGATTCCGATTCCTCAAGGTGCCCCCGCCCCGGCCGCGGAAACCGGGACGGGGTAGACTGCGCGCGGCGAACGTGGATGCCATCGTGACGGCGGAGGGGAATGCGGGATGGACGTAGCGGGACACGCGGCGCTGGTGACGGGCGGCGGCTCGGGGATGGGGGCGGAGACGGCCCGTGCGCTTGCGCAGGCGGGCGCCCGGGTGGCGGTGCTCGACGTGAACATGGACGGGGCCTCGGAGATCGCGGCCGAGACGGGAGGCATCGCCCTCGAGTGCGACGTCGCGGACGGGCCGAGCGGGGAGGCGGCGGTCGCCGCGGCGCGCGAGGCGCACGGCCCCGCCCGCATCCTCGTCAACTGCGCCGGTGTGGGGACCCCCGGCCGCATCGTGTCGCGCACCGGGCCCCTTCCCCTCGAGGACTACGTGCGGGTCGTCAACATCAACCTCGTCGGCACGTTCAACCTCATGCGGCTCGCGGCGGCCGGCATGACCGGCCTCGACCCGGTCAACGAGTCGGGCGAGCGGGGGGTCATCATCAACACCGCCTCCGTCGCCGCCTACGACGGGCAGGTGGGGCAGCCCGCCTACGCCTCGTCCAAGGGCGGGGTGGTGGCCCTCACCCTCCCCGCCGCCCGCGAGCTTGCCCAGTTCGGGGTGCGGGTGCTCACCATCGCGCCCGGTCTCGTCGAGACCCCGATGCTCCGCGCGCTCCCGCCCGAGATCCAGAAGAGCCTCGGCGACTCGGTTCCGTTCCCGCGGCGGCTCGCCCGCCCCGACGAGTTCTCGCGACTCGTCATGCACATCATCGACAACACGATCCTCAACGGAGAGACGATCCGGATGGACGGGGCGGTCCGGCTCGCGCCCCGGTAGGGCGGGCGCTCGCCGGTTTCCCTCGGTCGGGCCGGAGGACGTTCTCCGCCCTTCGTTCGGCGCCCGAATCGCGGCGACGCGCGGGTCCGGTCAGCCGGTCCGGCCCCTGCGGCAGCAAGCGCCCACCAACAGGAGTACACGAATGGCGTTCTTCGAACGAGGCGAGGTCAGCCTCCACTACGAGATCCACGGGGACGGGTTCCCCATCCTCCTCTTCGCCCCCGGCGGCCTGCGGTCCGCCATCCCCTTCTGGCGGAGCGCGGAGTGGGACCCCATCGAGGCCCTCTCGCCCCACTTCCGGGTCATTGCCATGGACCAGCGCAACGCCGGCCGATCCCGGGGGCCGGTGAGCGCCGGCGACGGCTGGCACACCTACACCGAGGATCATCTGGCGCTCCTCGACCACCTCGGCGTCGAGAAGACGCACCTGATGGGCGGCTGCATTGGCGGACCGTACTGCTTCGGCGTGATCGAGCGGGCACCGGAGCGCGTGGCGTCCGCCGTGCTGCAGCAGTCCATCGGCAACGACGGCACCAACCGAGAGAGTTTCTTCGGCATCTTCGACGGGTGGGCGGACGAGATGAAGGCGGCCTTGCCGTCCGTGTCCGACGACGCGTGGGCGAGCTTCCGCGCGAACATGTTCGACCGTGACTTCGTCTACAACGTGTCCCGGGACTTCGTCGACGCGTGCGAGACGCCGCTCCTGGTGCTGATGGGGAACGACCCGTACCACCCGGGGGTCATATCCCGCGACATCGCGGACCTCGCCCCGAACGCGCGGCTCGTCGAACGCTGGAAGGATCCGGAGGCGGACGGCACGGTCTCCACCGTGCGCGAGTTCCTGCGGGAGCACACCCCGGGATAGCCCCATGCGAGCGTCTCACGACTCTTCATCGTGGAAAGCGCGGGCAATGTCCATGCTCGGGTGAAGCAGTCGGAGCACCGTGATCCCGTCTTCGCCCTCGCGGTAATAGGCAACGTGCCGAGCGACCGTAAACGACCGCACCGCGGGCGCCACGTCGGCCCGCACGCGACCCACGCCGGGCGCCAGCGCGAGCTTCCGGATACCGAGTTCGAGCTCCTCTCGATAGAGCCGCGCCTG
>JAJDXW010000228.1 GCA_022823045.1 Gammaproteobacteria bacterium
CGTCCTTCGGGTAGGGGAACGGGCTGACCGTGCGGGATCTGCTCGCAAGGTTCAAGTCGAAAACTCCTCCGCGAGGCAGAAACGATAATACTTTCAACCTGTTATCAAGACCCCAAGCTCCAACGTTGGGACACTAGTGAAGCACGATGACCTGTCGGAGCGATGGGCGAACCTGCTCGATCTCACGTACGATGCCGCCGCGACCGGCGATGCCGGGAAGGCGCGAAGAATGGTCGAGCTCCTCGTCCATCTCGCCGAGAAGGAAACCCTGTTCAGCACGCCGAAGCTCAGCGAGCTCAAGAAGGGCAAGTGCTGGAAGGGCGGAAACACGAAGGCCAAGTGCCCGACCCACACCACCGAGCATGCTTCGCACTACTTCGTGGCCTTCACCTACGCCGCAATCGTGCTGCGCGAGCACATGAACGACGAGGAGAAGGCCCTGCTTGGCAAGTACATCGAGCGGTCCTACCTGGACTATGTTCGACCTGTCGCCCGCCTGCTGGCGAAGGGCTCGGGGTTCTACTCCTTCGCCCACAATGGGCTGGGAGTCCTTGCCTACGCGAACTGGAGCAACGACACGCGTCTTGCGAAGAGCGAAATTCGAAGAACAGCCAAGCTCATCTCCCGGCTCGTGAACAAGAAGGGGTACATCGACAACAACAGCTACCGGGGAGTGCGAGCCTACTGGTACCACACTCTGGGGGTGGACAACATGCTGGGCTTCGCCGTCGTCGCGCGCGAGCACGGGGTCAACCTCTTCGAGGACCGGAAGGTCGGACCGAAACTCAGGGCGCTTGCCGACGCGACCCTCGAGGGTGGAGTCGACCTCGACAAGTTCATGTCCAAGGGAAACCGGGGCACGAAGCATTCCAGGAACTATTCGACCAATCCGAAGGACGCGCGCCCGCACATGCACCAGTTGGCGGTCTCGCTGCCCATGTTCCTGATCCGCGAATTCGGGGTCGACGTGCCGACGGCTCCGAAATACGACCGGCTCGTGCGGCGCGAGACCGTCGACCGGTTCGTGGGCTTCAACGCCGCATGCTACTACGCGAGCCGGGAGCACCCTGGCTAGGAACCATCCGGGAAGCGTCGAGTCCGGCAGGGTTCGAACAACTGCGGCGGGCGCCGCACCACGGCGTTCACTGGGGTTGACTGCTCTATACTGGGCTCCGATCGGATGCATCGGGATCGCAAGGGAACATGAACGCGGCCCTCCAACCCATTCCGAGCCAACCGCTCCATGGCCCGATGTCGGCGGAGAGCACCGGGGTGCTCCTCCGCCTTCCGCCGGATCTGCATCTCACGGACGATCAGTTCTTCGAGTTCTGTCAGATCAACCGGGAGCTGCGTATCGAACGCACCGCTCAGGGAGGACTCCTGATCATGGCACCGGCCGGCGGGGATACCAGCGCCAAGAATGCGGAAATCACGATCCAACTGGGACTTTGGGCGAAGCGGGACGGAACGGGACAGACCTTCGATTCCTCAGGGGGCTTCCTGCTGCCCAACGGTGCGGTTCTCGCACCGGATGCCTCCTGGGTCAGTCACGACCGCCTGGCCGCCCTCACCGCCGAGGAGCGAACGAAGTTCCTCCCCCTCTGCCCGGACTTCGTCGTCGAGCTGCGCTCCCCGACGGACAGCCTGTCCGCGCTCCAGGACATGATGCGCGAGTACATGGACAATGGCGCACGGCTCGGCTGGCTGATCGATCCCTTGGGGGACCAGGTGTTCGTATACCGCCCCGGCGCGCCGGCCGAGCGCCTGGAAGAGCCGGACGGCGTATCCGCCGATCCCGTGTTGCCCGGATTTCGCCTGGAGCTCGACGAGATCCTGTAACCGCCAAACTCGCCCTGGAGGTGGAAATGGGGGTCGGGGTGGGGCCCGAGCCGCCCGTGCGACACCCGTGTCCCGGGCCACCGTCGCCACCTTCGCCGGGACGCGCAGGCCGACGGTGATGCTCGTCTTGACCTCCTCCCGGCCCCGGGCACCCTCCCTCACGCCCCGGTCCGCCCGTAGAAGCCGAGCCGCTCCGCTTCGGTGAACGACACGCCGGGGGTCTCGTAGTACGAAAGCACCGCGACGATGCGCGGCACCCCGCCCTCGACCGCGGTCACCCGGTGCGCCGTGTTCTTTCCCCGGAAGACGTTGAGGGTTCCCGCCGCGAGCTCAAGCGTCCGCACGCCGTCGTCCTCCCCGGCGAGGAGCCGCCCCACCCCTTCGTGATTCGGATCCGAGTCGCTCCTCAGCCCGCTTCGGTACTGGAACGCTCCACCGGCGAGCGGCGCCTGGAGCAGGATGGTCGTGGTGAACTCCGACCGGTCGAAATGCCAATTGAGCGCTTCCCCCGCACGGTAGGCCATCACGTTGATCCGGGCGAGGGGATCCCCCATCGGGTAGAGCCGGGGCTTCTCCGTCGCCGCCGCGACGAAGTCGATGAGCGGCTCCCATTCGTAGATCCGCGCGAGGAGGCCGCCTCGGATCTGATCCGCGCAGACGGTGTGGTTGACGGTTCGCATGCGACGCAGCGCGGGATGATCCGGATCGAGGTGCGGGACCTCGTCCTCGAAGTAGACGTTGTGCTCGCGAGCGTGCGTGAAGGCGGCGGACGCGAGCACCGGCTCCACCTCCGCGATGCAGCGCCCGAGCGCCTCGCCCCGGACGAGCCCCTCGAGGTTGAACATGCCGGTTCGGTGCAGCTCCTTCCGGCAATGCGCGAGAAGTGCCCGCCCCCGCGCCCCGTCAAGGCCGTCCAGGGGAAAGCGGTCAAGGTCGAGAAGCTCGTTCACGGGACCCCTTCGTTCGGCGCGCCGTCCACGCGCCGCCTGATACCGGAGAAGTGTAGTCGCCCCTCTTCCGGCACTGCCGATACCCGAACCCCGGAACGCCTCCTCGGGCGGAGATGCGTCCGGCCTTCTCTCGGCCCTTCGCCAGGGACCGTCCATCCGGACGTCGCGGCGGGCGGTCGCTTCTCCCGGCACGCCTTGTCCTGGAGGGACGGCGGAGCTTCGGAGCTCGTGCACCGACCAGGTCACTGAACACGTACTGACCAGGTACTGACCCACGTCATCGGCAACTGCAGGTCGTCCGGTGCGGGCGCCGCTCTTCACGGCCGGCGACCGCGAGATCCGTTGACGCCGGGGTATCGGGGGCGCAGCATCGCACGGGCTGGATTCAGTGATGAGAGACGCAGCCATGGCCGACGCCCCACGCACCCAGGCCGAAAAGGCCGAGCGCTTCCACGCCCTGCACCAGGGCGCGGAGCCCTTCATCCTCGCAAACGCGTTCGATGCGGGCTCAGCCCGGATCCTGGCCGGTCTGGGGTTCGAAGCACTCGGAACGACAAGCGGCGGGTTTGCCGGCACCATCGGCCGCCGCGACGGCGAGGTCACGCGGAGCGAGGCCCTCGACCACTCGCACGCCGTCGTGGATGCGGTCGACCTGCCGGTTTCCGCCGATCTGGAGAACGGTTTCGGCCACGAACCCGAGGCCGTGGCCGAGACGGTAACGCGGGCCGCCGAAGCGGGGCTCGTCGGGTGCACGATCGAGGACTTCACCGGCGACACGGACCGTCCGTTCTATGACCGCGGACTGGCGGCGGAACGCATCGTCGCGGCGGCCGAGTCCGCCCGCTCGGTCGGATTTCGCTTCACGCTGACCGCACGGAGCGAGTGCTTCATCCGCGGCCTTCCGGACCTCGACGAGGTGATCGCCCGGCTGCAGGCGTACGAGCGGGCCGGGGCCGATGTCCTGATGGCGCCCGCGTTGCCGGACATCGAAGCGGTCGGCGCGGTGTGCCGCGCCGTGTCGAAGCCGGTCAACTTCATGGTCGGCGTGGCGGGGCGGTCCTTTCCCGTCGCCGATCTCGCGGCGACCGGCGTGCGTCGCATCAGCCTCGCGACATCACTTTACCGGGCGGCGATGAGCGGCGTCGTCGCGGCCGCCACTGAAGCGAGGGACAAGGGCACGTTCTCCTACGTCGACGAGGTCATGTCGTCCGCGGAGGTCGCCGGCTACATGCGGCGGTGATCCTGACCCCCGGGCCCATCGGCAAGGCGGGGTCGGCCAACGCCGAACGGGCCCGCGAGATCGTTCGCATCGTGCGCGCAGCCGGCCCCGTTCGACCGGGATCGCGGGGGAAAGTCACCAGTTCGGTGGGACCCAGTCGGTGTCCTCGTCCAGGGGATAGACCGGACGCGGCAGTCCCTTCCATTCCAGGCGCTCGAGCACCGGCGAGGTCAACCCCGCGGTGTCCACCTCGACGACCCGCTCCGGAGGGAACCACGGCGCGAATCCGGCGCGGAAGTGTCCGCGCGACTTCACGCACACCGTCCGCGCGGCTGCGATGTCCAACCCCAGGTGCTCGAAGAACATCGGGTCCGCGGTCTGGTAGCGATTGCTGATCGCGACGACGAAGATGCCGCCTTCGCCGCCCAACTCGAGCGCGCAGGAAGGCTGGCATCGGACCTCGCGTCCTGCGTAGATCCCGAGCCGGCCCGCGAACGGCGCGGAGGAGAGCCTGACGACCCGGGCGGGCACCTCGAGCCGTTCGGCAAACGCGGTCTTCGGGTCCCGGTTGAAGACGGCCGTCATCGAGGCGCCCTCGCCCGCGGCCAAGGCGTCGGCGACAAGGGCGGGATCGTGCCAGGAGCCGTAGAGCACGCCGCGCGCCCGGGACTCGATGAGGGCCCGGTCGAAGAAATCCTGCCGGACCGGGCCCCACGGATGCGAGGCGGTGAAGAGGAGCGGGACCGGCTCCCAGGGTCCGGTCACGTCCATGGCGCCCACGAAGCCCGACATCTCCATCGCGACGGTCGAGACCTCGCCCCGGGCGGCGGCCAGGAGTTCCTCCCCCTCCAGGTAGCAGAGGGCGCGGAAGTCGGTTTCGCCCGCCACCGGCGAGAAGGCGTTGCTCTCGAG
>JAJDXW010000156.1 GCA_022823045.1 Gammaproteobacteria bacterium
CTGCCAGCGCTCCTGGAGCTGGCCCATCGCGTCGTCGATCGACTTCTGGCCGGCCCACACCCCCTCGAGGGTCTTCGCAAGGTAGTTGCCGCCGGAGTAGATCGTGAACTCCGGGCCGGCGAGGACCGGGATCTCGCCCGCCGTCGCGAACTCCATGCCCTCGATGAACGCGCCACGCACCTTCCAGGGATGACCCGCCGTCCGGTACTCCGGCTGGCTCATGATGGATTTCCGCGGGGTCGCCCCGCGGCCGACCGTGGTCCACAGGAAGCTGTTGTCGGACAGCCACTTCACCGCCTGCATGGTCGCCTCGTAGCGGCCCTTGTCCTGCTGCTGGTAGAGCTCGAGCCCGCCCATCTCGAAGTAGGTGAGGCGTTCCTTGCCGATCTTCGGGAAGAGCGAGGTCATGAAGTTGAGCCCCTGCTGGACGTAGCCGTTGATGGTCCACGGCCCGGTCCAGAAGATCGACCCCTGCCCGGTCCCGAACGCCTTGTAGCGGTCCGTCACGTCGCGGGTGGAGACCCGGTGCTTGTCGAAGAGGTCGAGCACCCACTGCATCGCCTCCTTGCCGGCCTCGGGGTTCACGCAGGCGGTCTTCAAGTCGTCGCTCGCGCGCCGGAAGCCCATCTGCTCCGCGACGATGCCCCAGGTGACGGTCGGCTGCACGCCGGAGCCCGTCATCATGATCCCGGAGCGGGTGACGGTGTCGCCGTCGCGCCGGGTCATCGCGTCCGCCCATGCGAGGAGCTCGTCTCCGTCCTGAGGCGGGCTCTCGGGATCGAGACCGGCCTCGGTCACGTGGTCGACGTTGATCTCCGGCTGAAGGCTCATGAGGTCCATCGGGATCATGTGGAGCTGGTTGCCGGATTGCGGGTAGCGGGCCGCCTTGAGCGAGAGCTCGGTGAAGTCGGCGAGGTCGAGCCCGGACCCCGCGATGATCTCGTCGAGGGGCACGGTGACCCCATCCTTGGCGAACTTCGCATCCTGGCCGGCGATGCCCCAGCCGAAGTCGGGGGCCCGGCCGGTCGCGACGGAGGCGAGGACCTTCGTCTTGTACTGGTCGAAGGCGACGTCCTCCATCTTGATCTGCACGCCCTTGTCCTTGTGGGCCTCGTTGAAGGCGTCGATCATCCTGGACCAGACCTCCTTGTCGGAGGCGCCGAGCCAGTTCCAGTGCAGGATCTCGTGGTGGCCGCTCGCGCGCGCCCGCTTCGGCGCGACGAAGGGTGCGCCGCCGGCCGCCAGCGCGGCGGCCGCCCCCGCGGTCTTGACGAAGCGCCGGCGGGTGATGGAGCCGGAATCCGATCCGGTCGGTGTCGGTCGACGTTTCATGAAATCTCCTCCTTACTTCCGACTTCGAGCCTGTTCGCATCCGCCAAGTATGCATCACGACCAGGAGGCGGCGGCAATTTGCGCGCTACCCTCGCCCCACCATGACCTGGGGGCCCGCGCCCGGGATGGCTTCCCGGCCACGGGCTCGGGAGGGTACGGGGCTCACTTGGCACGTGGGGGGATCGGTGCAAGAATCGCCGCTGCCGAACCCCCTGCCGCCCCGGTTGATGCCGGGGGCGCTTGGCGGTTTGAAGTCACTGGGGGAGAAGCCCACGCATGCCCGTCCTCGAAATGCGCGGCATCTCGAAGAACTTCGGGGCCATCCAGGCCCTCCAGGACGTCGATTTCGACATCGGCACCGGGGAGGTCGTGGGCCTCATGGGCGACAACGGGGCGGGCAAGTCCACCCTCGTCAAGATCGTCGCCGGGAACTACCCCCCGAGCGCCGGGGACATCATCCTGGAGGGCGAGCCCGCGCACTTCCACCGGCCCCTCGACGCGCGCGAGAAGGGGATCGAGATCGTCTACCAGGACCTCGCCCTCTGCGACAACCTCACCGCCGCGGCGAACGTGTTCCTGGGGCGCGAGGTCAAGAATTCCATCGGCCCGCTGCGCTTCCTCGACCACGGGGCCATGTATGCGCGGGCCGGCAAGCTCTTCGCGGAGCTCAAGTCCGAGACCCGCCCGCGAGACGTGGTGCGCCAGATGTCGGGCGGACAGCGCCAGGCGGTCGCGATTGCGCGGACGCGCTTGAGCGACCCCAAGATCGTGCTGATGGACGAGCCGACAGCGGCGATCTCCGTCCGCCAGGTGGCCGAGGTGCTCGACCTCATCCGCCAGCTTCGGGACACCGACCACGCGGTCGTCCTCATCTCCCACCGCATGCCCGACGTGTTCAGCGTCTGCGACCGGGTGGCGGTGCTGCGGCGCGGCCGGAAGGTGGCGGACAAGCCCATCGCCGACACCTCGCCCGAGGAGGTCACCGGCCTCATCACCGGAGCCATCGAGAGCGCATGAACGAGACGACCGGCCAACCCCCGGCCCACGCGGCCATCGACGAGACGGTGAGCGCGGGGCGCGAGCAGACCGCGATCGGCGCGTTCATCCGCGCCCAGCCGTTCTGGGTGATGGTCGCGATCCTCGTCATCGGGATCGTCATGTCGATGGTGTCCGACGTGTTCATGACCGAACGGAACATGTACAACGTGACCCGGAACTTCGCGTTCTTCGGGATCATGGCCCTCGGCATGACGGCGGTCATCGTCACCGCCGGCATCGATCTCTCGGTCGGTTCCCTCATGGGCCTCACCGGCATCGCGGCGGGGCTCACCATGCAGGCGGGCTATTCGGTGGGGGCCGGATTCGCCGCGTGCATGGGGACGGCGGTGCTCGTCGGGCTCATCAACGGCGTGCTCATCGCGTACCTTCGGATGCAGCCCTTCGTGGTCACCCTCGGAATGCTCGCCATGGCCCGGTCGATCGCGATGGTCATATCGAACAACAAGATGATCTACCAGTTCGGGCCGGACCAGGACCTCTTCGAATGGATCGGCGGGGAGAGCATTCTCGGGGTCCCGAATCCGGTGTGGGTGCTCGTCGTGCTGACCATCGTCTTCCTGCTCGCATTCCGCTACACCACCTGGGGGCGCTGGGTGTTCGCGGTCGGCGGCAACGCGGAGGCGGCCAAGCTCTCGGGCATACCGGTCGAGCGGGTGATCGTGTCGGTCTACGTCGTCTCGTCGAGCTGCGCGGGGCTCGCCGCCTTCCTGATGGTCGGGTGGTTCGGGTCGGTCACCAACGCGCTCGGTCTCACTTACGAGCTCAACGTGATCGCGGCCTCGGTCATCGGCGGCGCGAACCTCATGGGCGGGATTGGCTACGCGATCGGCGCCCCGATCGGCGCGGCCTTGATGGAGCTCATCCGGAACTCGCTCCTCCTCGGCGGCATCGACGCCCTCTGGCAGCAGTTCTTCATCGGCCTCTTCATCATCCTCGCGGTGCTCCTCGAGCGACTGCGGAACCGCGGGAACTGACCCGGCCCGGCGAAGTACCCGCACCCTCAACCCTGCAACCACCAACAAAGGAGAAGCCCCATGCGGAAAGTCATCATTGCAGCCATCACCGCCGGCATCGCCCTCGCGGGCGGAGCGGCCCTCGCCGACAGCCACGGCAAGCTCAAGCTCGCCCTTGTGCCGAAGGCGATGAACAACCCGTTCTTCGACCTCGCCCGCGACGGCTGCTACAAGGCCCAGGAAGAGGCCGACGACATCGAGTGCGTGTACATCGGGCCGAGCGAGCACACCGAGATCGAGCAGATCCAGATCGTCCAGGACCTCATCAGCCAGGGCGTCGACGGCATCGCGGTCGCCCCCTCGAACGCGCCCGCGATGGCCAAGGTGCTGAAGGCGGCGGTGGCGGCCGGGATCCCGGTCATGACCTGGGACGCGGACGTCCTCGAGGAAGACAAGGGGGTGCGCGCGACCTACGTCGGGACGAAGAACTACGACATCGGCGTCAACCTCGCGAAGATCGCGCAGTCGCTTCAGCCGGACGGCGGCTCCATCTGCCTCCAGACCGGCGGCGCGGCGGCGGCCAACCACAACGAGCGGCTCCAGGGCATCCGGGACACCCTCGGCGGCATGTCCGACACGACGCCTCCGGGCAACACGCTTGCCGGCGAGAACGGCTGGACCGAGCTCGCCGCGTGTCCGCTCATCACGGACGACGACGGCAACAAGGCGGTTCAGGGTCTCACCGACATCCTGGCCGCGAACCCGGACCTCGACGTGTTCATCTCGACCGGCGCGTTCACCCAGTGGTACGACAACGCCTATCGCCAGGCGGTCGCACCCTACAAGGAGCGCATGGACTCGGGCGACCTCTGGATCATCGTCGCCGACACCCTGCCGATGCAGATGGCGCAGCTCATGGACGGGCTCTCCCACGGCCAGGTCGGTCAGCGTCCGTACGAGATGGGCTACCGGGGAATGTTCATCCTGCGGGATCTCGTGAAGGGCATGGCGGTCGACGACCCGATCTACACCGGCCTCGACGTCTGCACCCAGGACAACGCGGACACCTGCCTCGCGCAGTGAGCGAGTGAGCGCAGGCTGACGCGGCACGCGTGACCACGGGGGGCGAGGCGCCGGCCTCGCCCCCCTTTTTCATTGGAGCTTGCATCCATGACTTGACAGAGGTGCGCGGATCGCTTGTTGTCGGAGCAGGCTGTGCCAATTCGAACTGCAAGGGACCGTTGGCCTCCTGGCAGGTCGGATTGGCCGGAGGCGCAACCCGACACCGCGCCGATACGGCCACCGCTTCACACCGTCTGCACGTTCGTCAAGCCATGGATACAAGTCCCCATTCCTTCGTGAATCGGAGATCCTTCACCGCCGCGGCTCCCGGGGGCGGCGCGAAGCGGGCAAGTCGACTGCAAGGGGCTCTCCTCGCGGCGGCGGTTGCCGCGGCTGCCGCCTTCGCGCCGCCGGCCGTTCGGGCCGACGTGCACGAGTCGGAGGAGCACGCGTTCCGGGTGGTGGTGGTCGCGATCGGGCTCGACCATCCCTGGGGCCTCGCCTTCCTGCCGGACGGCCGGCTGCTCGTGACCGAGCGTTCGGGCTCGCTGCGCACGGTGAGCGCGCAGGGCCGGCTCGACCCGGAGCCGGTCGCCGGGGTGCCGCGGGTCCACGCTAGCGGCCAGGGCGGCCTCCTCGACGTGGCCCTCCACCCGGCGTTTCAGGAAAACGGCTGGGTGTACCTCAGCTACGCGGCGGGCCGGTGGGGTCGCGCCGGCACCGAGGTCGCGCGCGGGCGGCTTCGCGGCCACCGGCTGGAGGAGGTGGAGGTGCTGTCCCGCGCCCTCCCGAAGTCGGGCGGCGGGCGTCACTTCGGGTCGCGGCTCCGGTTCGCTCCGGACGGGCATCTCTTCGTCACCCTCGGGGACCGCGGGGACCGGCACCGCGCCCAGGACCCGGGCGACCACGCGGGGAGCATCGTCCGCCTCCGCGACGACGGGAGCGTCCCGCCCGACAACCCCTTCGTGGGCGTGGACGGGGCGCGGCCCGAGATCTACACCCTCGGGAACCGCAACGTGCAGGGCCTCGCCTTCCATCCGGACACCGGGGTCCTCTTCGCGCACGAGCACGGGCCCCGGGGCGGGGACGAGCTGAACGTGGTGCGTCCCGGGGTCAACTACGGCTGGCCGGTCATCAGCTACGGGCGCGAGTACGCGAGCGGAGTCCCGGTCGGAGAAGGCACCCACCGCGATGGGCTCGCCCAGCCCGTCCACCAGTGGACCCCGTCGATCGCCCCCTCCGGGCTCACCGTCTACGACGGCGACCGGTTCCCCGGGTGGCGCGGCAACCTCTTCGTCGGCGCCCTCCGGTTCCGGCTCCTCGCCCGCCTCGTCCTCGACGGCGAGCGGGTGGTGCACGAGGAACGCCTCCTCGAGGACCGGTACGGCCGGATCCGCGACGTGCGGACGGGTCCGGACGGCCTCCTCTACCTCCTCACCGATGCCCCCGCGCCCCTCGGCGCCCTCCTTCGCCTCGAGCCCGCCCCCGCCGGATAGCCCACTTCCGGACACGCGGTGCTGCCCCGGCTCGGGATTTACTTCCCGGCCGCCGGTCGGCCGGACACCCGCCTGCGGTCGTCTATCATGGCCGGACGAAGGCTCGGCGTCCGCTGTGGATCAACCGCTCGGGGTGAAGGGCCGCAAACGAACCCTGCGTATCGGAGAGGAGGGGCGGATGTACAGGATTGCGCTGCTGGGGGCCGGGCGAATCGCGAAGGTCCACGTCGAGAGCATCGTGGGTCACGCCCGGACGAAGCTCGCGTACGTGGTGGACGTGGACCGGGCGGCGGCCGAGTCGATGGCGGCGGCGCACGGCGCGAGGGCGGTAGACGCCGATGCGGTATTCGGCGATCCGGAGGTGGCGGCGATCGTCATCGCCTCCTCGACTCCCACCCACTCGGGCTACATCGAGGCCGGCGCGGCGGCCGGCAAGCACGTCTTCTGCGAGAAGCCCATCGACCTCGACAGCGCCCGAGTGCGCGAGTGCCTCGCGAACATCGAAGGTTCCGGCATCAAGCTCATCGTCGGATTCAACCGGCGCTTCGATCCCCACTTCCGGCACTTCAAGGCCGAGCTCGACGCGGGCGCGATCGGGAAGATCGAGCAGCTCCTCATCACCTCGCGGGACCCGGGGCTGCCCCCCGCCGCCTACATCCGCGCATCGGGCGGGATCTTCCGGGACATGACCATCCACGACTTCGACCTCGCCCGCCACCTCCTCGGCGAGGAGCCCGTCGAGCTCTGGGCGAGCGCCTCCACCCTCGTCGACGACGAGGTCGCGGCCCTCGGCGACCACGACACCACCATCATCGGCATGCAGACGGCAAGCGGCAAGCTCGCGGTCATCAACAACAGCCGCCGCTCGACCTACGGCTACGACCAGCGCATCGAGGCGCACGGGAGCGAAGGCATCCTCTCCGCGGGCAACGTGCCGGAATCGACCGTGGTGCACGGGGGCGCCCACGGCTTCACCAGCCAGAAGGCCATGCACTTCTTCCTCGAGCGCTACTCCTCCGCCTACCGGGCGGAGTGGGACCACTTCGTCAACGTGCTGGACGGCACGGTCGAGGCCACTCCGACCGGCGCGGACGGCGCCCGCGCGCTCGCGATGGCCGATGCCGCCTACGAGTCCCTGGAGAGCGGCCGGCGCGTCACCCTCGCTTTCGACTGACCCGACGCGTATCGCTCCCGGACGGATCGGAGCCGGGCAGGCACCCTATTCGCCGGGGGCGGAGGGTGGAGGGCCGTAGCCGCCGCCGGAGGGGGTTTCGAGGACGAAGACGTCGCCCGCGTCGACGTGGCGGTGGTCCTGGCCGGTCATCTCGTCCCGCGTCCCGTCCGTCCGCTCCACCCAGTTGCGGCCGCAGCGGCCGTCCTCTCCGCCCGCGAGCCCGTAGGGCGGGACGATGCGGTGCTGCGACAGCACCGTGAGGTCCATCGCCTCCAGGAACCGGATCCGGCGCATGCTTCCGTCCCCGCCCCGCCAGCGCCCCGCCCCGCCGCTCCCGCGGTTGATCCCGAAGCTCTCGAGCACCACCGGGTAGCGCCACTCCAGGATCTCGGGGTCGGTCAGGCGGGTGTTGGTCATGTTGGTGTGCACGGCCGAGGTGCCGTCGTAGCCCGGCCCCGCCCCGGCCCCGCCGCACACCGTCTCGTAGTACTGGTGGCGCTCGTTGCCGAACAGGATGTTGTTCATCGTGCCCTGGCTCTCCGCCGCGACCCCGAGGGCGCCGAACAGGGCGTCGACGAGGGCCTGGCTCGTCTCGACGTTGCCTGCCGCGACCGCCGCCGGGTACTTCGGGGCGAGCATCGAGTCCTCGGGGATGACGATGCGGATGGGCTTGAGGCATCCGTCGTTCAAGGGGATGTCGTCCTCGACGAGGCAGCGGAAGACGTAGAGCACCGCGGAGCGGGCCACCGCAGAGGGGGCGTTGAAGTTGTTGGGGAGCTGCCCGCTCGTGCCGGTGAAGTCGACCGTCGCCGCGCGTCGCGCCTTGTCGAAGGCGATACGCACCCGAATCCGGCTCCCGATGTCCATAGGGAGGTCGAACTCGCCGTCGCGCATCACGTCGATCACGCGGCGCACCTGCTCCTCGGCGTTGTCCTGCACGTGCTTCATGTAGGCGTGCACCACGTCGAGCCCGAAGTCGTCGATCATCCGACGCACTTCCTGGATGCCCTTCGCCCCGGCCGCGATCTGGGCCTTGAGGTCGGCGACGTTCTGGTCCGGGTTGCGGGCCGGCCACCGCCCCGCCCCGAGGTGGGCGCGGAGCTCGTCCTCGAGGAAGCGTCCCCCGTCCACCAGCATGAAGTTGTCGAAGAGGGTCCCCTCCTCCTCCACCGTGCGCGCGTCGGGGGGCATCGAGCCCGGCATGGACCCGCCGATGTCGGCGTGGTGGCCGCGGCTCGCGACGAAGAACAGGATGCGGGGCGCGCGGGGCGCGGCGGGTGCATCCGGCCCGGCATCCTCGTCGAATACCGGGGTGATGACCGTCACGTCGGGGAGGTGGGTGCCGCCGTTGTAGGGCGCATTCACGCAGAAGACGTCGCCCGGCTTCATCCGCCCCCGGTTCTCCCGCGCCACCGTGACCACGCTCTCGCCCATCGAGCCGAGGTGGATGGGGATGTGGGGCGCGTTCGCGACCAGCATCCCGTCCGGGTCGAAGAGCGCGCACGAGAAGTCGAGCCGCTCCTTGATGTTGACCGAGAGGGCGGTGTTCTCGAGGGTGAGCCCCATCTGCTCGGCGATGGACATGAAGCGGTTGTTGAACACCTCCAGCATGACCGGATCGCAGTCGGTGCCGGCCGCCGACTCGCGCGGGAGCGGCACCACCCGTTCGAGGACGAGGTCGCCGCTCGCGGCGAGGGTCGCCCGCCAGCCGGGCTCCACCACGGTGGTCGCGGTGGACTCGAGGACGACGGCGGGCCCGTCGAGTGCCGCGCCCGCGGCGAGCGCCTCGCGCCGGTAGATCGGCGTCTCGCGCTCTTCGCCGCCGAACCACACCCCGGCCCGGGCGACCGGCTCGGACCGCGGAGCCTCCCCCTGGTCGCCGGCCTTCGCCGGTCCGCCCTCGCCCTCCGCGGCGAAAGGATTGGCGTCCGACTCCACCGAACCGATCGCCTCGACCGACGCGGCCTCGATGACGAGCCCCTTCCACGGCATGATGAAGCCGTAGCGACGCCGGTGGGCGTCCTCGAACCGGGTCTTCATCTCGCCCGCGCCGCCCGCTTCCACGAGGTCCGAGGTATCCGTTCCGTCGTAGCGGACGTGGGCGCGGCGAAGGACCCGGATCCGCTCCTCCCCGAACCCCTGGGCCGCGAGCTCCGCGCTAGTCTCGTCCGCGAGGTCGTCGAGGGCCCGGCCGAGCACTTCCGCCCCCGCGTCGTCGAGGGGGGCCTCCACCGCCCGGTCCCGGAGCGCCCGCACGTCGGCGAGCCCCATCCCGTACGCCGAGAGCACGCCCGCGAAGGGGTGGATCATGACCCGGGTCATGCCGAGGGCATCCGCGACGAGGCAGGCGTGCTGTCCGCCCGCCCCGCCGAAGCAGTTCAGGGTGTAGCCGGTCACGTCGTAGCCGCGGCGAACGGAGATCGACTTGATCGCGTTCGCCATGTTGTCGACCGCGATGCGAAGGAACCCCTCGGCAACCTCGACCGCTGACGGGGCGGGCCGGCCCTCCCCCGCCGGGCTCGCCGCGATCTCCGCCGCGAGCGCCTCGAATCCGGCGGCCACCGCATCGCAGTCGAGGGGCTCGTCCTGGCCGGGGCCGAACACCCGCGGGAAGAACTCGGGCTGGAGCTTGCCGAGGAGGACGTTGCAGTCGGTGACGCAGAGCGGCCCTCCGCGCCGGTAGCAGGCCGGCCCGGGGTCCGCCCCGGCGGATTCGGGGCCGACCCGGTAGCGGGCCCCGTCGAAGGCGAGGATCGAGCCCCCGCCCGCCGCCACGGTGTGGATCATCATCATCGGCGCGCGCATCCGCACCCCGGCCACCAGGGTCTCGAAGGCCCGCTCGTAGGCTCGGTCGTAGTGGGCGACGTCGGTCGATGTCCCGCCCATGTCGAAGGAAATGATGCGCTCGCGCCCGGCCCGGGCCGCCGTCTCCACCGCCCCCACGATGCCCCCCGCCGGGCCGGAGAGGATCGCGTCCTTGCCCTGGAAACGGTGCGCGTCGGTGAGCCCCCCGTTCGACTGCATGAACATGAGGCGCACCCCCTCACCGAGCTCCCCCGCGACCCGGTCGATGTAGCGGCGAAGGAGGGGCGAGAGGTAGGCGTCGACGACGGTGGTGTCGCCGCGGCCGACGAGCTTCATGAGGGGGCTCGTCTCGTAGCTCGTCGAGACCTGGGTGAATCCGATGTCCCGCGCGAGCCGCCCGAGGGCGAGCTCGTGCTCCGGGTAGCGGTAGCCGTGCATGAGCACGATCGCGACCGAGCGGATCCCGTCCGCGAAGGCGGCCCGGAGCTCCGCTTCCGCCCGCGCCGCGTCGAGAGGGGCGATCAGCTCGCCGCCCGCCCCGACCCGCGCATCGACCTCGACCACCCGCTCGTAGAGCATCTCGGGGAGCACGATGCGAAGGTCGAAGAGGCGCGGCCGCGTCTGGTAGCCGATCCGGAGCGCGTCCCGGAACCCCCGGTTGACGACGAGGAGGGTGCGGTCCCCCTTGCGCTCGAGAAGCGCGTTGGTGGCGACGGTGGTGCCCATCTTGACCGCGTCCACCCCCCGGACCGGCGCTCCCGCGCCAAGGCCGAGGACCTCCCGGATCCCCTGGATGGCGGCGTCCCGGTAGTGCTCCGGGTTGTCGGAGAGGAGCTTGTGGGTCTCGAGACCGCCGTCCGGACGGCGCGCCACCACGTCCGTGAACGTGCCACCCCGGTCGATCCAGAACTGCCAGCCCCCTCCCGTCGTCGTTCCGCCATTCATCGCTCGGCTCCGGGTATAAGGTAAGGAACGGGTCGCGCCCACCGGCCCCCGGTAACGGGGCCCGGGAGCGCACGGCGAATTATCGCCTCGTTCGCCGCCGGACGCTGCGCATCCCGACCCCTGCGCTCGATGGGCATCTTGCAGGGACGCTCTTGCCGGCTACCGCCTCCGCCCCGATGCAATCCGAGTGCGCGAGCGTCGTGTCGTTCGTCGAGCAAAAAAGATAAGCAATCCTCCAGATTACCAATTTACTTTTCTTTTTCAGTAAAAAATGTAACAAAACCATCGGACCGAGAGTATAGTTACTTTTTACGAACGCAGGTCCGGAGGATACCGCTCATGGCATTGGGGATTCCTGGGGGGAACTCGATCGACGTGCTCGTCGAGCAGACCCTGCGCCGTTTGTCTGCGGGTGAGCCGCCCGACCGAATTGAAATGGAGCGGGTGGACGTGAAGGAGGAACCGGGCCGGCGCGCTCCGGGCGGAGCCGTCTCCCCCGGTGGGACCACCAACGAGGAGGCCGCCCGCCATCTGGCGGAGGAGATGGCCTGCATGGCGAATACGCCAGGCGGCGGCGCTCTCATCGTGGGTGTCGCCGACGACGGCGACCGGATTGGCACCCGGCTCGACCCGGAGTGGCTCCGTCATCGGATCTGGGAGCTCACGTCGGAGAAACTCACGGTTGCGGCCCGCGCGGCGGAACTCGACGGGTGCCGTATCCTCATCCTGACTTGCATCGACTCGTTCGACCCCGTCCGGTACCGGGGGAAACTGAAGTGGCGGGTCGGCGCCAACTGTGTCGAGGTGGATCCTGTCGTCTGGCGGTCGAGGATGCTGGAGCGGATCGGGTTCGACTGGTCGGACCAGCCATCGGACCGAACCCTGGACGACGTTAGCCCCGCCGCCTGCGAGATCGCCCGTCACTATCTGCGGGAATCCAGTGGAAACGACTCGAGAGCAGATCTGGTCAATGCCACCGACGCGGACCTCCTCCGCCGCCTGAACCTGGTCAAGGATCCGCATCAACTCACCAATGCAGGCTCGCTGCTGTTCGTGGGAACTCCTTTTCCCGGCGTTGACTACATCCGCCGCGACATGCCGGGGGGTGACAGCACTCTGCGGATCGAGGAGGTCGGCCCCCTGCTCACGCAGGTCTACAAGGTCGAACAGGCGGGCGAGGTGGCCAACCGCATTACGCACACCGACAAGGGCTTCGCCCGCGGAAGGATCCGGGCTATTCCTCCCCGGACGCTGCGTGAGGCAATCGTCAACGGGGCTGTTCACCGTGATTGGATGTCGCCGCGCCCAACCGTGATCGAGCATGTCGGCGATACCTTGGTCGTGACCTCGCCAGGAGGGTTCCTGGGAGGGGTGACGCCCGACAACATCATCACGCACCCCGCGGTTCCCCGCTACCGAAGCCTGGCCGAAGCCATGGCCACGCTGGGTCTGGCTGAACGCGAAGGGATTGGCGTCGACAGGATGGTGCGGGACATGCTCGCCATCGGTCGGCCTGCACCGGCCATCTCCCAGGTTGACGGCCCCTACGTCCGCGTGGCGCTGCTCGGCGGTACCCCGGACGCCGCGGTTGTCGACCTGGTAGGCGCGCTCGCTCCCGAGTGGGCCGGCAATGTCGACTCGCTTCTGCTCATCGAACACCTGACCCGGCATGGCTGGGTGGATTCGGACTCCGCGGCTCCGGTCCTGCAGCGGCCCTCCCCGAACGAAGCCGGCGAAGCGATCCTCCGGCTGGCGCAGGCTCACATGGACCCGACCGGGACGGAATTCGTGATCACCCCGGTGCACGGGGTGCCCGCCCATCGCCCCAAGGCATTCCGTCTGTCCGATGCCGCTCGGAGGAGGCTCGCCCACCGCCTCGTCTCCCTTCGCAGCTCCGAGGGGCGTGAAGCACTCATTCTCGATTGGAGCCGTGCGCGCGGGCGAGTTTCGACGGTCGAGGTTGCCGACTTGACCGGACTCAGCAAGGTCTCGGCGGGAAAACTCCTTGCCGGGCTGGCCGATTCCGGCCATCTCGAAGGGAGCCGGCCGAACCGGAAGGGCCGAGGCTTCTTCTACGTACCCGTCATCCCGGCGCATTGATGGAGTCGCCCGTCGGGTATCGCGAACGCAGGCGCCCGGCAGGCGGAGAATTGCGGGGTACCGGGCCGGAGCGCAACCGGATGGTCCCTGCCGGATACCCCCCGACCCGACAGCAGATCCAGCACATGCTCGTGGCCACCGTGGAGCAGTTCAACCGAGGTGGCCGCGACACGCCTTCGACCCGGTCCTCGGCTACAACAGGGAATGTCGTGTGACCTCACGGGGACGAGTCGAGACGACATCCGGACTTGAGCGAGGGATGGAAGTTCGTCGCGCGCCCCGGCATGGAAGCGGTCACGTTCTCTGGCGGTGAGATGCGTGTGCCGGAAGGCGTCGAGCCGAGAGACGCCTGCCCCGACCGTCGCTCAGTCGAGCGCGAGGATCCGCCACAAGATGGCGGCGGAGAATGCAAGGTTGAAGCCGACCATCCACTTGAGCAGGAGCAGGCTTGCCTTCATCTCGGCGATGTCGGTGTCGTATTGGGCGACGGACTTGGCCGCCTCACGGGCCTTGTCCTCGGTGGCGCCCGCCTCGATGAGCGCGGCGTATGCCTCGCGGTTCATCGTGCTCATGTCGTGCTCGCCATCGCTGGCTGCCTGGTTTCCGGTGATGATACTACTCGTCGAGAACCGGATGCGGCCCGGTAACGTGCGAGCACTCCAGGCCGCATCCTCACCGAGGGGCGGGTGGCTAGCTGAAGTGCATGGCGCCGTTGATGTCGAGCACCGCGCCGCTCACGTAGCTCGCGGCGGGGGATACGAGGAAGACGAGGGGACCCGCGATCTCCTCCGCCTCCGCCATCCGCCCGAGGGGGAAACGGGCGTTGTCGAAGGTCTGGCTCGCGGTCATCGGGGTCCGGACCGGACCCGGGGCCACCCCGTTCACGAGGACGCCGTGCGGCGCCCCCTTCCGTGACGACCAGCGCACGAAGCTGTGGATGGCGCCCTTGCTCATGACGTAGTGCGGCGCCGCGACGAGGCCGCCGATCCGGCCCGCGATCGAACCCACCATCGCGATGCGCCCGCCGCCCCGCTCGGCCATCGACGCCATGAACGCGCGCACGAGGTTGAGGGGACCGTGCAGGTTGATGTCGAACACCCGTTCCGCGACCTCGTCCCATCCGTCTTCGGTCCAGTCGTCGAAGGGGCAGATGGCCGCACAGTCGATGAGCCCGTCGACCGCGCCGCAGGACGTGGCCCACGCCTCCACCGCGGCGCGGTCGGTCACGTCGAGGGCGGCCGCTTCGGACCGCCGGCCGCGCTCGCGCACCGAGTCGGCGACCTCGTCGGGCGCCTCGAGGTCCGAGACCAGGACATCGGCGCCGAGACCGGCCGCGATCCGCGCCGCCGTCGATCCGATGCCGCCGCCCGCGCCGGTGATCGCGATGCGCTTTCCTTCGAGGGTGAACGGGTTGGTCACGGGTCGATCCTCCGGTTGCGTTGCGCTTCCCATCCTGCCACGAATCCCGCCCGCATATCGCACCCGGAAACGGGGCCAGAGGGGGACTTCCGGCTCGATCGGGCGGCCCGGATGGGGACCACACGACCGGAAACCCCGCTCCGACCCCGTTTTCGTGGGCCGGACACCGGGGATTATCATCGTCTCCCCCCGGGCATCCCTCCGACCATGGCTTCCGGCTGGCCGCGCATCATCCTCCACGCCGACATGGACGCGTTCTTCGCGGCCGTCGAGCAGCTCGACCGCCCGGAGCTTCGCGGCAAGGCGCTCCTCATCGGGGGCACCGGGCCGCGCGGGGTGGTCTCCACGGCGAGCTACGAGGCGCGGCCGTCCGGGGTGGGGAGCGCGATGCCGATGGCGCTCGCGCGGCGCCGGTGCCCCCACGCGATCGTCCTCCCGCCCCGCTTCGAGCGGTACCGCGCCGTCTCGCGGGTGGTGATGCGAGCCCTCGGCGCCTTCTCGCCCCTCGTCGAGCCCCTGAGCGTGGACGAGGCGTTCGTCGACATGACCGGCTGCGAGGCCCTGTCCGGCGAGCCGCGGGAGATGGGCGAGGCGGTCCGCCGCGCGGTCTTCCGGGCGACGAAGCTCACCGTCTCGGTGGGGGTCTCCACCACCAAGTACGTGGCGAAGGTCGCGAGCGACCGCGGCAAGCCGGACGGTCTGACCGTCGTCGCCCCGGACGAGGTGACCGGTTTCCTGCACCCGCTGTCCATCGATCGGCTGTGGGGGGTGGGCCCCCGCACCCGCGAGCGGCTGGAAGCGCACGGCATCGCCACCATCGGGGACGTCGCGGCGACCCCGCTCGCCACCCTCGAGCGCTGGCTCGGCGGGAGCCTCGGCGCCCACGTCCACGCCCTCGCGCACGGGCGGGACTCCCGCGCGGTGGTGCCCGAGCGCGAGGCGAAGAGCATCGGCTCGGAGAACACCCTCGACGAGGACATCGTCGGCGAAGCCGCGATCCGGCCGTGGCTGCTCCGGGCGGCGGACACCGTCGCGCGGCGGGTCCGAGACGAGGGGCTCGCCGCGCGCGGCGTCCGGGTGAAGCTCCGTACCGCCGACTTCCGCCTCCATACCCGGCAGACCCTCCTCTCCGCCCCCACCCATGCGACGCGAACGATCGTCGAAGCCGCCGAGTCGCTGCTCCGCGAGTTCGACCTCCGCGCGCCGATTCGGCTCGTGGGGGTCGCCGCCTTCGAGCTGGGGGAAGGAGACGGGGGTGAAGCGGAGCAGCTCGATCTCTTCGAGGCCCCGCGGACGGTCCACGACGAGCGGCTCGACCAGACCCTCGACGCGGTGCGCAAGCGCTTCGGAGATCAGGCCCTCACCCGGGCCCGGAACCTCGAAGGAGATCGAGGTTCCGGGACTTGAATCGGGCGGCGCCGCTCGATCGGAGGATCAGGAACGGATCGAAGGCGGTGGGAAGACCACCAGGGGGAAATGGGGTCAGCGTGGGTTTTCGCGTCTTTCAATCCCGATTCGGTTCGTTCCGTCGAACCCGAAAACCCGCGCTGACCCCATTTCCCCGAGCCCCGCCTGATGTGCAACCGGGTCAGCGGGCGGCGGGCGGTGGGAAGACCACCGGGAACTCCGGCCCCGAGAGCGGGGCGCCGTCCGCGAGGGCAATGTCGCGAAACGGTGGCGACCCGAGGCCCCCGAGGTCCCGGAACACCGCATCGTCGCCGACGAACCGGGCGCTGAAGGCGCGCCGCCGCACCGTCTCCGAGACATTGCCGGGTGCACCGTGGAGGGTGAGGAAGCTGAACGCGACCGCGTCTCCCGGCTCCATCGCCCAACCCGCGAGGTCGAACTCGCCGCGCCGGGCGGAGATGTCCGGAACCCGCTCGGTCCGGTCGTTCGCAAAGAGGTCGGTGCCGTTGAACCGGGTCGGCCGGAAGGTGCACCCCCAGCGGTGCGACCCGCCCACGTACTCGACGGACGTCTCGCGCGCGACCGGATCGAGAGCGATCCAGAGGCTTACGGTCTTCTCCCCCGCCACGCAGTAGTAGGGCTGGTCGTGGTGCCAGGGTGTCTCGACGGCCGTGCCCGGTTCCTTGACGAGGACGTGTTCGTGGAAGAACCGGGCATGGGCGGACCGCATCAGGGTGGCCGCGACGGCGCCGGCCGGGCTCTCGAACACGAATCGGCGGAACTCGTCGATCCGATTCCAGTTGCAGTAGTCCTGGAAGAAGGGCGGGCTCCCGTCGTCCGGGCGGACGGTCCGCTCGAAAGGGCTCGGGTCGGCCATGACCGCGGCCACTCCCGCCCGGAGCGGCTCCACCCACTCGCGGAACGCGCCACGGAGCACGACGACTCCGCGCGCCTGGAACTCCTCGACGACCGCGGCGGAAACGGCGGGCGCGCGGCCGGCGCTCGATGCCCCGTCCGCCTCGAGCCGCTCGTGGCTGGCTGAAGTGTTCATCGAGCTACCGACGCGTTCGGATTCGCGTCCCCCGGTTGCCGCCCCGCCGCCGATCCTACCAACCGAAGGCGGAGTGGAGCAGCGGCTCCGGGCGAACGTGCGCCGCCGGTTGATCCGTGGCCGACCGGTGCAGTAGCTTGCTCGCGGGGACGGCAGTAAGGGGAGATAGCCATGCCGGGACTGTCAAGGAACCACCGGCCGGCGGCAAGCACGCTCGCCCGCATCGCCGCCGCCTGCATTGCCGCCGCCCTCCCGATCCTCCCCCTTGCCCCGGCCCTCGGGTCGGACCCCGGCGCCATCATCCGGGACTGCGACGAATGCCCCGAGCTGGTCGTGGTGCCGGCCGGCACGTTCCGGATGGGCGACCTCTCCGGGGGCGGGGACACCGACGAAGGTCCGGTGCGAACCGTCGAGCTCGCGCGCCACTTCGCCCTCGCCCGCTACGAGACCACGTTCGCCGAGTGGGACACGTGCGTCGCGGCCGGCGCCTGCCGCCACGGGGTGAGCGACATCGGACTCGGCCGGGACCGTCGGCCGGTGATGCTCGTGACCTGGCGGGACGCGCGGGACTACGTTCGATGGCTGTCGGGTCTGACGGGAAAGGCGTACCGCCTGCCGAGCGAGGCGGAGTGGGAGTACGCGGCGCGGGCGGGGAGCGCAACGCGATTCCCGTGGGGGGATGAGGTCGGCCGCGGCCACGCGAACTGCGAGGAGTGCGGGGTGCCCTGGGAGGACCCGAGAACCGCCCCGGTCGGATCGTTCCCGGCGAACGCGTTCGGCATCCACGACATGGTCGGCAACGTCTACGAGTGGGTCGCCGACTGCGGCCGCGAAAGCTACGACGGAGCCCCCTCCGACGGATCGGTCCAGGAGCCCGGCGACGGCGAATGCGCGTGGCGCATGATGCGGGGCGGCTCCTGGTGCAGCCTCCCGCGGGCGAGCCGGCCGGCCAACCGGGTGAGGGTCCCGGACGCCTTCCACGACATCCACGTCGGCTTCCGGGTCGCGAGAAGCCTCGACTGACCCGGGCCGTCGAGTCCGGGGTGCCCCCTCGCCCGGCAGAGCGGGCGACCGCGTTGGCGTCCCGGCGGCCTTGGCGAGCCCGGGGTCGCAAGGGCCGCCGCCGAA